>JAJQFC010000272.1 GCA_021201355.1 Planctomycetaceae bacterium | reverse complement strand
TCCAGCAAAAAACGCTGGACTTGTTCAAATATCTAGTGAAGGGCCAAACATGAGGGAAAAGGCCCCCGCATAGGCGGAGGCCTTTTCTCTTTTTTGGGTTTGAATTCGCTTTTTAGAAGAACTCGCAAAACGTCGGTGAGGTCGCTACCGGCGAGCTTGCCTGAATACGGCATTCTTGTCTGGTATCTTTTTTTAGAAACTTGGGCGGACGATGGCGGGCGGCGCGTCATCACTAAAAATTCATTTCAATGGCAAAATCCATGGTAAAACCGCAGAAGCGATTTTTATGGATTCTATATTTGTCGATGCCGGCTTCGGCGAGAAGCCTCTTCACATCGCCAAGCGACATGAGAAACATGAAATCTCCCGCCGCCCATTCCTTCCGGAGCGCCCGGAGGATCCGGTCGAACTGCCGGCGCGGCAGATAGTGGAAAAACGGCAGCTTGGTGTGAACCTCGAAAGGAAAGTAGCGGTTCGGAGTGGTGATATAGGCGCGCCTGGCGACGCGTTTTATCTCGTTCAGGAACAGGAGCTGCCGGTCGTGCGGACCGACATGCTCCCACACCGCGTTGGACCAGATGATGTCGAACTGCTTGTCGCCAAAAGGAAAAAATTTACCGTCATACTGCACTGTCCTGACCGACGGATACCGCCGGGCGAATTCGCCCGGCGGCACCACGCCGAGCGCGGTGATGTTATGGAGATGCGGATAATGGCGTTCGAGATAGTTCTCGTTGTTCGAATATTCCTTGTTCGAGTAGCCAACATCAAGAATGGTGGTTTCGGGTCCGGGCTGGAAGGAGCGAATGAATTGTTCGTACTTGCGCTTGCGGTTGGCGGCTGAAATGGTGTTGGCGATGAACATGACATTCCTTAGTGCATACGAGTCTTCTCATCGGAAGATCCGATTCCCGGGCAGCGGTTGGAGTAAAAAACAGTCGTTGTAACGTATGTGAAACGGGAAACCCGCTAAAACTCAAAAGACGCCAGTATCCGGTCGAACTCCCGCGTGTACGCCCCGAACCGATCCGCCGGGGCCCAGAAGGAAATCCGGAACGCCCGTTGCCGCCGGGGGATGACGTACTGGCGGCAGCGGAGCGTGTTGCCGTCCTGGAAACAGGTGAAGTCAATATACAGGGCCGGCGTGGCGCCGTCGTCGTCGAAATCGACCACCCGGTTTTCGATGGCGCGGAACCGGTCCAGGCTCGTCCGGAGGCTTTCGACAGTGGCGTCCAGTTCCTCCCGCCCGGCCCGGAAATCGCCTTCGAGCGCCTCGCACTTGACGCTGGCGTTCCGGTCGCCGCTGGTGATTTCCACCGTGTTCAGCCTGGCCTGGCCGGTCCACGACCGGGGCAGTTGCAGCGCGAACCCCCAGTACAGGTTCGCCATCCAGTCGCCTTCGGTGACGGCGTAGCTCCGGCGGTCGCCGACGCGGAGGGTGGCTTCGCCGCCCCGGGGGGTGTCGCGGCCGGCGGCGACGAGGGTCAGGCCGAGGCCGGGCGTCCGCATGAAGTCGGCGAAGTTGAATATGATGGCTCCGCTCCCCTGCGCCCGTGCCGCCAGGACATACCCGGCCGGCAGGCCGACGCGGCTCACCGTCGTGTCCACCGGTATCCAGCGCCCGTTAATCCACGCTTCGGCCCAGCAGTGGTTCACGGCCTGGCCGATGTGGGCGATAAAGCCCTGGCAAAGCCGGGACGGCACGCCGAGGGTCTGGGCCATGGCGCTGAAGAGCCGGGCCTGGCCGAGGGAATCGCCGCTCCGCCGGTTCAACGTGTCGAGGGCGGACGATTCGTAGCCCTGCCACGGCACCACGTCGATGTTCTGATTAATCCATCCGGCAATGTAACTCACCGCCCGCAGGACGTTCGTCTCCTCCCGCTTCGTTTCCGCATCCGACGACGCCAGCCAGGCCGCGTCGATAATGGCCGGATGCGCCGACGGGATAAACTCGCTCGAACCGAGATACGGCTGGATTTCCGCCGGGATGGCCATCGGGAACACCGCCTCGCTGTCGACGATGGGTGCATTCTGAATCGCCATAATCGTCGCCTCGGCGCCGTTGTATTCGATGTGGGAATAGGTGGAACTCTGGAGCGCGCTGGTCCATTCGTACGGCGGTCCGGCCCGGAACAGGAGCCAGGCGAACGAGTCCCAGGCCGGCACGCTCTCGCCGATCGGGATGACGGCGTTGCCGGACTGCGACCGGCGGATGGCTCCGTCCGGCACCGGCGCGCCGGCGCCGTCGGCCGGGAGCGGTTCGCCGTCCGTCACCGCCACCGCGTCCGCCGTTTCCGTACCGGCCGCCGGGACCGGTATGCGTCCGGCGATGTAGTCTTCCCGTCCGACAACGCTGTAGACCATGCCGCCGCCTTCAAGGCGGAGGAGGCGGCCGTCCGTGGTGTAGCGGGCGGTAACGTCCGGGCGGCCGGGCGTACTGATGTCCGCCTCCCAAAAATCGAGCCGGTTCCGGTCGACATAGCGGTAATCGACCATTTCGCGGATTCGCACTTCGGTGACGACGACGCCCCGGGTCATCCGGTCGAGAACGCTCGCCGTATAGACGCTTCCCGCCCGCTGTCGCCGGCTGGCCAGCCATTCGCCGCCAATCTCGAACAGCACGTCGGCCGGCACCGGTACCGAACCGGACTGGCCGTAGACGCCCGACGCCCGGAACTGGGCCTGTCCGGCGATGATGGTGATGAATTCCTCGCCGTCCGATGCGCCGATGGCGGATTCGGTCCGTTGCAGGGCGAGGCCGTCCAGGGTGGTGAGGGTGCGGGTCCGGACGCCGCGCACCGGATCGGGGTTGACGCCGTCGTAGAAGAACTTGTTTTCCTCGATGACCCAGCACGGTTTTTTCATATACGACCCGACGCGGCGGACAAATTCGCCCTTCTCCACCAGCCGCCCGAGGTGCTCGATGACATAATGGATGCGCTTGTTGTTCCACGGATGTTCTCCGGCCGCGACCGTGGCGGTCGCGCCGGCGAGGAGAACAAGAAGGAGCGGTGTCAGTATGAATCGACGCATGTTTCCCCGGCAGCCATCCCGTGTTTTCCGAAAGGAATTGACAATTGTCAGTTTATACCAGATCCGAAACAGAATTGAAACGGGGTTTTTCGCCCCGGCGGCGACGCCTCACTGCGACTGCGGCGGACGGCGGACAATGTCGCCGGGCTGCGGTTGCTGCGTGGCGTGGAGCACTTCGCAGGCCGATTGATTGTCAAACACGTCGAGGATGCGGAGGTCGGCAATCCAGCGGCCGTTCCGGACCAGTTCGAGGCGGGCGCCTTCCGCGAGGCCGATGTCGCGTCCGCCTTCGACCATAATCCGGTTGTGCGTGGTGGAGACGGAGACGACCTGGCAGGACCCGCCGGCCAGGGTGGTCAGGATGCCGCTGCCGTCGTCCGGGGAGCGGCGGCCGATCTGGTAGCGCGGCCGGTCCCGTTCGTCGTCCGTGGCGCCGAGGAGATCCGGCCGGACGGCGGCGAAGTCGCGCGGCCGGACCGCCGGACCGCCCGTTCCCGCCCCGGACGGTCCGGCCGCGCCGGCCACTGACGGCGGCGACGACGCCGGCGTCGGCAACGGCGGACGCGACACTGGGGCGTCCTGGTAGGCTTGCCGGGTGTAGTCGTAGTAGCCGCGGCTGTCCCGGCGTTCGGCCGGAGGCAGCGGGACAAGCCGGGACATGGGCTGCCGGACGGCGGTCTGGCTCTGGGCCTGGAGGCGGCGCATGGCTTCGCGGAGTTCGGAGATTTCCCGGCGGGATTCCACCTTCAACGCCTCGAGCTGCTGGTAGGTCTTGATAAAACCGCCGAGGAGGAAAAAGGCAAACGCCACCGCCGCCGCCGCTATCCATGACGGCAGTGAAGGGCGACCGTAGGTGAGGTGTTCCTCATCCGTATCGGGATCGGAATAACGCCGCATCGAATATGTTCCATCCGGCGGCTTCCGTGAGCTCTGGTCATGGCGGTATTCGCCTGGTAATTTTTTCATGAGGAGAGCTTACGCAAAACGCCGTTTCCCGCTGCTGGTCCGCTGGATGCCGCGGCGGACGGCATTCGTCCCGGACAACCCGTTCCCACCCCGGACGCCGCCGCTCCGCGCTCACCAAAAATCATGGACACAAAAGCTGTCCGGCAGGTTCCGTCCTCCGCTGATCGATCCGTCCGATGTGGTGGTTCACGCTGTTCGTGGTTCAAACAAGGCACGTTACTGGAGTAAACTTCATGGTTCGAAAGTATGGTACGTGACCGGGTATCACTTCGTGGTGCGAAAACACGATATAGACGGGACAGACAACCAAAGTCCAACGACCGGCCCGCACGCGGAAAAACACACCGGTCCGGCGGCGCCGTCACCCGCACGCCAGCCCGCCCCGGTCAATCGGACGCGGTTCGCCCGGGTATAACACCCACTCGAGGCACAACCCCCACGGCGGCGCGCTTTCCCCCGCCGCCGCCCGGTCCCGGGCGGCAAAGATCCGGGGAATGTCGTCCCGGCCGAAACGGCCGGTGCCGATGCCGAAGAGGGTGCCGGTCATGGCCCGCACCTGGTTATAGAGGAAACTCCGGCCTTCGACATAATAGACCAGCCGCCCCCGCCCGAACGCGTCGTCCGGCAGAACAACCAGTTCGCTCCGGTCGACAGAGCGGACATTGTCCTCGCCCGCCCGTTCCCGGTTGGCAAAACTCGTATAGTCGTGGTGACCGGCCAGCAACCCGGCCGCTTCCACCATGGCATCGATGTCCAGGGGCCGCTTGACATGCCACGACCGCCGGTTCCCCAGCGCCGGCCGCACCCGGCCATGGGTCAGGGAATAGGAATACTGTTTCATCACGCAGTCCCGGCGCGGATCGAACGCCGCGTCGCATTCCCGGGCGGCGACGACGGCGATGTCGTCCGGCAACCGGGAATTCAGCGCCTCCGGAACCCGTTCCACCGGCAACGCCTCGGGGAGCGACAACACCGCCACCTGGCCCCGGGCGTGGACCCCGGCGTCTGTCCGACCGGCGCCCCGGACCCGTCCGACAGTACCGGTCAACCGGTTGACCGCCGACTCCATGGCGGCCTGCACGGACGGCGCATTGTTCTGCACCTGCCAGCCGTTATAGGCGCTCCCGTCGTACTCGATGGTGACCCTGACTACACGGGATGTGTACGTCGTTGCCTCTCTCAATACATCTCACTATAGCCAAAGGAAAAAAAGAAAGCAAATGCATTTGCCGGTTTGCATCGGCGGTGGACAAATATGCCGCCGGAGACGTCGCGGCGACGCGGGGACTCCCAAACGGGAACCGGCGACCCGTCCGGCGGCCTGTCGGTTATCAGATCAGGCGAAGACCATGCCGGCAAAGGTCACGGCCTGGCGCATCTCCGGCGTGACGGCCTGATGGTAGCCGAGAAGGTGCGTCCTGGCCTTCGGGAGGGCGAGACCGAGGACGAATATACTGGCCGATCCGCAGACATGGTACAAATCGTTATGCGACGCCAGGCTCTCCAGCCCGTCGACCGGGCCGACGGCGACCGCTTCCAGGTAATCGCGGTCCGCTACCTCGACCTGGCCAAGGAAGGTGTGGCTTATCTCCCGCCGGTCGCCGAAGCGGGGACCGATATGCGACAGATCGGCCGACGCCATGATCATGACCTTCCCCGTCGCCGCCGCACCGGCCAGGCAGTCGGCCATGGCCCGGATGACCGGATCCCGGACCGCGTCCCCCGGTTCCCGGTCGCCTTCGATATACTCACCGACACTTCCCGCCAGCACCGGCACTATCCGCGCCGCATCGCCGTACAAATGCCTGAGCCAGACCGCCTGCAACTCGATGGAGTGTTCCCCCCGGTGGGCGAGGACGTCCCGGTCGACGTCAACGACCGGCGCCAGGGCGCGGCGGATCGATCCGGTCAGATCGCGGTCAACCCGGACCGGTCCCAACGGCGTGTCGAAATCCTTCTCGCAGACGGAAAACCGTTCCCGCATGGGCACGTGGGCCGTTCCGACGACGACGACGGTCTCCGGCGCCGGCGTTGACCGGAGCACCCGGTAGCACTGGCCGTATCCGGCCGCCCCGCGGTGATAATCGATATGCGGCACTATCATTCCGCGCGGGAACGAGGCGAGGGCCGGCACCGCTTCTTCGGGCGGCGGCGCCTCCCGGATCATGTCGTCGAGGTCCGCCGCCAGGGCGGCAGGGTCGGCCGGATAGACCGATCCGGCGCAACTGGCCGCCCGCAGCGGTTCGGCCCGGAACTCCCGGGCCGCCTCGGCCTGGTAATCCTGGAAACGGTCCCCGTCCAGAAACAGCGCCTCGTCCAGCGCCTGCACCACGTCCATGACGTCCTGGCAGCGGACCGCCCCGCCGTATTCCCGGCCGAGGCCGTCCGCGATGTCGAGGATGGACGAGGCGCCGTCCAGCCGTCCGGCGACAAGAAGCCCGAGGGGCGAAACGAGGAGCCGCGACGGCGCGATGCCGGCCCGATCGTGGAGGATGTAGTAGGTCTCGCCCTCCCGCTCGGCCGGAGCGGCGTCTATTTCGGCGCGGAGCGTCGGATAGGCGTCAGGCATGGGGGATTATCTCGTATTGTTTTTCCAGGATGTCGAGGAGATCCCAGAAGTTGTGGATAATGTGATCCGGTTCCGCCTCGCCCGGGTTTTTCTCGTGCTTGCCGCCGCGGCGGCTGAAAAATGTCCGCATGCCGATACGGTGCGGCACGTCGATGTCGACGGTCGGCTTGTCCCCGACATAGCCGCATTCTTCCGGTTTGGCGCCGACGGAGCGGCAGGCGTGCATGTAGATTTTCGTGTTCGTCTTGGCGATGCCCACCGATTCCGTGATGAAAATGCGGTTGAAATCGATTAACGGCAGCAGGTTCAGCCGCAAAATCTTCTCGACCTGTTTCATCGGGATCCCGGCGGTGATGATGCCGAGGACGAGCTTTTTCTCGGCCAGGCGGCGCATGACCTCGAGGGCGTCCTCGTAGGCCGAGAGGTGGCGGAATTTGCACTGGTGGTAGGCGATGATGCCGGCGCCGATAATGAACAGTTTGCCGCCGGCCGGCACCGCCTCCTTCGGCATGCGCCGAAGCAGCTTGTCGAAGTGCCGGTCGTCGTTGGAGCCGAATTCATGGATGATTTCGTTCAATTCTTCGAGAATGGTCTCCTCGTCCACCTTGAGGCCGGTGCGGATCATGGCCTGGGCCGCCTGCCGCCGGGCGTTGGCGGCGAATTCGGTGGAGGAATAGAGGGTGTCGTCGACATCGAAGAAAAGTGCTTTCAGGGGTTTTTTCGCCACAATGACGCTCCATAGCCTGGGGAAGAGTCCATACGGACCCGGAAATCGAATCGATACGCGTGGTGAAACACAATTATTGTCCCCATTACCGCCAAAAGCAAGGGAAAAGGCCGTTACAACCGGTTACAAATAATTGGCGGTTAATGCTTTGACAATGCCGGGGAAAGGAGCTACAGTAACAGTATCAATTACGCCCGAAACAAAAACCGGCGACCGCTTCCGGCCCACATCGGACCGGGACGCCGGGTTCTGCGCCATTCACAAAAGCCGTCCCCGCACCCAGTCCGGACTGCCCGGACCGCTTTTGCCTCCTTCCCCCGGATGAACCGAGAAAGGACAGTCATGTCAGGAGACGTCAATAAGCCGCATGTACCGAAAATCGACGAATCGAAACCGGTAATCTGGACGCCCGAGGACGCCAGCCGCTTCCTCACGTCCGCCATTCACGAAGCCCAACGCCCGCTGGCCGAGGCCCTGAAACAACGTCCAATCACCACGCGGGCCCTGACGGTGATGGTGGCGATAATCGTCGTCGCCGCCCTTGTCATCGCCCTCATCCTCTCGAACCAGCTCGAAAAGGCGGAGAAACGGGCCGAACTGAACCAGACCGCCCGCGACACCCTTCTGGCCGAACGCCACGAAATCAGCGCCAAGGCCACCACCCTCGAAGACCGCCTGAACAACGCCATCGCCGAGCAACAGGCCCTGGCGACGACCATCGATTCCCTGAAGGGGAACGAGGAAATCCTCCGGAAAACCCAGTCCGACCTGGCCCGGTTCCGCCGCCAGGCCGAACTGCTCCGGAGCCAGATTTCCGGCCTGGAAATGGAAAAAGCGGCTATCGCCCGGCAACTCGCCGCCATCAAGGCGCTGGCCATGGAAGACGAGGAGGGACTGGCGGACGACGCCACCCCTTTTGACCTCGCTTCCCCGGACGCCCCGATCGTCTCGACTCCGGTGACGGCGTTCGACGCGGACAGCGGCCTCTTCATCATCCCGGATTCGCTCCCGGCCCAACCGGCCGACGCGCCGGCCGACGCGCCGGCCGACGACGACGCCACGGTCCCGGCCGTCCCGACCGCCGAGGCGACCCGCGAAATGGTCGACGAAGCCGCCCAGCCCATCGAACCGGTCCTCGCTGACGACCCGACGCCGCCCGAGCCGGATAACTCCGCCGCCGCCGGCACCAGTGAACCGGCGACCGTGACCGCCGCCCCGGATACGGCCGCCTCGCCGGCCGAAGAGCCGAAAGAAGAACTTACCGAAGAACCGGCCAGTCAACCTGTCGAAGCCCAAGCCGAAGAACCGGTCGCCACGCCGGCCGAAACGCCGGCGGCTGAACCGACCGTCGAACCGATCGTCGAACCGGCTGCCGAAACCGCGTCCATCCCCGATTCGGCCACGGATACGGCTGCCAGCGAAGTCTCGGAATCCGCGACAGAGTCCATGCCCGTCGCCACCGCGGACGCCGACAGCCATTCACCAATCACGGACGGCGGATCCGAAACCGACGCGGTCGCGCCGGTCCAGGATTCCCCGGCCGAACCGGTCGCCCTCGTGGACAGTGACGACGACGTCGCCACCTTCGAGGACCGCATCCCCACCACCGCCCCGACGCTGACGCCGGACGCGGATTCTTCCGCCACGGAATCGGCCGAGATGTCCGATTCGGGTGGTGAAACCGCCGCCGTCGCCGATTCGGCCCCGGCCGGAACGACGCCTGACACTGCCGCCGCCGAAAGCGTCGATGGCGCGGACAGCGATGAAAGTGCGGACACTGTCGGGAGCGCGGCCGGCAGCGAATCGGTTGAGACGACGGACGCCTTCGCCGCCGCCGCCGCCCGGTACGGCGAGGAAACAGCCCTTCCGGAAGTGACGGATGAACCGGCGGAAGCGGTCACTCATGACGAAGCCGCTGCCGGCGAAGACGCTCCGTCGACGCCCGGCCCCGCGTCCGACGTTTCCATCCTCGACGAAGAGGTTATCGGCGTCATCTTCGACCGTGAAACCGATTCGTCCGCCGCAGTCGTCGTCGAACCGGACGGCAGCGCCACCGGTTCGCCCATGGCCGAGAACGTCCCGGTTCTCCCCTAAAGACAGCCAATCCCCGCGTGCGGAGTCGCGGCCCCCTCGTCGAGGGGGCCGCCGTCTTTCCGGGGGTACGGAAATTGACAATGTCCCCGGTTGAAGAAACGCGGTATTCCCGCAGGAAGGAAGGTATTATGAACGCCACCGCCGTCACCCTCGCCGTCTTCACCGGCACCGGCAATTCCCTCGTCCTCGCGAACGCCGTCGCCGACCGCTTGCGCCTGGCGGGAAGGACGGTGCAAATCCTGCCGATGGACGACCCGGACCGCTTCCAGCGCGCCGACCACGACGCCGCCGCCCTCGGCCTTGTCATGCCGGTCGCCTGTTTCACCTCGTATCCGACGGTCTGGCGCTTTCTTGAATCCTTGCCGGACGGCCACGGCCGGGAAACGTTCCTCGTCGCCTCTATGGGCGGTATGAGCGGCGGCATGGCCGGACCGATGGGCCGCCGCCTCCGGCGAAAGGGCTACCGCCTCGTCGGCGCCGGGGCCTTCGCCATGTGCGGAAACTATGGATCAGGCATTCCGTCCGCCGACGCGTTCCAGGCCATGGTCGGGAAGGTCACGGAAAAAGCCGGCCGCTTCGTCGACAACCTTCTCGCCGGCCGGACCCGCTGGGGCCGGAGCCGCCTGAACCTCGTCGCCACCGTCCTCGCCGCCCTCGGCCGCCGCCGGACGACGTTCCGCCTCTTTCAGCGGCTGTTCCCCTCGCCATCGATCAGGACAAGTGCGTCCGCTGCGGACTCTGCCGCGACCTCTGTCCGGAGGCAAATATAGGGGAGACGGACGGACGGTTCGTGATCCTTGATCACTGCCAATCCTGCCAGCGCTGCGTCGGTTACTGTCCGGTGCAGGCGATTGGCGTGCCGGGAAAAACCTATGCCCAGTTCCGGGCCGTGCCGGCGGAGGAACTGAAGGCGTTCCTCGGCGTGACGCTGGAGAATTGACGCCACGCCGCAGTCCCGGATTAGCGTCGTGACTGAACAGTGCCGGTGCACGCTTCGACCAACGGCCGGTCGGGCCGATATCCGGGTGTGCCGGGACCTATCGATGGAGAACGGCCTTCGAATCAGAATCGCCGGTGTCAGAATCCGGACGCGGAAGTATGTTTTTCAGCGAGGAGCGGTTTGCTGAGCCAGTCCAGGTTAATCCATTTTTCATGGCTAGTGATGATGGCGAAGCCGCTTCGGCAAAAATCGACCACCGCCTGTTTCGGATCGGGGTACGAGAAGGCGTCCCTCAGGGTGAGGAAAAATTCGGCCTTTTCCCGGCTGAAGACGGCGCGGTCCGGCCGGATGGGCTCGCCCGTGAGATCGCTTTTCAGGAAGGGATAAGGGAGGATGAAAAAGCTCGGCTCCCGCACCGCGTCGTCCCCGGGCCAGAAGCCGAATTCCATCATCTGTTCGTCGAACGCCACCCGTTCGATAATGCCGTGGCCGGTGAACGGCCGGGACTGGCCGCCGAAGAGGATGGCCGTGGTGTCGAAAGTGCCCCAGAAAAAGGACGGAAGCATTTTCTTGCCGCGAAACGGCGCAACGAATTCCAGGAGCGCGTTCTGCGCGAACACGCACATGCGGTGGAATTCCGCGGCCTGTTCGTTATTGTATTCCCGCTTTTCCGTCTGCTCGTGGAACGGCGTGGTGATGGTCATTTCCATGGGGGTGCTGTGGATTTCGGTCTGACAGGTAACGTCGGCGAGCATGCGGTGGAACTCCTCGTAATACTCGCCGACGGAACGCCCGCTCCGGAACGAAAAACCGCTGGAACGCCCGGAAATGTCGGTGACGGACACCCTGCCTTCCCGGAAGTGCATATCGACGGCGAATGTCCGGTCGCCGTTCGGGATAAGGCCGGTCGTTACGCCGTCCGCCGTGAGGTAGAGGACAATATGATTCCATTCGGGTTGCGGCGCCATCCGGACGAGCTTGACCTTGCCGAGCATTTGCGAGACGAGGTGAAGGGTGAGGGCGGTATCGGTCCATTCATCGTAACGGAGAATATTCATGGCGGGTCCCTATCCTTCGACGCGCCGCCCCTTCTCCGGCGAATCGTTAACTCCATGCGTTTACTATACAAAAAACGACCGGCCCTGTCCAGGAGATGCCGGCGGCCTCAAGAGAACGCACGGCACGGTGGATACACTGTAAAACGGCCCGAAATGCCGGGATTTGGGCGTAACGTTCCGTACGGCGGCGGAACCGGCGCGGAAGCCGCGGTCCAACATTTCTCGGCCGCCGCAAAGGATTATTCAAGTAATCCGCCATTTTATTCGATAACTATAGAGAGTGCGTGGATACGGGCGCCCGACCCGCGCCCGCGCGTCATTCGGAAGCGATCATTTCGGTCCGGCGTCCGGGCGCCGGCGCCGCAGGCCCGTTTTCCCGCGTAAAGCATTGTCCCTACCGCCGACCACCCTCGGCGGCAGCGAATGCCATAAGGACGCATGGTGTTTATCGAAAGCATTTTCGGTTTTTTCAGCCATGACCTCGGTATCGATCTCGGTACCTGCAATACCCTGGTCTATAAGCGCGGAGAAGGCATCGTCCTCTCCGAGCCGAGCGTCGTCGCCGTCTCGAAGAAAGACCGCCGCGTCCTCCTGAACGGCCAGGCCGTCGGCGACCGGGCCAAAAAGATGGTCGGCCGCACCCCCGGCAACTTTGCCGCCATCCGGCCGATGAAGGACGGCGTCATCGCCGACTTCGAGATGACCGAGGCCATGCTCACCTACTTTGTCGGCAAGGTCCATAACTTCTCGAACCTCGCCCGGCCCCGGGTGGTCATCGCCGTCCCCTCCGGCATCACCGAAGTCGAAAAGCGCGCCGTCAAGGAAAGCGCCGTCAAGGCCCGGGCCCGGAAGGTCTGGGTCATTTCCGAACCGATGGCCGCCGCCATCGGCATCGGCCTGCCCATCGACGAACCAATCGGCAACATGATCGTCGACATCGGCGGCGGCACCACCGAGGTCGCCGTCATCTCCATGATGGGCATGGTCTATTCGAAATCCATCCGCGTCGCCGGCGACGAATTGGACGAAGCGATCATCAATTACCTCCGCCGCCAGTACAATTTTATCGTCGGCGAGACCACGGCCGAACGGGTCAAGATGGCTGTCGGCAGCGCCTACCCGATGGAGGAGGAACTGTCCATCGAGGTCATGGGCCGCGATCAGATCAAAGGCTTGCCCCGGTCCATCACGGTCCGGTCCGAGGAAATCCGGGAGGCCCTGAAGGAACCGCTGGACCAAATCCTCTCCACCGTCATCGAAACGCTCGAAAACACGCCGCCGGAACTGGCCGGCGACATCTACGCGAACGGCATTTCCCTGGCCGGCGGCGGCGCCCTCCTCCGGGGCATCGACAAACTCATCCACAAGGAAACGCGCGGGATTCCCGTCCATATTTCGGAAGACCCGCTGAAAGCGGTTGCTCGCGGCACCGGCCTCTTCATTGAAGGAATCGAAGACTACGACCAGTGCCTCGATTCCGGCGACGACGACGGGTAGATGGCGCATCCCCTCGTGGCCGACCCCGCCGGGAAGGAAGCGGAACCGTGAGAACCCCTGTCCTGCCACCCTTGATTCTCCTTGTCCTCGCCGCCGCCCTGTACCTGTTGCCGGACGGCTCCCTCTATGCCTGGCGCCTGTATCTCCGGGGCGCCGTCGCCCGCCTCTACCGTCCGCCCGACCCCCGGGCCGACGCCTCCCGGGACACCTTCTCGGACAGCCGCGATCTCCTTATCCTTCTCCATCAGCGGGAAGCGCAGATAGCCGATCTCCGCCGCCGCTTGGCGGAACTCGACGCCGCCCGGGAACGCGTCCCCGACCAGGCCATCGTCGCCGCCCGCGTCGTCCGCCTCGGCCCCGACAACACCCTGGACACCTTCACGATTGACGTCGGCACGCGGGACGGCGTCCTGCCCGGACAGGCCGTCGTCGTCGGGGAGGCCGTCGCCGGCATTGTCGCCCGGGCCGAAGCCGAGGCCGCCCTCGTCCTCTCCCTCGCCTCGACCGGCTGCTATCTCTCGGCCCGCATCGGCGAACCGGACGGATCCGTCGACCGGCCCCGCCTTCTCGGCGCCGTCCGGGGGATTGGCGCCGGCGACGTCGCCGCCGTCATCTTCTCCTCCGCCACCGCCGCCAAGGAAGGCTGGATTGCCATGACGAGCGGCCTCGAAGGCACCGTCCCGGAAGGCCTCATCATCGGCACCCTGGCCGGGTCGCTGGTGGAAGGCGAGGAAAGCGGCACCCTCGAGGCCCGGCTCCGGCCGGTCGTCGACCTCACCTCCCTCGACTTCGTCTCCGTCATCGCCAGGAAGTGAGGAGGAAGACATGTACACCCATGAAGTCCGCTGGTTCGTCCTCCTCCCGCTGGCCGTCATACTGGGCGTCGTCCAGGTGTTTCTCGAGGTCGGCGACGTCTGGTTCGGCTTTCCGGCCCGGCCGGACTGGCTATGGATTCTCGCCTTCGTCGCCACCCTCCGGACCACCCCGGTGGAGGCCATCGGCGCCTTCGCCCTCTGCGGACTGACGCGGGATCTGTTCCTCGGGCCGAGGCTCGGATCGGGGACGTTCGCCTTCGTCCTTATCGGCTGGGTGGCGATTCACTGGCGCCTTCTCGCCACCACCCGGGGCTGGCTGTTCCAAATCCTCATCGCCGCCCTCTCCGCCTTCCTCGTCGCCCTCGTCAGGCATGGGCTTGATTACGGCTGGCTGACCTATAAGCTTATGGAGAGATGGTTCTTCGTCTCCATGGCCGACGGTCTCCTGACCGGCGTCGGGTATCTGCCGCTCGCGCTCGTTCTCGGGCTGTCGTCGTTCCGGCCGTGGAAGACGCAAAGCAGTTTTTAATGAATCCGGTCACCGGCAAAGGACGCGCGACCGACGCGACAGGAACGGGACGCGTCCCGCCGCCGAAAAGAGGAAAGACGACGCCCGCGCGGCGTCTTCAATTTTGCCAGTACCCGGATGTTATCGGATCTCCACCACGCACCCGGACCGCGTCCGGGCCCGTAGCGAGGAAGTGACGCCATTGCTGCAAGTTCGCCTGTTCCTGGTATCCCTGTTTTTCGTCGCCATGTTCGGCGGGGCGGTTTACCGCCTTGTCGATCTCCAGTTCAACCGCGCCGCCGAACTCGCCGCCTACCGCGATCGGCGCCTCAGCCACATTGAACAGAAAATGCCCCGGCGCGGCCGCATCCTCGACGCAACGGGCGCCATCATCGCGGAAGACCAGCCGACCCAGGATCTCTGGATAACCCCGGCCCGCACCGAACGGGTCAACCGCCGCCGCACTGTCGTCTCCCTCCTGCCGCCCCTGACCGCCGACCAGATGCTCGCCATCAGCGCCGCCCCGGGGGAAGCGCGGGATCTGGAACGGAACGTCGCCATCGCCGCCCTGGCGGAAGGGAACCGCCTCGTCGCCGAACTGGCGGACCGGCTCAAACTCCCCCGGGAAGAGGTGGCGGAAAAAATCCTCGACGGCATCCTCTCGGGCCGACCCGGCTCCCGGGACGACCTCGTCTACCCGCGTCCGGTCCTTGACAACATCGATTTCGCCCTCGGCCTCGAAATCCGCGCCGCCCGCGCCAACCCGTTCGACGACGAACTATGGGATCCGGTGGTCATCCGCACCGGCGGCCGCCGGGTCTATCCGGCCGGCGCCATCGTCGGCCACATCACCGGCACCGTCGGCAAACTCACCGCCGAAGAGTACGACGAACTCCGGGGCCATTGGGAAGACGACGTCATGGTGCCGGGAAAAGGCGTTATCACGAAACAGGGCCGCGTCTTCTTTTCCCTCCTCAGCGGCGAAAACGGCGAACCGGTTTCCGACGAGGAACTCATCATCCGCCTCCGGGAAATCAAGCGAAACGGCCGGATGATTAAAACCCAGGGCTATTTCGCCAACGAGACCGTCGGCCGCGGCGGCGTCGAACAATACTACAACCAGGCCCTTCGCGGCCGCCACCGCCTCCAGCGCCTCCGCCTCACCCGGGACGAACAGTCGGGCCGCCGCCGCTTCGAACCGAAGGGCGAGGTCGAACGGGCCGAGAACGGACCGGACATCCGCCTCAGCCTCAAACTGGACGTCCAGCGCCAAGCCTACGAAATCATGGACAGACACATCAAGCAGGTGGCGAAGCGCCCGGAATTGGTCCGTTCCGGCTGGACCCAGTCCGGCGTCGCCATCCTCATGGACGCGAACAACGGCCGCATCCACGCCCTTGTCAGCATCCCGTCCTACGACCCGAACACCTTCAACCGGGACTTCCGGAAACTCGCCGACGACCCGCATCTCCCACTTGTCGACCGGGCCATCGCCGGCATCTATCCCCCGGGATCGGTCGTGAAACCGATTGTCGGCCTGGCCGGACTGACGGAAAACGTCATCGTCCCCGGACAGAAATTCCACTGCGACCGGGTGATGTATCTGGGCGGCGCCCGCTTCACCTGCCTCGGCCGCCACGGCGATCAGGATTTGGAAACTGCCCTCATGAATTCCTGCAACATGTATTTCTATCACACCGGCGAACTCCTCGGCGGCCGCCGTTTGTACGAATGGTATACGCGGATGGGCCTTGGCCACCGCACCGGCATCGACATCGCCGGCGAAAAAGGCGGCATCCTGCCCCGGAACGCCTATACGAGGCGCGGCTGGGCCACCGGTAACACCTACCACATGAGTATCGGCCAAGGCATCGCCGTCACCCCGCTCCAGATAGCGGTCAGCTTCGCCGCTCTGGCAAACGCCCGGGGCGACATCATGCGGATTGTCCGCCCGCACCTCCTGATTCCCCCGCCGACGCCTCCGGAGAACGGCGTGGAGGCCGAACTGGCCCGGGAAGCCATGGCCCTCGACCAGCCCCTTTCGGAAATTCAGATAGACCGGGAAGCCCTCGCCGTCGTCCGCCAGGGCTTGTGGGAGACGGTGCAAGGGAAACCGGAAACGGGACAGCTCGGCACCGGACAGCTCGCCGCCTTCCCCAATTCCCACGGCGGCTACCTCCTCGAGGTGGCGGGGAAAACCGGCACGGCGGAGTGGAGCCGGGTGGTCGGCGGCCGGGTGCGGAAGCAGATTTCCCACGTCTGGTTCGCCGGCTACGCCCCGTTCGACCGGCCGGAGGTGGTGGTCGTCGTCTTCCTGCCGGAAGCCGGCCACGGCGGCGGCAGCACCTGCGCGCCGATTGCGAAGGATCTTCTCCGGATGTGGTTCAACCTGCCGGATCGGATGGACGTCCTGGTTGAAGAGGAGGGAGCGCTTGGTTAGGATTGATCCGTGGCGGGTGGAATGGCTGTTTCTTCTTATCGCCCTGGCAATAATCGGCCTCGGCCTCCCGTTCCTCCATTCGTCGGCGACGCCCGGGGAATTCCGCCGGCAACTGGCCTGGCTCGCCATCAGCCTCGGCGCCATGGGCGTTTTCGCCCTTGTCGACTACCATCTGTGGATTCGCCACGCCTACTGGATCTATGCGGCGGCGGTGGCGCTTCTCCTTCTCGTCCTTTTCATGCCGCCCATCAATAACGCGCGGAGCTATATCCGTATCGGTTCCGTCGGCATGCAGCCGTCCGAACTGTTCAAGCTCGCCCTCATCCTCGCCCTCGCCCGGCACCTGGGGAAGCGGGAAAACCAGCACATGCTCCACGGACTGATTATCCCGTTCCTCCTCACCCTCGGCCCCCTCATGTTCATCCTCATGCAGCCGGACCTCGGCACCGCCCTGACGATCCCGCCGATTCTCTTCGCCACCCTCTGGGCCTCCGGCGCCCGGTTTTCCCACCTGTTCGGCGCCATCGTCCTTGGCCTGTCGTCGGTGTGGCCGCTCTGGCACTACGGGATGAAGCCATACCAGAAAGCGCGCATCTTCGCCTTTTTCGACCCGGAAAAATACGAATCCGCCGAAGCCTACCAGCTCCTCATGAGCCTGACGGCGATTGGTTCCGGCGGCGCTTCCGGCCTCGGCCTCGGGAACGGCATCATAACGGACTTGAACCTCCTTCCGGAAAAACACAACGACTTCATCTTCGGCGTCATCGCCGAGGAAGGCGGTTTCACTGCATCCATCGTGGTTATCCTTCTTTTCCTCTTCCTCGCCCTCGTCGGCCTCCAGATCGCCTGGGCGGCGGCGGATCGCTTCGGCCGCCTCGTCGCGACCGGCGTCGCCATGATTATCGGCTGGCAGGCCATCCTTAATATTTACGTCGTCACCGGCCTGTTCCCGACAACCGGCGTTACGCTGCCGCTGGTCAGTTACGGCGGGTCGTCGATGGTGGTGACCTGTGCCATGATCGGGGTCGTCCTGAATGTAAGTCAGACCAGACCGACACTGGATAAGGTGGAGAATCCGAACAAGATTTGACAAAAGCCGCACGACGCCTCGTCCACGCTGCCAGTAAACGCGACGGACTGCCGGAAGAGAGCGGCTTTCCGAACAAAGTACGCCCGCGACGCGCCGGCCGCCCGCTCCCGGCGGTCGCGGAGAAATAAGGAAACATGTAATGTCGACAATATTCGAATACAAACGCCGCCGCCTCGCGAATATCCTTCCGGCCAAGGTCTCCGGCCGGGTGCGGCGGGTGACCGGCCTCGTCGTCGAGACGACGCCCCTTCCCCTCCCGGTCGGTTCGCTCTGTTATATCTATTCCCGGCTGTCCCGTTCGGCGGTGGAGTCGGAGGTCGTCGGCTTCCGGGAAAACGCCACCCTCATGATGCCTCTCGGCGAAATGCGCGGCATCGGCCCGGGGGACCGGGTGGAGTCGTCCACCACGGAACAGGTGGTGTCGGTCGGCGACCACCTCCTTGGCCGCGTCCTTGACGGCATGGGCCGGCCGATGGACGGAAAAGGCCCCATAATCGCCACCGCGACGTATCCGATTTACGCCGACCCGCCGGACCCGGTCCTTCGCCCGCGAATCTCCGACATCCTGTCCACCGGCGTCCGCTGCATCGACGGATTCATCACTGTCGGGAAAGGCCAGCGTATCGGCATCATGGCCGGCTCCGGCGTCGGCAAGTCGACCCTCCTCGGCATGATATCTCGCTATTCGAACGCCCAGGTGGCGGTCATCTCCCTTGTCGGCGAACGCGGCCGCGAAGTGCGGGACTTTCTTGAACGCGACCTCGGCCCGGAGGGCATGAAGCGGAGCGTCGTCGTCATTGCGACGTCGGACCAGCCGGCCCCGGTCAGGGTCAAGGCCCCGTTCGTCGCCACGGCCATTGCCGAATACTTCCGTGACCAGGGCAAGGACGTCACCCTCCTTATGGACACGATAGCCCGTATGGCCATGGCGCAACGGGACATCGGCGGATCGGTCGGCGAGGTGGAGGCGTCGCAAGGCTACACGCCGTCG
>JAJQFC010000029.1 GCA_021201355.1 Planctomycetaceae bacterium | reverse complement strand
TAACCGGTGGACATGGCGGTAACGAGGATGTTGTAAGGCGATAATTCTATGGCCATGATCTGCGTCATCATCTTGATGGTGGCTTTGGAGATGCAGTATGGTCCGTTGGCAAATTCGCCCTGGGTGCCGGACTGGGAAGCGGTATTGATGATACGGCCGTATTTCTGCTCCTTCATGATTCTGGCGGCCGCCTGGGAAACGAGAAGAGCGCCCTTCGCGTTGATGGCCATGCTCTTTTCCCACTGATCCTCGGTAATTTCCGTGAAGGTTGAGGCGATGACGATGCCGGCATAGTTACACATAATATCGAGGCGGCCGAATTCGGCCATCGCCTTCGCAAAGCCAGCATCCACCTCCACGGCCTTGCTGACGTCCAGCTTCACGGCGATGCTCTTCCTGCCCAGATCCCGGACATCCTTGGCGGTCTTTTCCGCCCCCGCCAGATCTATATCCGCCGCAACGATATTTGCGCCGTATCTGGCCATGGCGAGGCAGGTCGCGCGACCCATGCCTCTGCTTGCACCGGTGATCAGTGCGATTCGATCTTTCAACATGACGTTTCTCCGAATATGGTGTTGTAGATTTTAGAAGTCATTCTCGCCGAAGCCTAATAGTGCGGCTTCAGTCGTTTTCCCCGGGGTACTCCAAGCCCCATTGGCGACGGGCCTCGTCCATGATCTTCATGACGCCGACGGTCTCGGCGAGCGGCAGAATGTCACTCTCCAGCTTGCCAGCGCGAAGGCAACGCATGGCCTCTTCCGCTTCGTACCGGTATCCACGCCCATCCATCGGAATATGAACCTTTTCGATTTTGGAATGGTCGCCGGGAATAAGTTTCTGCTCGCAGGTCAGGACGGCGTCTTCGCAATCCATGAACGGCATTCGCACCTGAATAAACCCCTTGGTACCGGATATCCATATCACCTGAGGTGTCTCCATCACCAACGAATCCATGACGACAGCCTGTGCGCCGTCCTTGTAGCGAAGAACAATGGTGGATTGCTGGTCGACGCCGGTTGGAATCATCGATGCGGTCGCCTTTATCTCCTCCGGTTCGTATCCGAAGATCATCGAGGCGTAGTTGAGGGCATAGACGCCGACGTCCATCATGGCGCCGCCGCCGACGGCGCGGTCGATTTGGCGAATCGGCTTGTCATAGTTCATTTCCATGACAAACCCCTGGTCGAGTAACGCCATTTTGACGTCGCCGATGGCTTTCTTCGCAAGCCATTCGCGGACGACGCCGGCAATGGGCTGGAACCGGCTCCACATCGCCTCCATGAGGAACAGTTTTTTCTCCCGCGCCTTGTCGACCATCTGTTGCGCCTGTTTTGCATTGAGGGCGAAGGGTTTTTCACACACGACGGGCTTACCGGCCTCAAGCGCCTGAATGACGACATCGCGGTGGTCCGGGTTGAGGATGGAAATGTAGACAATATCCACGTCGGCATCGGCGAACATGTCTCGGTTATCCCCATACGCCTTGGTGCAACCGTGACGCTTGGCAAATTCTACGGCCTGTTCCAGGATAATGGAGGAGACGGCATACGCCTCCCCGTCCTCCGTATAGGAAAGGCCTTCGGCAAATCGGTTGGCGACCCAGCCGGGACCGATGATGCCCCATTTAATTTTTTCCACGTTTCTGCTCCTTTACAGAACGAGTACCGCTTGGCCATGGATGGTGTTACTTCAGGAAAGATGTAGAGGTGTGCTCATAGGTGGATGGAAGACGCACTGACATTCCTCACACGAAATGGCGTATGCAGTATAGGGCATTTTTTAGAAATCGACGGCGCTGCCGTAGTAGGTGCAGGTGAGGAGTTTTTCCATTTGATCCGCTGTTATGGTGCGTGGGTTACAGCCGGTGCAGGCGTCCCCAACCGCGTATTCGGCTATGCTGGAGAGCTTGTCCCTGAATTCTTTCTCATTGATTCCGAATTCTTTGAGGGTGGCGGGGATGCCCATGTGCTTGTTGCACTTTTTTATTTCCGCAATCAGGGCGTCCACCAGTTCGTCGTCGGTGTTGCCTTCCAGCCTGAGATAGCGGGATATTTCCGCGTACCGCGCCTTCGCTTTCTTCGCGTTGTACTGGATGACAAACGGCATGTAGATGGCGTTGGCGCAGCCGTGGGGAATGTGGCCGGCGTCGAACGCCGCGCCGGTCTTATGCGCCATCGAGTGGGTGATGCCGAGAACGGCGTTGGAGAAAGCCATCCCCGCCATGCATTGGCCGTAGTGCATTTGTTCACGGGCATTCTTGTCGCCGTCGTAGGACTTGGTGAGATATTTGAAAACGTACTCGATGGCCCTGAGAGCAAGCGGGTCGGTGAAAGGGGAAGCGACAACGGAGACATACGCTTCGATGGCGTGGGTCAGCGCATCCATGCCGGTGTGGGCGGTGAGATCCTTCGGCATTGCTTCGGCCAGTTCGGGATCGAGGATGGCGATGTCGGGTGTGATGTTAAAGTCGGCCAGAGGATATTTGACGTTGTTCCTGGTGTCGGTGATGATGGAAAAAGCGGTCACTTCCGTACCGGTCCCGGACGTCGACGGCACGGCGGCGAAGCGGGCCTTGGTGCGGAGTTCCGGGAAGGTGAACGGGACGCAGAGCTGTTCGAACGTCGCCTGCGGATGTTCGTAAAACACCCACATCGCCTTCGCCGCGTCAATCGGGGATCCGCCACCGATGGAAACGATCCAGTCGGGCTGGAAATCGCTCATCGCCTTGGCACCCTTCATGACGGTGTCCACGGAGGGATCGGCTTCCATGCCTTCAAACAGCTTCGTCTCCATGCCGGCGTCCTTCAAGTAGCCAAGCAACTTGTCGAGGAAGCCGAGTTTTCTCATCGAACCGCCGCCGATGACGACAAAGGCGCGTTTCCCCTTCAAGTTCTTTAAGTTTTCCATGGCGTTGTCGCCGAAGTATATATCACGAGGAAGTGTAAAGCGGGGCATGTAGTATTCTCCAAAGATTTCAATGAATAAGGTTTAGGCATCCAAAAACATCGTGACACGCGGTCCAATACCGGGGAGTCCCGCAACTACACTTCACGCCAGCAGACATCCCGTAGGAGAGCCGTCAATTCCTCCTTGACCGCCGCGTTGGATTTTTCGTTCCGGTTTTCGAGCCATTTGTGGTTGAGGTCCATCAGGCGGTCATACTCGGTCTGGTTGATCCGGCCACGCTTCAATTCCGATTCCATCCAGGTGCCGAAGTTGCCGATCCAGCGGCCGGCGTCGCCGAGGTTGTCGTCGGTACGGTAGCGCTTCTCCATATCGAGACGGCCATAATTGAGGCGCGGGGTCTTGCCGGTAATGGAGCATTCGTAGAGAAGATCGGCACCGGCCAGGCCGGGTTCGTCTTCAATCTTCATATCCCTTTCCAGCGCCTCCTCGTCGACGGAGCAACCGACGACGCGGCCGATGAAGAGGGTGTTGTTGCTGAGCGGGTAGGTATCGAGAATTTTCACTTCGACATTCGAGACGCACTCGAGAACGCCGGGAGGGGCGACCTTCGTCGATTTCAAGGGGGTGAGTTTGGCGATGTCGAGTTCGGAAATACCGCTGGGAATGGGCATCCCGGTAATCCAGCTCTGTTTCATCAGGGAATAGGGATAATAACTGATGACGCATTCCTTGACGAGCTGGAGGTTTTTCCTGGTTTGGCGACGGTTGTGAACATTGAACACATAGTACCAGCCGCAGTCCGCCGGTTCGCCCCACATGGCGGTACCCATGCTGATGGGAGCGAGATTGACATTGCCGTCAAGGTCCATGGTGGACACGAAATAGCAGGCCACGGGCGGCTGAATCCACCGGTGACTGAATCCGTAATCCTCATACTTGGTGAGGATGTCACCCATGTCGAACCGATCTTTTGCCTCTATATCTTCATAGATGGCGCTGACATCAAAAAATTTCTGTTTCACTGTCGTACCTTTCTGTATTGCCTAAGAAGTGATGACTGGCGAGACCATCGTCCCGTTGCGATAGTCTTGGAATCGATGAGGAAACGGTCAAGCGAGAAGCGGTACATACTCAAGCGCTTGAGTAAAATGCCAAAAAAAACGTCGCATCAAGCCACTGATTTTCCATTACCCGGCTAACGCAAGCGCTTGAGTAGACGGCTATATTGGCAGGCATTCTTATCTCCGGGTGGTCATGGTACGTTTCAGGGAAATGTAGAGCATGAAAGAAAGAGGCTCGGAATTTCTTCTCAAGCGCTTGAGTAACTGTCATCTTTAAAATACTTCACCATTTTCCTTTGTCAAACGAAAATCCATAAAAATTTTCTTTGATTTGGAATTGTCTAATACCTGAACTATGCCATAGAGCGATTAGAACATTTCCGTGTCCACTCTAGGTGAGTGCGATACGTAATCGCTGAAAGAGGCGTTATATTGTAGGGTTGATGACTTACAGCATTATCGCTATAAAAAGAAGCCAGGACTGGACAGTACTTAATTCACTAAATGATGTCGTTATCGCAACAACCAAGCGTTATATTACCCCTTTATTCAATACACAAAAAGTATTTTATTCTTTTAAATAAGGAGTTAGCACCGCGCCATAAAAAACAAGTGTATAATTATTGAAAAAATGGTTGAAAACGTTCTCTCAATATTGTGTAGTGTTTTTGAGCAGAGAAATCAAGCGACTGGGTGTGTCACTTACTTCCTTTACTCATATAATGGGACGACTCACAAAGCTTCACGGCATCATTACCCACAGGTCAGGCGATCCCTTATTGCATTCCTCCAGGCGCATTGCAGCACCGTTACCGATCTATTCATGGTCTTTGGTACCAGAATTACCTATTGAATGGGTTCTTCCAGGTACATCCTACATCCATTACCTCAATGCGGCGTCTTGACTTCACGTATTAGTACGTTATTTTTTATCAAACAGTGAGAACGTTCTCTCTCTTCAATACCAGGCTATTAGTATGCCGTTTCATCCATTGAGGCACGTGATACCGGCATGACAAAGTGAGGTTGCCATGGAAAACCAGCCCTTTTCTCTGTATGGATTCAATTGTTAAATCATTTGGGGCAAATAAGGTTTTGACCGGGGTGACTCTTCGCGTTCGACGCGGGACAGTGCACGCGCTTATGGGTGAGAATGGCGCGGGCAAGTCTACCCTGATGAAAATCCTTGGTGGCATGCACCAGATGGACGAGGGTCAAATCTTTATCGACGGAAAACCTGTCACTATCGACTCGCCACACACCGCACAAAACCTTGGCATTTCAATGATTCATCAAGAACTTAGCAGTCTTCCCGACCTTTCTGTTGCGGCGAACGTGTACTTGGGCCGCGAACCGCTCAGAGGGCCGTTGAACCTTATTGATAAAAAGCGTATGGTCAAGGAAACTCGCGAGGTACTACAGGAAATCGGCTCTCCTATCTCACCTGAAATCGATGTACGAAGCCTCAGCGTTTCACAGGCGCAGATGGTCGAAATCGCCAAGGCCATCTCGTATGACTCCGACATTATCGTGATGGACGAACCCACCTCCGCCATTACAGAAACGGAAACAAACCGCCTTTTTCAGGTCATCCGCAAACTCAAAAGCCAGGGCAAGGCGATAATCTATATTTCTCATAAAATGAATGAAATATTTCAGATTGCCGACGACATCACCGTACTTCGCGACGGACAGTTCATCGGCACCTACCCCGCCGAAGAGCTCGACCACGACAGGCTCATCTCACTGATGGTTGGCCGAGAAATTGGGGAGCAGTTCGCCACCAAGAATAACAGGATTGGCGATGTTCTTCTTGAAGTCCGCAATCTCACCAAAGGCAAGAAGTATCGTGACGTCAGCTTTTCTGTTCGTAAAGGCGAAATACTCGGTATCGCCGGCCTCATGGGAGCGGGTCGGACTGAAATCGCCGAAGCCATCTTCGGATTCACTCCGGCTGATTCCGGCGAAATTCTTCTCGACGGCAAACCGGTATCAATCACCAAACCCTCCGACGCCATCAGCCGAGGTATCGCCCTGGTCCCGGAAGACCGCAAATTGGTCGGCCTCAATCTTGTCGGTACCGTCCGTTCCAACATCACAGTGGCCAACCTCGTCAAGTATTGCCTGGCGGGACAGGTGGTGCGTCAAAAAGAGGAGCGGGCGATATCGAGGCGGTATATTAAAACATTGTCCATAAAAACCCCTTCACCCGACCACGTCGTCGGCAACCTGAGTGGCGGCAATCAGCAAAAGGTGGTGCTGGCGCGGTGGCTGTCGTGCGACCCGCGCGTTCTCATTCTGGACGAACCAACACGCGGTATCGACGTTGGCGCCAAAGCGGAAATACACCGCCTCATGTGCGAGTATGCCTCGCAGGGCAATGCCGTCATCATGATCTCCTCCGAACTGCCCGAAATTATGAACATGAGCGACCGGACCATTGTAATGCATGAAGGCTGTATAACAGGCGAGTTTCACCGGGATGAGATTACTCAGGAAGCGGTCATGGCATGCGCGTCCGGCATTAAAAGAGAACGGAGTACGGTACAATGACTGAAAAGCGCGGAGTGGTGGATTTTCTCAAGAAATACCGGATGTTTGTCATTTTCATCCTTATGTTTATCGTAATGACGGTGATGTCAGATGTTTTCCTGACTCGGATAAATATTCTCAATATGCTGAGGCAAATTTCCATCAACGGCATTATTGCCGTCGGCATGACCTTCGTCATCATTACTGGCGGCATAGATCTTTCCGTCGGAGCTATTCTTGCGCTGGCTTCCATCATCGCCTGCGACTTTGCCCATCCCGATACTTATCCCCTGATAGTCCCCATTCTCATTGCCGTAGTCATCGGCGGCTTCGTCGGATTTCTTAACGGCGTTATTGTCGCGAAGGGAAATGTTCCCGCCTTCATCGTTACCATGGGCATGATGACGATATGCCGAGGTCTCACGCTCCTCTATAACCGCGGGACAGCCGTTCTCAACTTTACCAAGGATTTCGGAAAGATCGGCGGCGGCGTGGTGTTCGGGATTCCTGTGCCCATCATCATTCTTGCCGTGGTCGTCGCTTTTTTTGCCTTCGTTCTCAATAACACCCGTTTTGGCCGGTACGTGTACGCGATCGGCGGCAACAAGCTCTCCGCTCGCGCCAGCGGTATCAATACGGACCGCATTACCATCTCGGTGTACGTCCTGTTGGGCGTGCTCTGCGGCATTGCGGGCATCGTACTCTCCTCCCGCGTTATGGCTGCCACGGTCATCGCCGGGACCGGATACGAATTGAATGCAATTGCGGCCGTGGTTATCGGTGGCACCAGCCTGTCCGGCGGTTTGGGAACCATCGGCGGGACGGTGGTTGGGGCGCTCATCATTGGACTCTTGAAGAATGGTCTCGATCTGATGAATGTCTCCTCCTATTTTCAGGAAGTCATCCAGGGCGTCATAATCATCGGTGCGGTATTCGTGGATCAATACACCAATTCAAAACGCAAACAGTGAGTAGGCGCATCGTTTTCAACTGTGTGACGTATCGTGCGGTTTTTAGAACACCGACATTTTTTTGGAGAAAACAATGAAGAAATCTCTGTATGCCTTCCTGACCGTCGCACTTTTCGCGGCGTTCCTTGGCACGACCGTGTTTGCGGGCGAAAAACTCTCACTTTCGCCTGGTCCTCCCCGAATATGAGCAATCAATTCCAGGTTACCCTCCGCGACTGCGTCAAGAAGTACTGCGAAGAAGCCGGGATTCGTATGCTGGAAGCCGACGCCCGCGGCGACGCGCCCAACCAGGTCTCGCAGGTGGAAAATTTCATCGCCCGTCAGGTGGACGTCATTCTCCTGTCGCCAACCGACACTAACGCCTGCGCGCCCGCCGTAGTCGCGGCGAATGAGGCCGGAATTCCCATCATGATTATCAACGCCTCCATCGTCAATGTCGATGAAGCCGTCTGCTACGTCGGCTGCAACGATATTTCCGCCGGCGAAATGGAAATGGAATATATTGCCAAAAAAATGGGGGGCAAAGGCAATATCGTCATCCTGCAGGGTCCGGATGGCAATTCCGCCGCAGTGCAGCGGACTATAGGCATTCACAACGTGCTGAAAAAGTATCCCGATATCAAGGTTCTCGCCCAACAGCCAGCCAACTGGGATATCGCCCTGGCCATGTCCACTGTCGAAAACTGGCTCCAAATCATGGATATCAACGCCGTCGTCTCCGAGAACGATGAAATGGCTCTCGGTGCGGTGAAGGCGATTGAGGGCCAGAACGCCCAGGACCGGGGAATACTGGTTATTGGCGTCGATGCTATCGAAGACGGCCTCAAGGCGGTTAAGTCCGGCACCATGGCGGCGACCGTTCTTCAGGATGCGGATGCGATCGCCAAAAAGTGCATCGAGGTTGCCATGGAAGTCGTGGCAGGCAAATCTGTCGAAAAGGAATATGAGATTCCCTATACGATTATCGACCAGACAAACATTGACGAATATCTCAAATAGAAATCCGGCATTGCCATGGAATTCTTCGCACTGAAAGCGGCTCACCACGAACCATACCGAAAGGAAAGAAAAATGAAAGCGTTGGTTGTAGAAAAGCCTGGCGTTCTCAAAGTGTGCGACGTCAAAGAACCGCCGATGGGCGACTATGATGCGCGCTGCCAAATGGTGTATGGCGGCACCTGCACCGGAACCGATCTCGCCGTTATCGACAACGAATTCGCCTGGGGCAACGTCTATCCCTCCATCATCGGGCACGAGGGTATCGGCCGGGTTATCGAGGTTGGGAAAAAAGTCCGGAATTATAAGGTCGGCGATCTTATCTCCCGCGTCTATACCCGCGAATACGACGGTTTGGGGCTTAGCTGGGGAGCAATGTGCGAGTTCGGTCTTGCATGTGATCACGGAGCTATGTTGCAGGACGGTATCGATCGCGCGCAGTGGGATATGTTCTGCATCAACAAGGTTATTCCCGAAGGCATTATTGACGACAAGGGCGCGGTGATGATCATCACCTGGCGCGAAAATTTGAGTTGGGTCAACCGTATGGGCGTCAAGCCGGGCGACCGGGTCATGGTCGCGGGATCGGGCGCCAACGGAATCTCGATTGCCGCCATGTGCGCCATTAAAGGCGCCGAAGTGACAATGGTCGGCACGGCGTCCCGCAGGGAAAACGCCATCCAATCCGGCACAGCGAATTATATCGACTACCGTGATGAAGGCGCGGTCAAGGAAATGGTCGGGAAAAGCGCCCGCTCATTCGACTTTATCATTGATGCCGTCGGCAAGAAGGAATCGCTCACGCCGTATATGCCCATTCTCAAGGAGGGAGGCACCGCCGCCGTCTACGGCATGGACGATTACTATAACTATACTTTCAATCCCATCCTCGGTCCGACCAGCTTTCGGTGGTATAACGCGATCTACGATGAGGCGGAAACGCACGAGGAAGTTATGGACCTCATCAGGGCCAAAAAGCTCGATGCCGCCAATTGGATTGACATGTCTGCCAATTACACATGGGAAAACGCGACCGAGGCGTACGCCGATGTGCGAAATAAAAAAGCCATAAAAACCGCTCTCAAACTTTCCCGGTGAAATATCGGGTCCATTTACGATTATTGAAGAAACGGACACTACAATGAAAAAAGTTATTTTGGGCAGGACCGGCCTCTCGGTGACCAAACTCGCTCTTGGCGGTCTGTTTATATCCGAAATGGGCGGAGAATTCGAAGAATCCAAGGCCACGACCCTCCATGCCCTGGAGAAAGGCATCAACTACATAGACACCGCGCCCAGCTACTGGAATAGCGAGACGGTTCTCGGCAAAATACTTCGCGAATGGAAGGGCGAAAAACCGGTGATTTCCACCAAGATCGGTTCACCCGCGCCGTTCGATCCCAAATCTAAAAAAGATATTATCGATTCGGTTCATCGCAGCATGGAGCGTCTGGGGGTCGAATTCATCGACATCCTTATGGTTCACGAACCGGAACGCCGCCATCACTTCGACTGGTGGGATGACGAACTTACCCGCAGCGGCCCGGTTAACGAAGCTCTTGAGGAAATGAAGCAGAAAGGCATGATAGGTCACACCGGCCTGGGCGGCACTACCGCACACGAACTGGCCATGGCCTGCGACACCGGCAAATTCGACATGGTTTTGACAACATTCAACTACAGCCTGCTTTGGCGAGAAGCTCAATACGAAGTTCTCCCCGACGCCAAGAAACACAAGATGGGAGTCGTGGCGGGAACGCCCCTCCAGCAGGGCGCACTCGCCGTCCGTCATGACGACGAGATAAACAACGGCGCGCCCTGGATAAGCCGTCCACGCCGTGAGCAATTTAAAGCCTTGTACAAATTGCTGGACGATTCGGGAATGAGCATTATCGAAATGGCTATTCGCTTTGTCGCTTCCAATCCGATGATAGACGTCGTCCTTGCCGGAGCCCGCTCGGTTCGCGAGTTTGATGAAAACTTTTCGGTGGTGGAAAAAGGACCGTTACCCGCCGACATCCTCGCGCGGCTCGACGAGATCTACGCCATGGTGCCGTTCCGACCGACATATGAGCAATTTGCCATACCGTTTGGCACCGAACACAAGGGGATTGGGTTGTTTTGGTAAACCCGAAAATATAAGTGCCTCTCCGGCGGAAAATCGTTTCCGCCGGAGAGAAAAGGCGGGAGCGAGGAGTAATCCGCATTATAATCAATCGAAAGGGTACTATACCTTATTCGACGTTGAAAATGTTTATTTTGAATTGTAAACGTTCTCGCATTAAGGTATAGTGGTGACATGACTAAGAGAAACACTACCGTAAAAAAGACCGGAAATACCGTTACCATTAAGGACCTCGCCAGAGAAATGGGGGTGTCCCAGGCAACGGTTGGCCGCGTGCTGGGTGGCTATGGCCGGACTTCGGCAAGCACCAAAGAGCTGGTGCTGGCCGCTGCCCGTGATATGAATTATCAGCCAAACTCGTTTGCGCAAGGCCTCAAGGGAAAAGCGACGCGCACACTCGGACTGATGATCGCGAACGTGGTCAACCCTTTCTTCTCGATTATCGTACGCGCGGTCGAGGACGCCTGCATCAATAACGATTACAGCCTCATAGTCTGCAACATCGACGAGGATCAGGAGAAGGAACAACGGTATTTAAGCCTGCTGCGCAGTAAACGGGTTGACGGCCTCCTCACCTGCTCCGCGTACTCCGATAAGAAGCAGATGAAAAAAGAAGTGGCGCGGATTTACGAAGAGGAAATACCCACCGTCTTTGTCGACCGCCGGGTTGAAGGATTATCCTGCCCTTCCATCCAGACCGACAGCCATACCGGTTCGCTATTGGCGGTAAATCATTTGATCAAACTCGGCCATAAAAGAATTGGCGTCGTCTCCCACGCGCCCAACGTCGATACCATCCAAAAGCGCATTTTAGGCTATAAACAAGCGCTTCTGGACAACGGCCTCAAGTTTGACCCGGAACTGGTTGTCTCCAACAATGCCAAGTCGGCGAGCGACGGCTTCGAGTCGACCAAGACGCTTTTGAAAATTCGGAATCGGCCTACCGCCATTCTTACCACCAACTCCCTCGTTACCTATGGCGCTTTACAGGCCATAAAGAGGAATGGCGCCCGAATTCCCGATGATATCGCTTTCATCGGCTGGGACGACTTCGAATTGGCGACAGCCATGACTCCCGAAATAACCGTCGTTACCCAGCCTAATTACTCTCTGGGAAATATGGCTGCGAATAAGCTGTTTGATATACTCAAAGGCGGTTCAAACCGGGAATCAATCATTCTTTCACTGCAATTGCTGGTCAGGGAGTCGTGTGGAGCGGTGAAAGCCGCCGCTACCAGGCAATCCGACCTGAATAGAGGCGTCACCACGTTTTTTTTCATAAATAGTGATAACGTTCCCACAATCAATCATCATACCTAATGCATTGTACTGACTATTTTTTTGGAGAAATGTAAATGGATAGAATAATTGGAGTCAACAGCGGCTCATCCTTTGACGGCATCGACGTGATTCTCGGAGAGACCGAGGTCGCTTCCGACGGCTTCCCCAAGCCTCTCAAATTCCTTAAAGGCGGCTCCTATCAGTGGCCGAAAAAGGTACAGGAACTGATCCTGCCCGCTTTCGAGAACAAGGTCGACATGGTCGGTCTCAATCGTCTCACCTACATCGCCGGCGCCGCCATTGCCGAGGCCATCCGTACTTTCATGAAAGAAAATTCCCTTAATAACAAGGACATTTTTTGCGTCGGCCTCGATGGGCAGACCATTTACCAGGAACAGGCCAAGTATGATGTCATCAACAAAATGACCGATGCGGATAAAGACGATTGGGTCGCGCGCTGGCTTGATGGTCCTTACCCAGCCGGATATCAAATCGGCGATACATCGGTCATTGCCGGCCTCATCGACATCACTACCGTCACCAACTTCCGCCAGGCCGACCATGCCCAGGGCGGCGCGGCGGCGCCCCTCATGCAATACTTCGATTACACCCTTTTCCGGGACGCGGGCGAACCGATTCTTTCCCTGAATATTGGCGGCATTGCCAATGTGCATCTCACCGAAAAGGATCGGAGCAAGATGTTCGCATTCGACACCGGACCGGGCAACCTCGTATCCGATAGCATGGCCAAACGGCTGCTTGGTCAGCCGTGCGACTACGACGGCAAAGTAGCCCTTCAGGGCAATGTCCACGAACCTCTCCTTCAGGAGTTCATGAACCACGATTTCTTCAAGCGCCCCGTTCCCCGCTCGGGCTGGAAGCTCGATTTCGACGCCAACTACTGCAACAAAATCATGGATAAGTACAGTGACGTCCGGAAAGAGGATCTCCTGGCGACTGCTTGTTGTTTCACAGGCGAAGCCATCGTCCGCAGCCTCAGTGATTACATACCGGCAGATGTCTTGCAAACGGTGAAGGTCATGTATGCCAGCGGCGGCGGCGTCCGTAACAAAGCCATCATGAAGTACATTCAGGAAAAATTGCCGTCCAATATCAGGCTGGCACTTTCGGACGAAATCGGCATTCCACCCGAATACAAAGAAGCCTGCAAGTTCGCCACCCTCGCCTATTCGACGCTTAATCTAATAGCCGACAATATTCCTGCCGCAGACCATGCTTCGCGCTATACCTTATTGGGTAAAATCGCGTATGCACCATGGAAAGCGAAGTGTGCCGAATAACCAGTGGCACATGGCAGAACGGATTAAAAACGGCCTCCCGAGATTCGAGGGGCCGTAATTTTGTAAACGTCCAACCATTCGACATCCAGAATTTCAACGCATTCGGCATCCTCATTATCGTGTTCATCACGTCGCTCGACAAAAGTGCCGCCGCCCCTGGGAGGGGCGGCGGCAGGTTACGAGCTGGTCTGGCGGTGTTAGCGGGCGATGGAATCCTGGAAGAATTGATATGCTTCCTTGTCGGTGAACTTCTCGTGGACGATCTTGCGGATGGCGGCGGACATGTGCACCGGGTGCTCACTCTGAAAAATGTTCCGACCCATGTCCACCCCGCGCGCGCCGCCCTGGATGGAATCGTAGGCGAGCTTTAAAGCGTCCGGTTCGGACAGCTTTTTGCCGCCCGCGACCACGATCGGAACGGGACAGGCCGCCACCACTTCTTCAAATTTATCGCAATAGTAGGTTTTGATGATGTTCGCGCCAAGCTCGGCCAGCATGCGGGTGGCGAGCTTGAAGAAACGGTCGGTCCGCTCCATCTGCTTGCCGACCGCCACCACCCCGAGAGTCGGAATGCCGTAGCGGAGCCCGGCGTTCACGGCACGGGACAGATTGTCAAGGCTGGACAGTTGCCCGTCCGCGCCGACAAACGTCTGGATAGCCATGCAATCGGCGTTCATGCGGATGCAATCCTCTACGTCAACCGCGATGACCTCGTGGGAGAGGTCGTCGTCCAGCATCGACGAGCCGGAGGTGGCGCGGAGCGCGATGGCCTTTCGGCACTCCGGCGGCACGCAGGTGCGGATTGCTCCGCGCGTCCCCATCAAACAGTCGATGTTGTCCATCAGGGTCGGCAACACCAGATCGAGACGCTCGAGGCCCGACACCGATCCCATAAAATAGCCATGATCGAAGGCGAACATCACCGTGTTGCCGCTTTTCGGGTCGAAGATGTTGGCAAGGTGCTTTTTCATGCCCCATTCGAGGCTGTTCGCGCCCTTGATGTAAAACCCTCCCCCGTTGGCGAAAGGGGTGTCGATGTGGTAATTTTTCTCGGCCTTGAGGCCGTCCTTGTCAGCCATGAAAATCTCCATTCACGCGTCTTGTCCTGCCAGGCGCATTTTCATTTTTCGGGTAACTTTCGGTCCCACGCCCTAAACGCGCACGGCGGTACGATCGCAACCGTATCTCTGCGCGTTTCTATTGAATCACAGGCTAGAAGTTGTACTTGTCCATGTTCTCTTTGGTGAATTCGGTCCGCTCCGGAAGCAGCACGACGCCCGAGTCCGGCGCGGTATAGGCATTCGGGTCGAGGACGGTGTTCGGCAGCACTTCGACGACGCCGATTTCCGGCACGTCAATCTTGTCGCCGACGGTGATGGTGTTACCGCTTGCCAGGTAGTAGGCGAGGTAACAGCCGAGCGCGCCCTGCACCTGGCAGTCCCACAAGCCCCAGCGTTCGATAACGCCGGCACGGCAATAATCCTTGATGGAGTTCGGCGCGGCGAAACCGGTTATGGTCACGTCCTTGGCGGTCTTGCCGAGATTTTGCGCGGCCTGGCACTGGCCGGGAAGGGCGGTGGAATCGTTGCAGATGACAAGGTCGATGTCCGGGTGCGCGGTGAGGACGGATTCGCCGACGCTGATGGCCTTTTCGGCGTCCTGCTCGGAATAATAGTTGGACGGGGCAAGATTGACCCAGTTGGGGTAATTCTCGCGGATATAGGCCTCGCCCGCGACCCGCCAGGAATTCTGGTCGGTAACGGTGGATTGCGAGTAGTGCCAGGCATATTTGATCGCGTCCTTCTTCGGATCCTTGCCGCGGCTGGTCAGCGATTTGACGCCCATCTCCACCAGCATCTTGCCGAGGATATCCGGCGTACCTTGCGAGACCATGACGGTGCGGGCGTCGCCGGAGACGTCCGAATCCCAGGTCGTCACGGCAAGACCGGCGTCCATGGCCGAACGCATGACGTCGTCAAGGCCGGTCACGTCGAGGGAGGATACGCAAATCGCGTCCATGCCCTGCTGGATGGCATTGTTGATGACCGTGACCTGATTGGCGACCGCCGCCTCGGGACTGCCGTCGTACTTGACGGTAAAGCCGTGTTTCGCCGCATAGGCCTGCGCGCCGTCGTTTGCCGATTCAAAAAATGCGTTGCCGGTGAGCTTGGGGACAAACACGACGGTAATGTCGCCGGCGACGGCCGTCAGCGCCGTCATAATCCCCACCAGGGTCAAAGCGATGATTCTTTTCATGATTGTCTCCTTGCCGAATGAAAATGCTTTCCCGCCGCCACGATGACGGCAGGCAGTTCACGCTTCATTGCCGCTCCGCTTCCTCAACCAGCCGCGCCGGACTAGACGCGCGAGGCTGGGATTGTCCATGAATGTCCGGCAGCCGACGGCGACGATGAGCAGTGCGCCGACGGGAATGTCGTGGTATTGGGTGGTGACGCCGTTCATCGAGAGGCCGAAGCGCATCACGCCGATGACCAACGCCGCAAGCGCGGTGCCGATGACGCCGCCCCTGCCGCCCAGGTTGGAGGTGCCGCCCAGGACGACGGCGGTGATGATGGGGAGGGTGAGTTCCTTGCCGAAATCGGCCTTGGCAGTGCCCAGGTAGGACGTCAGGATTATTCCGGCAACGGCGGCGCTGGCGCCCGAGAGGACATAGGTCGACATGATGACGCGACGGGTGTTGATGCCGCAGAATTCAGCCGCCGCCGGATTGACGCCGCAGAGGAAGACGGCGCGGCCGTAGCGGGTGCGGTGCAGGATGATGTAGCTGACCACGATAAGGGCGAAAAAAATCAGCATCTGGCTCGGCACTATTCCCCAGAAGCGGTACTTCGAGAAGGCGGTAAAGGCTCGCGGAAAGCCGGAGATGCCTTTGTACGATTCGGTCGACGACAAATGCGTGACCGCGATGGCGATGCCTGAATATAAAAACGATCCGCCGAGCGTCACCACCATCGGCTGCACGCCGGTGTAAGCGACGAAAAAGCCGCTCAAAGCCCCGCACAAGCCGCCGGCGACAACCGCGATTGCCGCCGCCGTCCAGATGTCGAGGCCGCAGTCCTTCCACAATAGGCCCATGCCGATGGAGGCGAGGCCGACAATAGCCCCGGCCTGGATGTCCATGCCGCCGGTGACGAGGACGAAGGTGACGAACAACGAAACGACGCAGATTGAGGTAAAGTCGTTGATCGAACCAAGCAGCACGCGCGGCCTTAGAAATCGCGGATTAAGGTGGCCGAAGACGAGAATCTCGCCCACCAGCAGCAACAGGAGGAATACCTCCCATCGCACCAAATACTTCGTCCAGCCCTTCACGGCGAGCCCTCCCCGGGTGACGCTGCCGTCTTGGCGGTAAGCAGGGTGCGGCGCGCTTTCTCCGCGGCGCGGCGCTGCAACAGCGCGTCGGCGACAACGATGGTGATGAGGAGGACGCCGGTTATCGTATTGTCGTAGTTGGAGGAGAATTGTATAAACACCAGAATGCGGCCGATGGAAGCCATGATAATCGCACCCATGGCGGCGCCGATGACCGAGCCGATGCCGCCGGACAGGCTGACCCCGCCGAGGACGCAGGCGGCGATGGCTTTCATCTCGTAACCCATGCCGGCGACCGGCGTGACAAAGCCGATGCGGCTCACATACATCAACCCCGCCAGCGAAGCGCAGACGCCGCACAGGACAAAGGCGATGATTCGCGTCTTCCCGACCGGTATGCCGATTAGGGTCGCGCCGCCTTCGTTCCCGCCGACGGCGTAGAAGTGGCGGCCGCGATTGGTGTGATTCTGGCATATATAAACAAACATGGTGACGATGGCTGTCGCGAAAAAGAACCAGCTGATGCTTCCCGGCCTGCCGGACAGCGTGGCTTGCGACAGCGCCTTGTAGCCGAAGGGCAAATTCTCGACCCACTTGCCGCCGCTATACACGTAACACAGACCGCGGACAATGCCGTTCGTGCCGAGCGTCATGATAATGGACGGCACCTTGAAGGTGACCACTCCGACGCCGTTCACGAGCCCGACCGCCAGGCCGATCAGCACGGCGGCGATGACGGCAACGGTCCAGGGCATGTCGTCCCGGATCATCGTGGCGGATACCGTCGCGGCAAGGCCGAGGGTTGCACCGACCGAGACGTCGATTTCGCCCGAAATGATCACGAAGGCGATACCGACCGAAAGCATGATAAAGACGACGCTTCCGTTCAGGCAGAGCATAATGTTCTGCGCCGAAAGAAAACTCGGATTTACCATTCCCACCATGAGGAAGATGGCGACGACAAACCCGACCGAAGTGAGTTCACGCAGGGGAACCACGCGCTTTAGTCCGCCCATACGACTCCCGCCTGTGTCACGGCACTTTCCTCCCGTTCGTATCCGCCGGCTCCGAGGCGCCGAATGCGGCGGCCATAAGGTTGTCCTGGCTGATTTCGGCTTTTTCGAAACGGCGGTTGATGCGGCCGTGGTACATGGTCACGGCCCTGTCGCTCAACTCGACGATTTCCTCCATGTCGGACGAAATCAATAAAATCGCGACGCCCTGTTCCTTGAGTTCGTTGATGATGGCATAGACGTCGCCCCGAGCGGCCGCGTCGATGCCGCGGGTCGGCTCGTCCAGGATGATGAACTTCGGATTGGTGGACAACGCCCTGCCAATAACCACCTTTTGCTGGTTGCCGCCCGAGAGGCTGCCAATGGATTGGTCCAGCCCGGTGACGCGGATGCGGAATGCATCGACAAAACGCTGCGCCAGGGATTTCTCGGCCCGGCGCGGCAAAAACATCCCGGGCAGTCGCCGGAGGCAGGCGGCGGAGGTGTTGGCCGTGACGTCGGAGATTTTGAAAATGCCGTTCAGGAAACGATCCTCCGGAACATAGTTGACGCCCTTGTCGATCACGGCCCGCGTGGACAGGCCGGTGATGTCGTCGCCGGCGAGGACCGCCGTGCCGCTCCGGACCACATCGCGGCCAAAAATCGTCGTGGCGAGTTCTGTTCTGCCGGCGCCGACGACGCCGGCGAGACCAACGATTTCGCCCGGGAAGACGTCGAGGTCGATATCGGCGAAACCGTAGCCCGAATAGCCGCGCAGGCTGAAGACGGGCTCCCTGCCGGTCGTGTCCGGCGGCGGCCGCTGTTCAGCGCGTTCGCGCTCCTGCGCGTCGGGCGGAAGGAGCCCGCGGACAAGGTCGTCCCTGGTGAAATCGGTCACCGGTCCCTGCAGTGTTATCGAGCCGTCCCGCATAATCGCGACATGGGTGGCGATGCGGAAGACTTCGGCGAGGCGGTGGGTGATGTAAATAATGCTTATGCCCTTTTCCCAAAGGTCCGTGACGATGCGGAACAGGGACTCGACCTCGTCAAAAGTGAGGGCGGAGGTCGGTTCGTCGAGAATGAGGATGCGGGCGTTCCGGAGTAAACCGCGAAGAATCTCGACCAACTGCTGTTCGGCGATGGAGAGGCTGACCGCCTTGCGGGACAAGTCGACGCGCCAGTTCATCTGGGCGGTGAGTTCGGCGAGACGGCGACGGAGATCCGCCTTTTTTTCGGTAAACCCGATGGTGATATTTTCCTCGACAGACATGTTGGGAAAAAGCATCGGTTCCTGGGGAACAAGAT
>JAJQFC010000313.1 GCA_021201355.1 Planctomycetaceae bacterium | reverse complement strand
CGCCATCGAAGACCCCATCCGGGACGACGCTGCCGCCACCCTTGGACTTTTACGGCAATGCGGCATTTCCGACATCACCATGCTCACCGGCGACGGCCAGAGGACGGCCGCCGCCGTCGCGGCTGTCCTGGACATACGGGATTTTCATTCCGGGCTTCTGCCGGTGGACAAGGCGAATCTAATTAAGGAAATGCAGCGCAACGGGCGGACGGTGGTATTTGTCGGCGACGGCGTCAACGATTCGCCGGCCCTTTCCGCCGCCGCCGTCGGCGTCAGCCTGAAGGACGGTTCCGACATCGCCCGCGAGGTCGCCGGTGTCGTTCTGGCGGATGGCCGGCTGGCCAGCCTGATGACGGCGCGCATGCTGTCCGAACTGGCGATACGCCGGGTGACGCGGCAGTTCGGATTTATTATGGGGGTGAATTCACTCCTTATCTTCCTCGGGCTGTTCGGTGCGATCACACCCCGGGTGGCGGCGCTTCTCCACAATTTGGCGACAGTGCTGGTGACGGCGAACAGCGTCAAGGGGGTTTTGCCGAATTGGCTCAGGGGGAAGGTTATTGAAATGCCCGAAGACGCGGCCGAGGCGGAACAGGAGGACACGGGCGAGCTTGGCGGAGAGGCGTCCTCCCGGCCCGTTACGGCGTAGGAATAGCTTCTAATAGACGAAAGCGGCAGGGATATCCCATGAATGTGGAAAGCTTCTTCCCCGGCCGCCTCCGGGTTCGTTCGGAAATGTTCACGAAACCGGCGGTGGCGGATCGGATAACGACGTATATTCATTCCGTCCACGGCGTCAAAAACGTCAGTGTCAACGCCCGCACCGGCAGCCTCACCGTCGTTTACGACGCCACGGTCATCACCATGCCGATGCTGATGGAAGCGAAGGACGAGCTCGAACGTCTTGAACGCGAAGGCGCCTGACCGGCGGTAACAATGACAAAGCCTCCGGCATGCGAGACCGCATCGGCCGGAGGCTTATTTGTTTCATGAAATGATTTGCTCGCAATGTTCAGCGCTACCGGTTCCTGCCCCGGGCGTCGACGGGAATGACTGCTTCCAGTTTGCCCCGGCGCATGCCATAGATTTCATCGGCGAGGTTCGGCACCACGCAGGCGTGGTTCGGGATGATGGTCAGGGTATCGCCGACGGCGAAGCGGATTGGTTCGGTGGCGCGGATGAAGCCGTGCTCTTCGTTCAGTTTGTAGATGTCCAGGGACGGGTCCTCGACCACGTAGCCGAACGAGTCCCAGCCGCCGGCGCGGTCGCTCGTCAGGGTTTTCGTGCCGGCATCGATGATGGCCGTCAACGGGTCGGGCCGGCCGACCACGGTCGCGACGACGCGGAGGGCGCAGTCTTCGGGTGTCACCATGCCGATACTCAGGAGCGATCCGTCGTTAAAGATATAGTTTCCCGCCCGCGCTTCCGTAATGCCGGCCAGTTCGTCCGGGAACCGGATGGAGAACGACGACCCGGCGCTCAGCACCGCCGCCACGCAGCCCGCTTCCCGGAGAATCTTCCCGCCTTCGATAACGTCTTCGGCTTCGCGACGAGCCCGCATCCGGATGTCCTCCGGCGTTCGTAAGGCATAAATGTCGCCGCCGTAATATTCGACCCCTTCCACAAATATTCCGGGAAGCGACGCGGCATGGACGGCGAAGTCGAACAGCGGCTTGCCGGGCTGGAGACCGCCCCGGTTGATGCCGCCGTCCAGTTCTATCAGGACCGGGAGGCGGCGGCCCATCGCCACGCCAAGGTTCGACAGGCCGAGGGCGCCCTCGGGCGAATTGATAATGGTGCGGATGGCGATGCCCCGTTCCACCAGCTTCCGGTAGCGGCCCAGTTTGTCGTCGCCGATGAGGGGGAAGGCGAGGAGGATGTCGTCGATGCCGCCGTCGGCCATGACTTCGGCTTCCCCCAATTTGGCGCAGGTGATGCCGACGCAGCCCATTTCCTGTTGCTTCCGGGCGAAATAGAGACACTTGTGCACTTTGATGTGCGGTCGGTGGGCGACGTTGGCGGCGGCAAGGCCGGAGACGGCGTTTTCGATATTTCGCTCGACAATATCCAAATCCACATGCACCGCCGGAGTATTTTGATAGTCCATGACATTCCTTCATGTCGACGCCCCCGGGGTCCGGGAGTCGATCGATTTGTTTTAACGAGTGCTCGGCGCCCGACGTCCCGTCGTCGACGGATCGGTCCGCGAACCGTGATGGTACGCGTTCGACGCTAGCTTCGACTGGAGGAGACCGAGATAAAACTCCCGTGCCAGGACGAGCTGCGTCTCGTCGACGAATTCGTCGTCGGTGTGCGCTTCCGACAGGTTGCCCGGTCCGACCAGGACGCAATCGATGCCGGCGCTGGTAAAAAAGGCCAGGTCGCAACAGGCGGGGAAGTCGCGTATGCGGACCGGGACGCCCATGCCGGCGAGGACGTCGGCGCACTGTTGTCCGATTGTCCCGTCCGGCACCGGACCGCCCGCCGGCACGGTGACAAAAAACTCCGGCTCCGATATGGCGGCGGAACCGTCCGGCAACCGGGCGGCGAGGTCGTGGAATTCGCGGCGCAGCGTCGCCTCGTCCTCGCCGGGAACGGTGCGGCGGTCAATGGTCAATTGGCATGTCCCGGGAATGGTGTTCGACTGGACGCCGCCGGTCATCATCGTCACCGCCATGCTGGGCGGCGGCAGAACGGAATGCGTACGTGCTGCCAGAACGGTGGTGTTGTGTTCATCCACCAGGACGGCCAGCCGGGCGGCGCCGGTTATCGGGTTCAACGCTTCACCCGGGCGGGCCGCGTGTCCGGCCTGGCCGCGCACGTCCACGCGGTAGCGGCTTGTGCCCCGGTGGGCGATGCAAACATCCATTCCGGTCGGCTCGCCGATGACAACCGCGTCCGGCCGGGCGCCGGAGGCGATGTAGCCGCGCGTCCCGAGGGTGGTGAGTTCTTCGTCCGCGACAAACACCAGGCTGACCGTTCCGGTGAAGGCGCCCCCGTTTTCCTGGAGAAAATCCCGCACCGCCGTCACCATCGAGGCGATGGCGCCTTTCATGTCGACAACGCCCCGGCCGTAATACCGCCCCGTATCGCGGCGGAGGACGAACGGGTCGCCGCTCCAGCGGGCGGCGTCGGCGTGGACGACGTCCAGGTGGCCGGACAGGACAATTTCCGGGCCGGGACCGCCGCACCGGGTGGCGACAAGGTTCGCCCGTCCCGGCGCCACCGTCTGGACGGTTGTCGTCATTCCGATCCGTTCGAGGACGGGCGCGAGGAATTCCGCCGCCGCCAGTTCGTTGCCGGGCGGGTTCGACGTGTCTATGGCGACGAGGTCGCGGAGGAGCGTTTCATGGAAGTCGTCGAGTCCGGGCAAGGCTATTCTTCCACTTCAAAAATGGCCTCGACCTCGACCGGGATGTCGGTCGGGAGGACGTTGGTGCCGAGGGCGCAGCGGCTGTGTTTGCCGGCTTCGCCGAAAACTTCGACCATGAGGTCGGAGACGCCGTTGATGGCGGCCGGCTGATTGGTGAAGGTGACGGCGGAGGCGACGAAGCCTTTGACGTGCACGACGGACTTCACCTTGCCGAGGTCTCCGAGAAGAACCCGCAATTGGGCCAGGATGTTGATGCCGCAGGCCCGGGCCGCTTCGTAGCCTTGCTCCTGCGTCACTTCGGCGCCGACCTTGCCGGTGAAGAGCTGATTTCCGTTGATGATCGGTCCCTGCCCGGAGACATAGACCAGGTTGCCGCCGAACCGCTTGGCCGGAAGGTAATTGGCGATGGGGGAGGGCGGCGTCGGAAGATCGATGCCGAGGCTGGCGATTTTTTCTTCGGGAGTCATTGTATGTTCCTTTCCATGTGGAGCGGGCCTCCGGGGCGCCGCTTTATCTGTTGTCACTGTCCGGCGTGGTAACGCGGTACTGTCTTATCACTGTTTATCCCCCGCGCATTTCTTACGGCGCGTCGGGGGCGCAGTCGCCGTTGCCGCGAATGGCGCCGAGGTATTTGTAGAGGGTGAATTTCGAAATGTCCAGATATTCGCAAACCCGGTCTCCGGCCCGGGTGATCAGGAAAAAGCCTTTTTCATCGAGGTACTGAACGACCCTGACCTTTTCCTCCTTGTTCATTTCCCGGCCGGGCTTGTCGACGATTTTGCGGCTTTGTTCAATTAGGTATTCGAGGAGATCGCCGACGTTCCGGGTAAAGACCTCCTTGACGTCGGTGGTGGCCGGGAACATGGCGAGATCCTGGAGCGTGGTTTGCATGTTGACGTAGTCGGTGATATCAGTGTTGATGCAGAGCGAGCCGATGACGTTGCCGTCGGCGTCGCGGAAGTACATGGTGGAGGAGCGGAGGAGCCGTCCGTCCTCGGTTTTCGACACGTAGTTGAACAGGTCACCGTCGGCGTTCGGCGGGTTCCGGAGCACTTCGAGGCCGAGGTTGGTGCCGCCGTCGCCGACCTGGCGGCCGGTTATGGAATTGTTCTCGATAGCGACGATGGTGTGTTCATACTCGCGCCGGAGGTCGTGGAGTATGAACTCGGAATTGTTGCCGAACTGGGCGGCAAGCATTTTGAGAATGCGGTTCAGATTGTCGAACTCTTCATTGATGTTGTTCATGGCGATGCCCTGCCTTCATTCAACCGGAGGCGTAGAGTGGAACGGCGAACCGCTGTCTTCCCTGCGCGGCGCGACGGTCCACCATTGTAGTCGTCGGGACGACCCTGTCCACCCGGACTATCATACGACTGCCACCGTTTTCTTTCCGCACCACAATAACGAATAACCCGGAACAGTTCAGGCATTTTCCGGAACGCCCAATCGGGCGAAAACCGCCGCCGCCGCCGCGATGTCCTCGTGGCCGGTTGTCAAATTCCAGCCATGGTGCGACGGAACCAGGGCGTCGACCCGAAGCGCCGCCAGCTTCGCCATCGACCGGGCGTAGGCGAAGGGCGAACAGTCCCATATCGGCTGGACGGCGATTTTCCCGCCGGGGAAAACCGCGTCGCCGGCGAACAGTATCCGGCGGCCGTCCATTTCGGCCAGGAAGGCGGCGTGGCCGCTGCAGTGGCCGGGCGTGGCGACGGCGGTAATGGTGACGTTACCGAGCCGGAACGAATCCCCGTCGGCGATTTCCTCGGCCGGGCAGGCCGGAAACGGGAAGCCTTCCGGGTAGACCCCGGCGGCGATGGCAATGTCCAGCGATACCGCCCGGCGGTCGCCGTCCCGGAGGAAACGGGCCGCTTCCGGCAAGGCCTGTACCGGCGCTCCGGTATACGCGTGAAGCCAGGCCGCGCCCGCCGCGTGATCGGCGTGGGCGTGGGTCAGTAAAATCCGGCGGCAGGCGTCCGGCGTAAACCCGGCGGCGGACAGGTTGTCGGCGATGCGTTCCGTCTCACAACCGCCGCCGCAGTCGATAAGGACGTACCCGTCACCGCAGTCGACGAGGTAGACGTTGGCGTCGATGTCGTGACTGATCCGCGTTCCGTTGGCGACGCCGCCGATGAGGTGGACGTGGTCACATACCGGCATTATCCGCTCCGCCTCCCGCATCATTTCCGGCCTTGTCCGCCGATTGGATAATCCGCACCGCCACGGGAAGCCACGACAGCCGCTCCCGCGAAGCCAGCGAATAGTTGTAGACATACACGCAGCGCGGTCTTTCCCCGTCCGCGAACGCTTCCCGGACGGCGCCAAGGAAATCGGCCCGGCCCGGATACCGCGCCGGATGGAGGGTCAGGACCATGCCGAGGGGCGTCTTCATGTCATGCAGGCGAATGGTGTTCCGCACCAGCGGGAACGTCTCGCCCGGGCTATAGAGAAGGGGGACAAGGACGTCGGCGACGCCGGCACTGTCCCGGAACGAGTAACCCTCCAAAAACGCCGCGCAAATGTCAAACGGCGTCGAACTTGGGAAGACGCGAAGTTCGACTGAACGCGAATGCGCCGCCGTCCATATGTCGCCGATGAATTCCGTCACCCGCCGCTGCCGCTCAATCTGGTACTGATGCAGTTCCGGATATTCGAGGAACAGGCTGGCGATCTGCGCCATGTCGTTCCCCGGAATGGCGACCTCCCGGTTCAGGAGGTCGACGAGAAGGCGTCCGCACAGCGCCCGAACCCGTTCGACATCGAGATCCGGCTGTGCCGCCGCCGTTTTCTCGAGGCAATGCGGGCAGAAGCACAGGGACAACAGCCACAAGGCCGCCGGTCCGACCCGGGTATTGGCGATCTCATGGTGATCGCCGTGGAGTGCGGTCCGGTATGTCGCCGATTCGGCGAGAAGGCTGTCCGGGCGGAACTGGTCGCAAATGTCGCACACCAGTGCGAGAGAATAGTACCGCACCTCGGGGTTCGACGGGCAGAGGGCATGCCGGTAGCGGTCGCCCGCGTGGTTTTCGACGCACAGGTCCGGCCGCACCGCGCCGATGGTGGAATTATGAAGGAAGACGGTCCAGGCGGAAAAATGCCGTCCCGTCTCCCGGCACCAGTTCCGCAGTTCCATGGCTACGCCGCGATCGGCCGTTTCCCGGTGTACGGCCGGTACGATGTCCCGGTGCAACGCCGGGTTCGGCACGAACGACACCGCCGCCCGGTCGATGCGTCCGACCCGGCCGGTCCGGGCCTGGAGGATATTCCCGTGATGATACGACAGCGACGGCGCCACCGCGTTCAGGCCGGTCGCGGCGTAGTCCCGGGTGAAGTCCCCGACGTCCCCGATATCCCAGGGATAAACGAACATGCCGGTATCAATCATAACAACGTATCCTCTTCAACCATGCCGCCGGGCTTTCGAATCCGGCAAAAAGTCCGGCGGTTCGCGCTCTTTTACCGCTGCCGCTTTTCCCGGCCGTATGCCAGGATGACGACGAGGATTAAAAGGCCCTGGAACAGTTCCCGGCCAGCCGGCGAAATCTTTGTAACGATGAGGGCGTTCCGGATGATTTCAATGAGGAACGTTCCGGCAATGACCCCGGCGAAATTTCCTTTGCCGCCGATGATGGATATTCCGCCGATGACGGTGGCGGCGATGGAAAACAGTTGATACTGGGTGCCGATGGTCAGGTACGTGCTCCCCATATACCCGAGGACGAGAATCCCGGCGATGCCGGCGGCGAGGGACGACAGGCAGTAGATAAGGTATTTCATCGAGTTGATGCCGACGCCGGACAGCCAGGCGGCGCGCTCGTTCGTGCCAATGACATAGACCGCCCGTCCCCAGCGCGAGAACATCATAAACCAGATGGCCAGGGAGACGAGGACGGCGTAGACGACAACCGCGTTCGGCAGGCGCCAAATCATCCGCCCGTTCGACAGCCCGGAGATAAAGGCGGTGACGCCGGACGGCGGCGTGCCGTTGGTGGCGATGAGGAGAACGCCTTCGATAATGCTAATGGTGGCGATGGACATGATGATCGGCGGTATCCTGAGCCAGGCGATGCCGGTGGCGTTGAAGGCGCCGACGGCGAGGGAGGCGAGGAGCGCGAGGGCGATGGCGGCCGGCGTGCCCATGCCGGCCTGGATGCAGGCGCTGGCGATGACGGACGACATGGTGACGACGGAGGAGACGGACATGTCGATGCCGCCCGAGATGACGACGATGGCCTGGCCGATGACGATAATGCCGAGGAAGGCGGCGTTATGGATAAAGCTCAGGTTGTACCGAAGGGTGTTGAAGTTCCGGATAAGCATTGCCGACGCGACCCACGCCAGCACCATGACGACGAAGGCGACGACGGTGGGGTTTTTCAACCGTGCGAGGAGATTGTTTTCAGACATGACTATTCCTCCCCGCCGTTACGGTAGTAGCCGATGGCCTTGACGCCGATGGCGACAATCAGTATGGCGCCCTGGACGATATACTGGTAAAACGCCGATATTCCCGAGAAAAACAGGATGTTTATGAGGGACGTGATTATAAAGGCGCCAAACACCGCGCCCTTCATCTGCCCGACGCCGCCGAGAAAACTGACGCCGCCAAGGACCGCCGCCGCGATGGAATTCATCTGGTACGGCAGCCCGACATTCGGATCGCCCGAACCCATCTGCGCTACAAGGAGCATGCCGGCGACAGCCATGAGCATTCCGGACACGATGTAGGCGCTGATGCGGGCGGTGACGATGTTGACGCCGTTCGCGTAGGCCGCTTTCGCGTTGTCGCCGGTGGCGTAAAGGGCGAGGCCGGCCCGGGTGTTCTTGAACAGTTTCCAGCCGACCAGGCACAGGACGACGGTGATGGCCGCGCCCGGAATCCCGTCCGCCCCCGACATGAACCGGGAAAACGCGGTTGGAATGTTCCCGCCCGGCACCGGCAGAATGTAGAGAGCGACCCCTTTCCACACATAGGAGAAGGCGAGGGTGACGATAATCGCCGGCAGCCGCCCGAAGGTGATGACGCTTCCCATCACCAGCCCGACGCCGACCCCGGCCGCCAGGGCGAGGACAACGGAGAAGAGGATGCCGCCCGGCCCCGAACCCATGGTGGTGGCGAGGATGGCCGTCATCATGGACAGGGTGACGCCGAGGGACAGGTCGATGCCGCCGGTGAGCATCACCGCCGCCTGGGCCATGGCGCAGATCATGAGTGGAGCGAACTGGAGGCTCAGGGTGCAGAACCGGTCCCACGAGCGGAAGACCATGGGGTCGAGGTAGAAGTTCACCGCCACGAACACGGCGACGAGAATGTAGATGGACAGGAGCTTCCGGTGGGCCGGAGGAAGAAAAGAGAGGTTCATTTCGTCGTCGCCTCCTTCTGGAACACCGAGGCGTGGACGAGCGACTCCTCGCTCAAATCCCCGGATGACAATTCGGTATTGATGGCGTTTTCATACATGACCGCCACCCGGTCGCACAGGCCGATGAGTTCCAGGGTGTCCGAGGAAATCATGACGATGGCGACGCCGTCCCGGGCCAGGTCGGCCAGGAGCTCGTAAATCTGTTTCTTCGTGCCGATGTCGATGCCGCGCGTCGGTTCGTTCAGGAGAAGGACGCGGGGCTTCCGGAGGAGCCACTTTGCGAGCACGACCTTTTGCTGGTTACCGCCGGACAGTTCGCCGACGGCCTGCCCCAGGTTCCGGAGCTTGATGGACAGCCGGTCGACCTGTTCCATGTTATCCCGGCGTTCAATCCGGGAACTGATGGTCCCCAGGCGGCTGCTGATGGACTTCAACCTGGCGAACGACATGTTAAACCGGTTGGAATGGCTGACAAACAGCCCCTGCGTTTTCCGTTCGGCCGGAATGTAGGCGATGCCGAGATCCATCGCTCCCTGCGGGCCGTTCAGGCGGACTTCCCGTCCGTCCATAAGGACGCGCCCGCTCCGCACCGGTTCGACGCCGAACAGGCATTCCATAAGCGGCTGCTGGCCCTGCCCGGCGAGGCCGCCGATGCCGAGGATTTCACCCTTTCGGACAGTGAGGTTGATGTCTGAAAGGTTACGCGTGGACACGTTCTCAAGACGCATGGCCTCGTCGCCGGAGCCGGCGGCCGACACGGTCCGCTTCGGCGGAAACAGGTCGACGATGCTCCGGCCGGTCATAAGGGAGACAAGCCGGTCCTGGTCGAAGTCGCCCATCGGCTCGGTGGTGATGAGTTCTCCGTCCTTCAGGACGGTCATGATATCGCAGAGCTGGTAGAGTTCGTGCAGGCGGTGTGAAATGAAGATGACGGACAGGCCGGTCGACTTCAGTTCCTTCAGGCGGTTGAACAGCGTCTCCACCTGCTCCGTGTTCAACGCCGACGTCGCCTCGTCAAGGATGAGAAGCCGCGGTTTCTTGTAGACCGCCTTACTGAATTCAAGGAGCTGCTGGTCGGACAGGGGCAGGCTGCCGACGTCGGCGTCCGGATCGACGTCGTCCAGGCCGACGGTCCGGAGAAGTTCCCGCGCCTCCTGGCGCATGCGGCGCTTGTCCCGGAACAGACCGTGCCGGAGCGGTTCGTCGCCGAGGAAGATGTTTTCCGTCACGGTGAGGTGGCGGTTCAGGCTCAGTTCCTGATGGACGGCGTGGATGCCGAGGCTTTTCGCCAGGGACGGCGTCATCCGGGAATAGCTCCGGCCTTCGACAATCAGGCTGCCGCCGTCCGGCTCGTAGACGCCGGTGACGAGATTGATCATAGTCGACTTGCCGGCGCCGTTCTCGCCGATGAGGGCGTGGAACTCGCCCGGCCGGACGTCGAGGGAAAACGGCCGGAGAACGAGGTTGCCGGAGAAAGACTTGCTCACAGCGTCGACTTTGAGGAACACATCGGATTCATTCATAAAGAACCGCCTTGCCGGTGGCTGTTCCATGCCGGACGCCGGGCACGGGACGTAAAAGCGCCGGCGATGGGCCGGGCGGAACAGCCGCAGAAAAATCCCGGAACGGCGGCCGCCCTCTTGTTCTTGCGGACGACCTCCGTTCCGGTGCGATCGTAGCGATGGATCAGGACTTCGGTTTCAGGTATTCGTCAATCTGCGACTGATCGATGTCCTTAATCGGGAAGCCGTCGTCCGGGAAATCGTTCGGGACGAATTCGGACAGGTTCGAGTCGTCGATAATCGGGAGCGGGACAATGACTTCGGCATCGACATTTTTGCCCTGCAACTTCCGGATAGCCTGGTCGATAGAGAGGACGCCCATCCAGTTCGGCTGGCCAACGCAGAACGAGGAAAAGCCGTCGTCCTTGGCCTTGGCCCATTCCTTTAGGAATGCGTTGTAGTTTTCGCCGGTTATCGGGATAAGGTCGAAGCCCATCTGCTGAATCGCCTTGAGGGACGCCGAGGAGAAGGCGCCGCCGAGGGAGATGATGCCCTTGACGTCCGGGTTGGCGGTAAGGGCGGGCCGGATCATGCCCATGGCCGGGCCTTCGTTGTATTCGCAGAACAGCTCGGTGGCGACGGTGACATTCGGGTATTTCTCAAGGGCGGCGAGGGCGCCGTTCCGCCGTTCGTCCGCGACCGCGACGCCGGCCGGGCCGTTGAAGATGATGACTTCGCCGGAGCCGCCGATCTTTTCGGCGATCCATTCGCCGCACTTCTCGCCCCATTCGACCTGGGAGGTATTGATTTTACTGGTCACTTTGTCCGTGGTGACGAGGGAGTCGAAGTTGATGATGACGACGCCCTTGTCATGGGCTTTTTCAATAACGTTGTTCAAGGCCGTCGACGACCCGGCAACGACGATAATGGCGTCATAGCCCTGGGACACGAGGTTGTCGATGTGGGCAATTTGCTGGGTGGAATCGCCGTTCGCGTTGGCGATGTAGAATTCCGACACGACGCCCTGGTCCTTCCAGTAGGCGATGCGGTCCTCCATCATCCGCTTTGTCTGCTGCATCCACGACGGTGTAAGATAAATGGTGGACCAGCCGATCTTGTAGCCGTCGGCGGCGGTGGCGGCGGCCATGACCGTGAAACAGGAAAGGACGACAGCGAGGATCGCCCTGCGGATACCGTATTTACCCATACCAAGCCTCCTAAAAAATATTTAGTTCCTTCGTCCCGACGCCTCCCAAGGTGGTCAGGTGAAAAACTTATTTTCAGCGTGCCATACCACGGCAATTTTACGAATGTCTCACTGGTAGACAAAAGCATGGAGAGACAATTCAGGCGCGCATAACCATAGATAATCCAGAATCATAAGAAATGATGGCAGAAAAGGCGCCCGACAACCGGTCAGGTGCAACGAGGTGGCGGAACAGCGGCGGCCCAGAGGGCGTAAAAGCCCGATGGTCCGTCGGGTAGAGGTCTATTGGCACTATAACCCAAAAAATTAGTTAGTCAAACGACAGCTAAATTTTTTTTTGACAATGCTGCGCCGTTGTGGCATGCGGGTAGGGAAATCTCGAAGGAATGGGTCGCTACACAATGCCGCCCCGGCGTGGTGACGGAGCGGCGTTTATGCGGAAGGCGGCCGTGGTTCCGACAATCAACGTTCGGCGAAGACGATGCCGGCGGCGGAAAACCGTTTCGCCACTTCAAGATTGATGCGGCTGGCTTCGTCGTAGAAAAACGGCTTCCCCGCGTCATACCAGAACATCCCTTGGAGGACGAACCGCGCCGGTTCGTATTCGCTGAAGCGGACGACCGGCGGCAGCCCGGGAATCTTACCGTCGTGCCCGTCCAGCACCTCCCGCATGATGGACAGGGCCTCTTCCACCTTCGGTCCCGGATTGTTCGGGTGGAGGCGGAGGAGCATTTCCCGGCGCATATAGGGCGCGCGATTCAGGTTGACGATGTTTGTGCCCATGGCGGTGGAGTTCGGGATGATTACCGACCGGCCTTCATAAGTTCGAAGCCGGAGCGACCGGATGCCGACGTGCTCAACCGTGCCTTCGAAATCGTCGATGCGGACGGTGTCCCCGACGTAAAACGTCTTATCGAGGGCGATGGCGGCGAAGCCGAGGAGGTTCTTGAGCGTCTCCTGCGACGCCAGCGCCAGGGCGATGCCGCCGATGCCGAGACCGGCCAGGACCGACACCGCCGTCCGTCCGGTGAGATCGTTGTAGACGTGGAGGCCGGCGATGACCAGGATAAGGACACGGACGATTTTCCGGAGAATCGGCCGCAGCGTTTCCATCAGCCGGTTGTCCGTCTTGAATACGTAGTCGCCGTAATACCTGTCCAATAGTCCGACAAGCGTGTAGAGATAGAGAATGCCGACGAGGTACAGGAGGGTGTTCGACAGCCAGATGACATCGGGATGATAGTCCGTCACCACGAACGAACTGACAGCCCGGAGAAGAATGGCAACGACGAACAGCGTCGACGACGACCGGAGGGCGAGAAAAAACACCTCCCGCACCAGCCGCCAGCCCTTGAGGTTTTTTTCCCGGTTGAGCCGGAGTTCGGACGCGCGGAAATGCCGCCGGAGAAGCATCAGGAGTACCACGCCGACCGCCACCACCGCCAGCGCCGCCAGGTATCGCCATAAGGTAATGCCGAGAAACGAAACGCCAAACACGAGGTTCAGCGGATACGGTAGCGACTCCTGCAACCGCCGGTCGGCGCTGTGGACCAGGTCTTCGGCGTGGGCGAGTTGCGTTTGCCGTTCCTGTTCCCGCTCTTGGAGGTAACGGGCCTGTTCGGCCGCTTCGGGCGACGGCGCGGCGGGCGCGGCAGCCGTGCCGGCCGGAGTCGCCGGGGTTGCCGGCGCGGCCGTGGCCGTGGCGGCGGCCGAACCGCCAAACGCCCCGCCGGAGAGGGCGGCGACCACTTCGGCAATTTCGCCGACGGCGGAACGGTGCGTTTCCTCGGGCTGTGCGGCGGGCGGGGATGCTGCGCCCGCCGCCTCTGCCACTTCCAACCTGGCGGCGGTGACGCCGGCCGCGGATCCGCCACGCGCAACCGATGGTTCGGCGGGGGCGGTTCCGGATGGTGCTTCCGCAATCGTCGGAGTCGGAGCTAAATCCGCAGCCGTAGCCGGGGCCGGGGCGCCCGGAGTGGCGCCTGAGCCGCCCGGCGATTCACCGGCGGTAATTATGCCCGGAGAGATGAGGATGAGAATGGAAAGTGTAAGACGCACGGCAACAGGACCGGCGCCGCCGGGCCCGGGTCGTTTGAATGAAAATACAGGCATGGGTGCGAGACTCCGTTCCGGAACAGATGTTTCCGTTCCTCATGCGGTGTCCAGTCGCGTCTCTCCTGCCAGTGGAGAGCGCCCCATGACAAACTATCGGCGACAATCGCCATACCCCCGGTGGAATTCAGTCAGGCCGGGAAGGGACGATTCCGTCGACCACAAAAATCGGCGTGTTCACTACCGTTCGCGAACAATGAGGTCGAGTCGCAGTTCCCGTCCCGTCCCGACTTCCCGGAGCCAGCGCCGGGCGTCGGTCGGATACCCGGCGGTCGGTTTGACGTCGGGACGCCTTTTCAGGAACCAGGCGTTCAGGCGCGCCATTGCCCGTTCCCGATGATACTTCGCGGCCAGGCTGGCGAGGGCGGTGGCGAAGGAATTCCGATCCCCTTTGGCGACGAAGGCGATATCCATGTCGCCGCCCGGCCGCCGGACGATGTAACGGGAACAATCGCGACCGCACAGTTCTTCCTGAATCCAGGCGCCGGGAAACAGGTCGGCGAGCCAGGGAAGGTAGTCGTTCCGACCGCCCTGCTTGTCCACGACGACCGAGAGCGGCAGGTCGGGGAAAGCCTGGTCGAGGGCGCGGAGATGGCGGCCGGTCTCGACGAGGAGGGCGGCGTTTTTGTTAAGCCCGTCCGCGTAGCGGCTGTTGAGTTCCGGTTCATAGAGAAGGGCGGCCCGGAGGTGGGCGGCGGCTCCGGCGGCGGCCAGGGCGTCATGGAGAAGCGCCTCGGCCCGGGCGATCGCCGCCGCGTCGGCATAGGTCGGGAACCGCACCGTCCCGCCGCTATAACACGGGTGGACCGGGCCGGACAATTTCTCCCGCAGGCACCCGCACGGGTCGGCTGCTCCGGCACAGGCGGAAAAAGCGCCGATGGCGCACTCGAACCCGGCCAGCCCGGCGCTGGTGTAGATGACCTTGCTGTCCGCGACGGCGATGCGCGTCTCGCCTTTTTTCCACGTCCGGGTCACGGCGGCGGACAGCGCCTCCCACGGCGTCTCCGGTTCCCAATCAAGCGGTACCCGAAGCGCCGCCGACGCTGTCGCCAGCGGCCCGATGGTCGGTCCGAGCCCGGCCTCGTCGATGCCGGCCAAAATTTTCATATTCCCCTCCGAACGCGGTCCGCGTTCCGGTTTAAAAATTGCGCGAGAATGATTGGAAAAAGTGCCACCGGCGCATTACGGGTTCGTAACGTCGTCCCATACCTGACGCGATCCGGTCGGGACGACACATTCCGGATTAAGGAAGCGGGCGGCGTCGAAACTGACGGGCGCGGCGCTCACAAGCTAAAACTCCCTGAGCCGGGCCAGCACACTGTCAATCACCCAATCCGGCGTGCTGGCGCCGGACACGACGGCGACCTTGTCCACACCGGCAAAATTTTCAGGCGCCAGCTCCGCCTCCGTCTCCACGACGAAAACCGGTCGCCCGTGCCGGGCGGAAATTTCCGCCAGCCTTCGGGTATTGGCGCTGTTCCGGCCGCCCACCACCGCCACCGCGTCAGCGTTTTCCGACAGCCGGTCGACCTCGTCCTGGCGGTCGTGGGTGGCGCGGCAAATAGTATCGACGATGCGGCAGCCGGGAAACCGTTCCCGCAGCGCTGCTCCCATTTTTTCGAACAACGCAACGGAAAACGTGGTTTGGGCGACCAGGACGACAGCGGCATCGGCCGGGACGGCGGCGAGGTCGTCCAGGTCGGTGACGACGAGGCAGCGACCGTCCGCCGCGCCGGCCACGGCCTTGACCTCGGCATGGTCCCGGTCGCCGGCGAGGACGAGGAAGGCGCCGGCGTCCGCCGCCTCCCGGGCCAGCCGCTGGCTCCGGGCGATATGGGGACAGGTGGCGTCGACGAGAACAGTGCCGGCGGCGAGGAGCGCCTCCCGCTCGGCCGGGGCGATGCCGTGGGCGCGGATAAGGAACGGCGCGTCGTCCGGCGCGTCCGGACCGACGCCGAGGCCGGCGAGGTATTCCGTTACCTGGCGGTTGTGGACGAGGCTGCCGTCGGAACGGAGGTGGCCGTGCCGTTCGGCCGCTTCAGTGGCGATGCCGACCGCCCGCCGCACTCCGGCGCAGAACCCGAGATGCCGCCCGACAATCACCTCCACCGCCGTTCCTCCGGCCAGTTGGTTCCCGAGGGGCGGTATGTCGACAGGCGCATGCGCGTCACCGGAACGTGTCTTCGTTGAAACGGATAAGGCGGTGGATAATGGCGTCCCGGGCGCCGCCGGCTTCCTGCAGTTCCGGTTCGAGTTCGCGGAGAACGTCGTCGAGCGGCAGGTTCCGGTTTCTCAGGAAATACACGCCTTTAAAAAACGCCGCGCCACGGGCGCCCGGCAACATGGCGACCACCACCGGCCGGTCGGGAGCCGTCGTGAGGTCGAGGAAATGTTCGGCCGCGTCAATCGTCAGATCGGCCGGATCGGCGGGAAGGACTTCCGTTTTCAGGTGCGGAAATCCGGTGGACTGGTATCCGGGCAGCGGCGTCAGAAGGACAAGCCCGCCGACTTCCGGTATGGCGGCCAGTTCCTGTTCGAGATCATGCCTCGGGTCGAGCCAGTAGACGCCGGCCCCGAGCACTTCGAGGCTGGCGTTCGGGAGAAGCTGTGCCGCCCGCACCGGCGGCGTCTCGGCGACGACCAGCGCCCCGGACTCGTCAGGCTGCGACACCGGCGGATCTTCCGATTCGGGTACCGGTGACGGCGACGATTCGGACGGCGCGTCGGCGGTCGCCGGGGAGTCGTCGACCACCGCCGCCTCGGTTGTCCCGCTTCCGGCCGGCGACTCGTCTTCTGTAACGCTCGCATCGGCCGGCGGTACCGCTTCGGCGGCGCCCGCCGGGTCGGAGTCTATCGGCGCGGAGACGTTCTCGTCCGTCGTTACCGGCGTCGCGGTCACGGATTCGATGACAGTTCCGCTGTCGATTTCGGTAGCGGGCGCACTTCCGGTTGCTCCGGCCGGAGCGTCTTCTGATGACGGTACCGTCTCCGTCGGGGCCGCGCGCGGCTCAACCGGCACCGGCACCGGAACGACGGTCGTTGCCTCTCTTCGGTCCGGCGCCACCGGAACCGCTGTCGACACAGGCGGCGGCGTCACGGCAGCGGATGCGACGCCGGTTCCGGCGGCGGCCGGAACAATTCCCGTTTCGGTGGTGGCGGGCGGGCGGAGTTTTTCCGTCGGCACCACGGCCCGGCCGGGAGCGACGTGCACCCGGTCCAGGGTGGCGGCCGGATCATGACTTAACGCCTGGTCCGTCCTGGCCGCTGCCGTGGCCGGACGGAGGGGCGGTTCGGCTTCACGATCCCGTTCCCGGATCGGGCGCCGTTCGGCCGTTACCTGCCTGACGGGCCGCGTCCGGTGTTCCGACGCCACCTGGGGCGGAATGTAGACCAGCATGAATATCAGCAGTACCAGGGCCAGAAGATGCGCTGCCAGCCGTGTTTTTGTTCCAATCTTGCTTCGCATCGGTTCTCCTCGAGGCCTCCGTCCCCGGAGGCGTGGTCTATCATTATACGAAAACGGCCCGTCTTTTGGCAAATCGCATTTCCGCCCGTTCGGGTCGACACTTTCGCCGGCGTCCTGTTGACCGCCCGGCCGCCGCCGGGGATAATGCACGGTTTCGCGGAGCGGCGGCAACGGCGGATCGGTTTGGATACCGGTTCGGCCCCGCCCGGTCCCTAACCGAGGGAGATACGGAATGTCAGTACAGGCCGTCGTCTTTGATCTGGATGGCACGCTTCTCAATACCCTTGACGATCTGGCCGACGCCATGACCTCGGTGCTCCGCCACTACGGTTGTCCAGAACACCCGGTGGACAGCTACCGCTTCTTCGTCGGAAACGGCCTCGCCAACCTCACCCGCCAGGCCATGCCGCCCGGCACACCGGACGACGTCATCGTCACCGCGACGGCGATGCTGAAGAAAGCCTACGCCGCCAACTGGTCGGTCAAAACGCGTCCGTACGAGGGCGTTCCCGAGATGATCGACGACTTTCGCCGCCGGGCAATCCCCATGACGATATTGTCAAACAAGGCGGACGAATTCACCCAGGCCATTGTCAAACACTACTTCCCGGAAGGCACCTTCGCCGCCGTTCGCGGCCAGACCGACGACGTGCCGAAAAAACCGGACCCGGCCGGGGCACTCCTTATTACCGAAAGCCTCGGCGTCCGTCCGGAGGACTGCCTCTATTTTGGCGACACCGACACGGACATGGCCACCGGCCTCGCCGCCAACATGTTCACCATCGGCGTGACGTGGGGATTTCGGCCCTTGGCGGAGCTGGTCGGCGCCGGCGCCATGGCGATTATCGATCATCCGTCCGAAGCGATCCGGTTTGTGGACGACGAATCGGCAAGGAAGCCGTTATGAGCATTGTCGGCGAACGCCTGCGGCAGAAACACCGCACCATGGCCTGGCCGGCCGGACCGGCGCCGGCCCTGCCGGACCGCTGGCGCGGCCGCCCGGACATCACGGGCCTCGACCCGGACAAGGCGCGGGGAGTGTGCCCGACGGGCGCCCTCCGCCTTCCCGAGGACGGCGGCGACGCCTGCCTCGACCTCGGCCGCTGCCTGTTCTGCGGCGCCTGCGAACAGGCCGGCGTCGTCTTCACCCGGGAATTCCGCCTCGCCGCCTTCCGCCGTGACAGCCTTTTCGTCCGTCCGGGACCGGCCGAACCGGAACCGGTGCCGGACCGCATCGCCGCCCTCAGGCCGACGTTCCGCCGCTCGCTGAAGCTCCGCCAGGTCTCTGCCGGCGGCTGCAACGCCTGCGAGGCCGACTCGAACGTCCTCACCACCCTGGCTTGGGATATGGGCCGGTTCGGCCTCGCCTTTGTCGCGTCGCCCCGGCACGCCGACGGCGTCCTCGTCACCGGCCCGGTGACGGACAACATGCGTCTCGCCCTCGAAAAAACCTACAACGCCACGCCGACGCCGAAAGTGGTCATCGCCACCGGCGCCTGCACCATCTCCGGCGGAATCTATGAAAGGGACGGTCGCCCGCTTCTGGACGGCTTGTACCCGGTGGACCTGTACATTCCCGGTTGCCCGCCGCATCCCCTGACCATTCTGGCCGGACTCCTCACCCTTCTCGGCCGGCTGGACTGACTGGGTCACCGTGCAGTCCAAGCTTCGGAATTTTAATTGAAACATAAAACGACGCCCTCCTCGGTGACCGAGCAGGGCGTCCTGTTATTTTTGGACTTTTATATATTACAGCGTTACGGTAAAAAAATACCCAACCGCGCCACGCCATCGCGGACAGGTATGGCTAGCGGTCCACCCGGGCGCCGCCGCCGCCGACCAATTTTTCCACTTCCGCTTTGGTCGCCATGGTG
>JAJQFC010000355.1 GCA_021201355.1 Planctomycetaceae bacterium | reverse complement strand
GGACGGAACCGGCAGCCGCCCTCGCCAACCAAATCGACGCCTGGATGAAAGACCCCGATCTCGTCATCCCCCAGGGTCACATCCGGGAGGCCATCGCCGATGTCGTCGGCGTTCCGGCGGTGGAACGACCGGAAATCGACGTCCTCGACTTCAAAAAGGCCGGGTTTTATTCGGAAGCGATTCTCAATTACATCGCCCTCCTCGGCTGGAGCCCGGGCACCGGCCAGGAAATTTTCACCCCGGACGAACTGGTCCAGGCTTTCGAACTGGAAAAGGTCAGCAAAACAAACGCCCGCTTCGACCGGAAAAAGTTGGTCAATTTCAACCTCACCCACTGCCAGAACGACATGTCGGACGGCCCCGAACGGAAAGTGAAACAGCGCAGCGCCTTTATCGAATACCTGAAATCGGTGGACGAACGCCGCCTCCTCGATCTGCCGGTGGAGAAAATCGACCTCCTCCTCGAAGCGAAAAAGGGCTGGCGCCTGTACGCCGATGTCGTCCAGGTGGCGGTCCCGCTGTTCACGCCCATTGCCGAACTCCGCATCGACGAAAAGGCACTGGACAAGGAAGAACTCCGTCCCGGCCAGCCCGGCCGCGATCTCCTCCGGGACGTCCTCGCCGTCCTCGAAACGGCGCCGGAATGGAGCGAGGCCGCCCTGGAGGCGGCCGTCCACGCCTGGCTAGACGCCAAGGGACTGGAAGTGAAAAACATCGCACCGAAAATCCGCGTCGCCCTTACCGGCACCACGGTCAGTCCGGCCTTGTGGCCGACCCTCGTCCTCATCGGCCGGGACGGCGCTCTGGAAAGAATACGCCATTTCCTCGATACGGACGGGTAACTGTCCGACCAGCGCGACTGAACGATACCGGAAGATTTCACCCACGGTGGCGACGGCTCCATGCCGGTCGCCACTTTTCGTTTCCGTTTCCGACCGGGACTGAGACTTTTTATAGGCACAGCATGTATCGTTATCGGCCGACCATCATGTGTTCGAGATACACCGATTGCCGGGTGAAACCGTAATTTTCTTGCCGAACCGGAATCATCTCCGGTATAGTTATAGTGGTAATGTACCGCTTCCTTTTTTGCTTCCTTCGTGAAGACCAGGTTTAGCACGACGGGATACTCCCATGCCGTACAGACGAGCGCTTCTCTACATTACCCTCCTGCCCTTCCTTCTCTTTGGCGTGTTCTCCCTCATTTATACCTGGAAAACCAGTATGGCCCGCTCCGAGGCGGAATACGAACACGTCCTCCTTCAGGCCACCCGCCGTCAGCGCCTCCGCCTCGAAAACGCTTTCAACGCCGCCAGCACCGGTCTTCAAAACGGTTTGTCCATGCTTGGGAAAAAACTCGACATGGACATTTTAAACAACCTCACCACCGACGAAATCGACTCGTTCCTCCGGAGCGTCGTCGCCCGCCACAACACCATCCACGTCGCCGGGATGATGGGCGTGGAGGGGTGGAACGACGCCGGCGGCAGGCGTTTCTTCCGCGCCGCCGTCAAGAACAGCGGCGGGCAACGGGAAACCGGCACGACGATTCACGACTTTACCTCGAGTCCCTTCGAAGACCAGGAATGGTTCGCCAACGCCCGGGACACCCGCCAGCCCGTGTGGAACGAACCGTATTACCATGACGATTTCAGCGCCTGGCTCATCACCTACATGGTGCCTATTTATATCGGCGAGCGGTTTATCGGCGAACTGGGCGTCGGCTGGCTCGCCGACGGCCTCAACGCCGACCTGGACAACCGGGTCAGCGAGCTTGGCGTCGGCGTCTATTCCGTCGTTGTCAATCGGAACGGCGACTACCTCATGCATCCGGACCTGAGTTATGTCAGGAACAGGTACAACATGTTCAGCCACGACGTCGACACCGGCGACCGGGCCGGGTGGGAGGAACTGCGGCGCCTCCAGCAGAACCGCGCCGTCGGCTTCGCCAAGGTCCGCACCGCCCACGGCGGCGACCAATGGCTCCATACCTTCCTGGCGCCGCTCCGGACCAACGACTGGTCCCTGGCGATCCTTCTGCCGGAAACGAATTTCCTCGTCCCCATAGAGCGCCAGCTCAAGGTCCAGGCCGCCATCATGGTGGTGATAATGATTCTGGTCGGCGCCGGCGTCTACTTAGGCATACGCGAATTCACCAAACCCCTGTCCGACATCCTGAACGCTTCCTATGAATACCGGGAGGCCAACGTTCAGAGAAAGGTCGAAACGAACTATGCCTTTACCGAATTCAACACCCTCGGCTCCGCCTACAACGCCATGATAGACACCATCCGCCAGCGTACCGACGGCATGGAAAAGAGCATTGTCAAACTGGACCGCATCCTCCGCCAGGTCGCCACCATGGCCGGGGAAGCGCTCCAGGCCTCGGATAAACTGAACCAGTCGAGCCTCCAGGTATCGTCCGGCGCCATCGAACAGGAGTCCGTGTTCCGGCAGATTTCCACCGCCATCCAGCAGTTGAAGCAGCACGCCGAATCGAATGCCAAACTGGCCATTGAGACGAACGAAAAAATCGCCGAAGTCGAACGCATGGCCTGCGAGGGAAACGGCGAAATGGCGGAACTCCAGAACGAGATGGCGAACATTCAGAGCCGGTCAGACGCCATTCACAGCGCCCTCAAATCCATCGACTCGATAGCGTTTCAAACAAACATCCTCGCCCTGAACGCCGCTGTCGAGGCGGCCCGGGCCGGCAGTCACGGCAAGGGTTTTTCCGTCGTCGCCTCTGAAGTGCGGCAACTCGCCAACCGGAGCGCCAAATCGGTGACGGATACCGCCACCATCGTCAACGCGTCGGCGGAGACCATTCAGTCCGGCGTCGAACTCGGGCGGAAAACGGCGGTATCCTTCGACACCATCACCGGAATCGCCACGGACGCCGCCGATATGATGGAAAAGGTGTCGAGCCAGGCCAATACCCAGACCATCATCGTCTCCGAAGTGCTGAGCGGCATTGAGGAAGTGGCGGAAATCGCCAAGAAAAATGTCGACAACGCCGCCTCTCACGCCGCCATGGCGGAAGAACTCACCTCCCTCGCCCACAGCGTGAACGACCTCCTGCGGGAGACGTCCAAAAATGCCTCCTTCGTTGTCGAACCCCACGAGCCGACCGGCGAGCAGTCCGCACCGTACAGCCGTCTGGTGGGCAGTGGCGAGGATATACTGAATCTTGGGAAGGAGTTTGAACACTATTGAGGGCAATGCGGGAAGAATCCATGGAAAACGTCAAACGCCCCCGAATTCGTCGAAAAACCTGTAACACCCCTTATTCATCATCCACTAGCCATGTAGAGGCCGGTTTTCGGCCATTTCACACCGCCGCGTCGCCTGAACCGTTTTTGCCTGCGCGGCCTGACGACGGAATGGTGATGACATAGAGAGGTGGAGATGTTTGTAATGAAAGGGGAACACCCGTGAAAAAACTACTGCTTGTCCTCACCCTGGCCCTTGTCGCTCTAAGCGGTTATGCTTCTGTTGGCGAAGCGCGGGAAACAGCCATCGGATCTTCGGAAAAAACCATTTATGAAGGCCCCCGGCGCCATTACCGTCCGCGTCGCGGCCGGCGCGGCGGCGGCGGTGTCGTTTTCTTCCATGGCGGCGGCTACGCCCCGCGCCACTACGCGCCACGGTATTATGTACCGGCCCCGCAGTACTATTACGCGCCGCCGCCGGTGTACTATGCCCCGCCCGCTCCGGTGTACGGCGGCGGCGTCATCATCGTCCGCTGAACCGGGCCGCCGTCAATCCGTGCGAGAGTGATCCGGTTGACAGAGTCAGTATGAAAAACTTTGTCATGAATGTTCGGGAAGGCTGCCGGGCATTCTCCCATGCCTGGTATTGGGCGAACCTGGAACCCGGCCGATTTGACGTGTCCATACCGCTTGGACAGATTTTACATATGCCGTAGCCAGCGAGCCGTCCGGAACGATTCGGGCGGCTTTTTTTTGGCCGTTTTTTTTAAACCGTAACTAAATATAAGGAAAAGGGTTGCGTTAAGGCCAAAATTTTTTCAATAAATTATCTACGCAAACCGCCGATAATCATTATACTTTGTATCGTACGTGGACAGCCTTCTTGCGGGAAGGCTCCGGTCGTGTGTATGGTGTGGCCCGAGCGGGCCGTGAACGGGAAGTCGGGTATTCATCATGGTGATGAACAAGCAGATTGCTCAGATCAGCGCCCGCATCAAGGAACTCCGGGAAATCCTGGACGTGACGCCCGAACACGCCGCCAAGCAGGTCGGCATCGATGTCGACACCTACATGACCTACGAAACCGGCGAAGCCGATATTCCGATTGGCGTCCTCTACGGACTGGCCACCGAATTCGGCGTCGACCCCACCGTCCTCCTCACCGGAGACATGCCCCGCATGGACGACTACACCATCGTCCGAAAAGGACAGGGCATAAAAGTCGAGCGCTATGCCGGCTATTCCTTCCAGGCCCTCGCCTTCAACTTCAAGCATCGGGACATGGACCCGATGATCGTCACCCTCTCCCACACCGATGAGGCCGAACTCATCTTCCACGGCGGTCAGGAATTCAATTACGTCCTCGAAGGCACCGTCAAAGTCGTCATCGGCAAGCGGGAATTCTCCCTCGACGCCGGCGACAGCATCTATTTCAACCCGGTATTCCCGCACGGCCAGCGCGCGGTAACCCCCGTAGCCAAGTTCCTTACCGTAATTAACGAATAAACCATCGTTACACACCGCCGTCACACCCCTCCGCCGGGCTGCCGGTGGTGGGAAGGCTCCGTTTTAACGGATTACAATTTAACCCACGAAAATCGCGGCGGAAGGCGATTTACCCAGACTAGAGGGCTTGTCATGATTGAACGGTTTTTGCCTCGGATTGACTTCGACAGCTATGAGGATTTCAAGGAGAACTATCGCGTCGACTACCCCGACAACTTCAACTTCGGGTATGATGTCGTCGACGCCTGGGCTGTAGAGTCCCCGGAAAAACCCGCCCTGGTCTGGGTCAACGACGCGGACGAGGAAAAGCGGTATACTTTCGCGGACGTCAAACGCTGGTCGGACAAGGCGGCCAACATGTTTTCGTCCCTCGGCATCAAGAAGGGGGACACCGTTCTCCTCATGCTGAAACAACGGCCGGAAGTGTGGTTCAGCATGATCGGGCTCCATAAGGTCGGGGCCATCGTCATCCCGTCGACGTTCCAGTTGACCGCCAAGGACATCGCCTACCGCTGCCACGCCGCCAACATCAAGATGATCTGCGCCGCCGACGATCCGGATATCGTCAAGGCGGTGAACGCGGCCAAGCCGACCTGCGACCCGGCCCTCATAACGAGCATCCTCGGCTCGGACATCCCGGACGGCTGGCGCTCCATGCGGGCCGATCTCGACGCCGCGTCCGAGGACTGGACGCGCCCGACCGGCGATCAGGCCACCACCGCCCGCGACGGCATGCTCATCTACTTCTCGTCCGGTACCACCGGCATGCCGAAGATGATCCTCCACGACTTCACCTATCCCCTCGGCCACATCGTCACCGCCCACTACTGGCAGCACGTCGAGGACGGCGGCCTCCACCTTGTCATGGCGGACAGCGGCTGGGCCAAGTTCGGCTGGAGCAAGATTTACGGCCAGTGGGTGTGCGGCGCCGTCATCGTCGCCTACGATACGGAGAAGTTTACGCCGCTTCACCTTCTGAAAACCATGTCCAGGCTCCGGATAACCACCTTCTGCGCTCCGCCGACGGTGTACCGCTTCCTCATTCAGGAAGACCTGTCGAAGTATGACTTCTCCAGCATCAAGCACGCCGAAACCGCCGGCGAACCGCTGAACCCGGAAGTGTACGAACGCTTCCTCGAAGCGACCGGCCTGCCGATTACGGAAGGCTTCGGCCAGTCCGAAACGAGCGTCATCCTCGCCAATTTCGAGTGGTTCCCGGTGAAGCCGGGGTCCACCGGCAAGCCGTCGCCGTTGTACAACATCGACCTTATCGATGAAAACGGCGATTCGTGCGAAGACGGCATCGTCGGCACCATTGTCGTCAAGAACACGGACAAGGCCCACCCGACCGGCCTGTTCCGCGAATACCACAAAGACCCCGACGCCATGGCCAAGTCCTGGCCGGAAGGGACCTACTCCACCGGAGACATGGCCTGGCGCGACGAAGACGGCTATTTCTGGTTTGTCGGCCGGAACGACGACGTCATCAAATGTTCCGGTTACCGCATCGGCCCGTTCGAGGTCGAATCGGCCCTCCTCACCCACCCGGCCGTGGTCGAATGCGCCATCACCGCCGTCCCGGACCCGGTCCGGGGGCAGGTCGTCAAGGCCACCGTCGTCCTGGCGAAGGGCTGGACGGCGTCGGACGAACTCAAGAAAGAACTGCAGGATCACGTCAAGAAAGTGACGGCGCCGTACAAGTATCCCCGCGTCGTCGACTTCGTGGACGAGCTCCCCAAGACCACCAGCGGCAAGATCCGGCGGATGGACATCCGGAACAGCGACCTGAAGCAAAAGGAAAAGCGGCCGACCAGCGTCAGCGTCCGCCTGAAAAAGGGCGAACAGCAAACCGCCTAGCCTCGAATGAAGCAGCGTCTGGCGAAGCGGCGGCAGGCCGTGTATACTCAAAGCGTCATCCCGGGACAGCGTTTCCGGGATGACGCGTTTTTTTCGGAGGCTGGCGCGGGAACCGGTACAGTTTGTCACCATCCGGCGTCCACATATAGAGTAAAAACACTATGACCCAATCGGACACAGTCGAAACTTCCCCCGCCGTCGGCGTCCGGGCCATTGCCCGGGACGTCCTCACGGGCATTAACGACGTTATGCTCCGCGACCGTCCGCGCCTCGGCCGCGACGCCGTCCGTTTGGAACAGGTAAAAAAGCCGCGCCCTTCCGACCACGACGCCGCCCTACGCCTCCGCGATGCGTTTATCCGTTCGAAAGACCTCAGGGACAGCCGGGCCGCGCAGAAGCTCGTCCTCGACTATCCGGCCGAACTCACCATCGCTCCCCGGGTCGATGAAATCAAGGAAACAATCCGGGACAACCAGGTCACCATCATCGCCGGCTCGACCGGCTCCGGAAAAACCACCCAGCTTCCGAAAATCTGCCTCGAACTCGGCCTCGGCGCCTCCGGCCTGGTCGGCGTCACCCAGCCCCGGCGGCTGGCGGCCATGTCCGTCGCCACCCGGTTCGCCAAGGAAACGGGCGCCGTCCTCGGCGACGCCGTCGGTTTCCAGATGCGTTTTTTCAACAAAACGCGGCCGACCACCCTTGTAAAGTTCATGACGGACGGCGTCCTCCTCGCCGAACTCCGCCGCGATCCCCTGCTCCTCAACTACGACTGCGTCATCCTCGACGAAGCCCACGAGCGGAACCTCGACACCGATCTCCTTCTCGGCTGCATCCGCCGCATCCTGCCGGAGCGGCCGAATTTCCGCCTCATCGTCTCCTCCGCCACCCTCGACGTCGACCGGTTCAGCGCCTATTTCGGCGACTGTCCGGCCGTTACCCTCGAGGGCCGGTCGTACCCGGTGGAGGTCCGGTACCTGCCGCCGGCCGACGGCGACGACGACGATCCCGACCTCGACGTCATGATCCTCCACGCCGTCGAGGAGGTCGTTCGGGAACTGCCGCACGGCGACATCCTCGTCTTCCTCCCGGGCGAAGCCGATATCCGGGAAGCGTCCGACACCCTCACCCGGTCCGGACCGAAGGATTGCCTCGTCCTTCCCCTCTATTCCCGGCTGACGCCGGAAGAGCAACAGCGGGTATTCCAAACGACGGATCGGCGGAAGATTATCCTGTCCACGAACGTAGCCGAGACGTCCCTCACCATTCCGGCCGTCCGCGCCGTCATAGACAGCGGCCTGGCCCGAATGAAACGCGTTTCCGACCGCGCCTCGGTGGAACGGTTGCAGATCGAAAAGATCAGCCGGGCCTCGGCCGAACAGCGAAAGGGCCGCGCCGGCCGCGTCGCCCCCGGCCTCTGCATCCGCCTTTATTCCGAAGAGGATTATCTGAAGCGCCCGGAATTCACCGATCCGGAAATCCGCCGCGCTTCCCTCGCTTCCGTTATCCTCCGCCTCCGCCACCTCGGCCTTGGGCCGGTGGAGGACTTCCCCTTCCTCGACCCGCCGCAGCCGTCCCGGGTTCAGGAAGGCTACCGCGAACTGGCCGAACTCGGCGCCCTTGACGACCGGCGGGAAATCACCCGCCACGGCCGCCGGATGGCGAACCTGCCGGTGGAACCGCGTTTTGCCCGGATCCTTCTGGAAGCGCGGAAAAACGGCGCGCTTGAACCGGCACTCGTCATCGTCGGCATGCTCTCGATTCAAGACCCGCGCGAACGGCCGTCCGCCAAAAAGGGCGAGGCCGAAGCGGCGCATAAGCGTTTTCTCCATCCGAAATCCGATTTTCTCGGCTGGCTCGAATTGTGGAAGTTCTACGATGACGCCCTGAAGACATTGCCGTCGAAATCGCAGGCCAGGAAATTCTGCCGCCAGAACTTCCTGAACTACCTTCGCATGCAGGAGTGGCGGGACATTCACCGCCAGGCCGGCGAGATAATGGCCAGCCTGGCCGAGAAGGGCGAAGCTCGGGACGACCGCGCCCTCGCCGGCGACAAGGACGGCGGCTACGCCCGCCTCCACAAAGCGATCCTCTCCGGCCTTCTTGGCCGGGTCGGCAAACGCTCGGACGACGGCGATTACCAGGGCGCCCGTGGCGTCCGCTTCCTGCTCTGGCCCGGCTCCGGCCTGGCCCGGGCCGCCCGGGAACGCCGCCAGGCCAGCCGTGAAGCCGGGGATCAACCGTCCGAAATCAAGCGGAAAGGCCAGCTTCCCGCCTGGGTGGTGGCGGCGGAACTGGCCGACACCAGCCGCCTGTTCGGCCGGGGGGTGGCCGAAATCGATCCGCTCTGGGTCGAGGAACTGGCCGGTCCCCTGGCGAAACGTTCGTATTCGGAGCCGTATTACGACGCCCGGTCCGGCTTTGTCCGGGCCCGGGAGAAGGTCGAGGTCTACGGACTGCCGGTGGTCGAGGGGCGGCGCGTCTATTACGGATCCGTCGACCCGAAGGCGGCCAGGGAAATTTTTATCCGCCAGGCCCTCGTCGACGAGAACCTCCACACCAAACTGCCGTTTTACCAGGAAAACATCGCCCTCACCCGGTCCGTCGCCGAAATCGCCCACAAGGCCAGGCAGCCGCTCATGGCCAGTCCGGACGCGATTTACCGGTTTTACGACGAACGCCTTCCCGAAGACGTCTCGAACGACCGTGCCCTGACCAAATTCGTCTTCCGGAAGGAGAAGGAACAGCCCGGCTTTCTCCTGCTCACCCGGCAGTACCTTATGGACAATCCGCCGGACGGCATCACCCCGGACCGGTTCCCGCCGGCCCTCGACATCGCCGGCCGCCGCTATCCCCTGACCTACCGCTTCCGGCCGGGTCACCCGGAGGACGGCGTGACCGTGACCGTGCCGGTGGCGGATCTCCCGAACATTCCGGAATGGCGCCTCGACTGGCTCGTCCCCGGCCTGCTCGGCGGCAAAGTGGCGGAGATGCTCCGGAACCTCCCGAAGGCGATCCGCCGCGACCTGACGCCGATTCCGGAGGTCGCCGCCGATATTGTCGACCGTATCGGTCCTCCGGACAAACCGCTCCGGGACGCCGTCGCCGACGCCGCGTTCCGCCTCCTCGGCGTCCGCATCCCGGACGAGGCGTGGTCACGGGACGACCTCCCGGCCTTTATGCGGATGAATATCCGCGCCCTTGACCGAAACGGCCTCACCGTCGGCCAGGGCCGGGACATCGGTCTCCTCGCCGAGAGCCTGAAGGTGGCGGCCCGCCGCGCCTTCGACACCATGGACAAGGAGTTTTACGAAAAGACCGGCATGGACGCCTGGACCTTCGGCGACCTCCCTGAACGGGTGGAAATACGCTCCGGCTCCGGCGCCGCCGCCTTTCCGGCGCTTGTGGACGAAGGAAAAACCGTCGGCATCCGCCTGTTCCACACGGAAGAGGAAGCGGCCGAATTCATGCGGAGCGGGTACCGCCGTATTGTCCACCTGACCCTTGGCAACTGGTTCACAAAGCTCCGGAAGGATCTCCGCGTCAAGTTCAGCGCCCGCTCGGCAGCGTTGGCCCAGACGTTGGGCGGCGGCGGCGATCTCCTCACCGACGTCAGTCTCGGCGCCGCCGTCGACGAGGTGTTTGATTCCGCCCACCCGGCCCGCAGCCACCGCCTGTTCCTTGAACGCATCGCCGCCGGCAAGGAACGCCTTTACCCGGTGGCGATGGAACTCCAGGCCGCGATGGAGGAAGCCTACCGCGACGCCGCCATGCTTATTCCCGGCCTCGACCGGCCGCCGACTCCGGCCCACGCCGACCCGTACCGGGACATGCTGCGGCAGCTCGAGTCCCTTCTCAGCCCCGGCGTCATGCGCCTGGCGACGGCGGACCAGATTCGCCAGTTGCCCCGCTTCGTCACCGGCGCCAAGCGCCGCCATGAACGCCTCAACTACGCCCTCGGCAAGGACAAACTCCGCCTCGCCGAACTCGTTCCCTACCGGGAACGCTACGAAACCGCCGCCGCCGGCCACTTGACCCGGCGGGAGGCTTTGGCGTTGATGGAGTATCGCTGGCTAATGGAAGAATGGCGTCTCGGCCTGTTCGCGCAGGAGGCCGGGCAGAAGATTCATGGCAGTGCGAGGAAGTTGGATGAAGCTTGGCGGGCGTTTTTGGCGTTGGGGAAGAAGTAAGAAAAATCAGTGCTACTCGCGGTTTTGTTGTTTGTCGTCCATTTGTTCAAGATAGGCCGCGTGCGCGCTGGAACTTCTTTGCATCGATGTATAAAGGCGTTCCGCCGTGGTCAAATTGTGGCGACGAATTTTAATTACTTCCCGCTCCGATTTCGACAATAGTTCGGCGTTTGCTTCCTTGTTTTTAAGACGGGTATGCTGGCTCGACATTATTCGGCGAATACCATCTCGGGGCAGGCCTTCATTATCGAAGTCCCCCGATTTGGAACGTGCCCGTGTACCGGCAGCGTAACGGTGAAACGTCTCGGGATCTTCCCCTCGTAAAACCAGCATCACATGGAGTTCTTCCAACTGCTTCACTGTTTTACTTTGTAAAGCCAGCATGGACATGTAAACGCTGTCCACAGGTCCATCGTGAGAATCCACCATGCGGACTGTGTGATTCAGATCTGCCGTTACCAGCGCATTTTCGGCTGCCACGAAAAGATTCAGGTCGAGAGATTTCGACAACTCGGCCATAGCTCGCAACAAGTTGCCGACCCTTTTGTCATAATCCTCATGGGTAAGATGAAAATTATTGCGAAGATCGCGAAAGTCGTTTACCTGATTTGCTAGCCGGGCGATACGTTTGATACGTTTTTCGACCGTACTTTTCAAGCCAGTCTGGTCCATATAGTGCCTCAATATCGTTAGTATTAAAATCGGAGAGACATTCGCGGCCCAAAATTCGAACCATGCATAACGCCATCTCCAAGCTTATCGGCAGGAGACTTGATAATCGATCACCCTTTTCGTCATCACCCGCTTCATAGGCTTTCGTCATCTCATCGGAAATGCGAATATACTCTTCGTCCGACATAGTCGAGACGCGGTAACCTCGGCACGTTTTGTACAGTTTCATAGTGGTCATAGTATCATCCTAAGAATCTGGAGGAATTCTTCACTCCATCCAGCAATTAATACACATCCGACCCCACCGGCACCTGCTGCAGCTTCGAATCCATCCATATCTTCAATGCGTCCATGCCTTCCTGGGTCGATTCGTACATGCCGTTGGCGATATCCCGGATAACTTCGGCCCAGCGTTCCGAAATGTCCGAGAAATGCGGGTTCGGGGTAAAGTAGACCCGGGTGTTGTTTACCAGTTACGTAAACGTCTCCTTGTAACCGGGCATGGTGGCGAGGACGGTCTGGAAGGCCGGGTTGTCAAACACCGACCGCCGGGGCGGATTCAGGCTCTGCCAGTGAAGAACCGAATACTCCTGAAATTCGCGGCTGGTGAAATACTGGATGAACAGCCAGGCGGCATTGCGGTTCGCCGTCGTCGGGTTGATGGCGAGGCCCCAGACCCAGAGGTTCGACTTGATGTTCGTCGGGTCTGTCCCGGCCGGTGCCGGCGGCAGGGTCATCGCCAGTTTCCCGGACTGCGACGTCATGCCCGGGCTGTTCGCGAAAAAGCCGACAATATCCGAGTCGTACAGAATCCCGGCCCGGCGCGCGCCGATATCGGCGAGGCAGCGGTACCAGTCGGAAAATTCCCAGTCGTCCGGGCCGCAATCGCGGAGGAGCCGCACCCACAGGTCCGTCACCTTCACCGCCTCCGGGCTGTTCACCCGGGAGACGAGGCGGCCGTCCTCGATTTCAATGTCCTTGGCGCCGTAGTTCGTGAAGGTGGTAATGTATCCGGAATGGAGCGAATTCCACTTGCCGACGCCACGGGCCGCCACACCATACATGTCCGGGCCTTCCAGTCCGTTCAGGCTCAGGCCGGCCTCGACCAGTTGCTCCATCGTCAGCGGAATCGACAGCCTCGCCTTGGCGAGGAGTTCCCGGTTGTATGTCAGGGTGCAGGCTTCGAAGCCGAGGGGAATGGCCCACAAGGGACCGGTGCCGAGATTCGACCCGGCCTGGCGGTCCCAGCGGAAGGCGTCGATGATGCCGGGATAAAAATCGCCGATGTTGTAGCCGACCCGGGTCAGGGCCGGGTTGTCTATAAAGCTGTCGAGGGGCAGAATCCGGTTGTCCGGCGCGTAGTCCCAGACCTGGTAGACGCCGGTCATGAACACGTCCGGCTTTCCGGACGGCGCCTCGAACGCCTCGTCGAGGCGGTCGAAATAACGTTCTTCCGGGTGGCTTATAAAGGCGACGTCAATGCCGGTGAGCGTCTCGAATTCGGAAATCTGCCGTTTGATGCCTTCCGTGTACGGGTGCTTGTTCAGCATCACCCGAAGCGTTTGTCCGGCGCACTGGCGCCAACTAAACACCTCGTCAGCCGCATGAACGGCCGACGAGGCGAGGAAGGCTGTGACGAAGATGATACTCCATAATGGCCGGAACATGCCGTCAGCTCCCGACGGCGGCGTTCAGGGGCGTCCGCTTCGGCGTCGCGAAATTGCGTTTCGGGAACAGGTCGGCCGTATACTTGGCGAACGACGCGATGGTGGGGCCGTAGCCGCGGGAATACATCTGGTATTCAAGGTCGTAGACCATGTCGGTGGCGGTCTGGTAGCGTTGCATCGGGTCGCGCTGGAGGGCCTTGTGGACAATCTTGACGATGTCGTCCGGGATGTCCGGCCGTTCCGACTTGAGGTCCGGGAGGTCGGCCCGCTTGACCCGGTCGAGGGTGTCGTTCGTGTCGGTGCCGACGTAGCCGTTGTTGCCGGTAAGAAGTTCCGAATAAACGATGCCGAGGCTGAAGAGGTCGGACCGGGCGTCGGTGATGCGGTAGTCGGCCTGTTCCGGCGACATGTATTCGACCTTCCCCATGAGAACGCGTTCCTCATCCTGCTCCATGTAGTTCCGCGCCTTGGCGATGCCGAAGTCGGTGAGTTTGCATTCGCCTTCCGTGTTTATAAGGATATTCTTCGGCGACACGTCCCGATGAACGATATTCAACGGCCGGCCGAGGGCGTCCGTTTTCGTGTGGGCGTATTCAAGGCCGCGGCAGATGCGGGAGACGATGAAGGTGGCCAGATCCAGCGGAATTTTCCGCTTGAGATCGAAGTGCCGGAGGAGGAATTGTTCGAGGTTGATGCCGTCGATATATTCCATGGCGATGAAAAAGCCTTCCGACGTCCGGCCGAGCTGGTAAATCTGCACGATGTTCGGATGGACCAGATTGCCGACCAGTTTGGCTTCGCCGATGAACATATCGACGAATTCCTTGTTATTGGTATAACGGGGAATGATGGTCTTCAAGGCCATCCGCTTGACAAAACCTTCGGCGCCGTGCTGTTCGACTTCGTAGACGCTGCCCATGCCGCCGTCGGCGATTTTTCTGATGACCTTGTAGTAATAGGATCCCTCGATTACACCACCAACCGTTGTCGCCATCTGTGGCCCCTTATAGTCTCTTGACGATGATATGCGGAAGAAACAGTTCAAGAATCCATTCGACAACCAACCGTTTGGCCGCCGGTACACGTGTCGCCGACGAGGTTACTGCAGTTATCGACCATCTTGAAGAAAACTAATCCGTCAGTTCAAACCATTTGTCAATACGTACCGGATTTTACCATCTCTCCACCGGAAACGCAACGGCAATCCCGACCCGCCCGGGAGTGGTTGGGAGGGATATTTTCCGAGGTTTCCTTGACGCGGGCCCCTGTGTTTTTACAATTGGTTCTTCCATTTTCGGGCGTGGTTCGCCGGGTCCGGCGGGAGGCGTGGCCCGCTCGGGAAGCGGCACGGGCAGGCGCCCGCACAATCGACTGCCGCGTCAGTACACGGGAGGCATCTCGCCTCCCGGCTCATCGAAAACAGGTGGAGGACGGCGTCATGACTCCGGAACAACTGCGTAAAAACCTTTTGGCAATCCGCGATCGCTTGAACTCGAGCCAGGAGTCAATCCAACGCGACAGCCTGCAGTCGGAAAGCGGCCGGTTCACCGCCCGCGCCCCCATAAATATGGCGGAACAGGCGTCCGAAGAGCAGGAACTGGACATGCTAGTCTCCCGCCTGAACGCCTCGTCGGAAACACTGGCGGAAATTGACGAAGCCCTCGACCGCATCGACGCCGGCAAGTTCAATGTCTGCGACGAATGCCAGGGAGAAATTGGCGAACGCCGCCTCACGGTCCAGCCCTGGGCCAAACGTTGCGTCAAGTGCCAGCGGAAGCTCGAGGAGGACAACGGCTGAATCCGATTCGCTGGTTCTGGATAGCCGCCGTCGCCGCCCTCGTCCTCGACCTCGCCTCCAAGGCGTACGTCTTCGGCCTCCTTGGCGGCGGACCGCCGCCCGGCAACATCTATACGGACGAACACGTCATCTGGGTTCTCCCGGGAGCGTTCCGGCTTATTTGCCATTACAACACCGGCGGCGCCTTCGGACTGGCTTCGGGGAAGCTTCTCCTCTTCCTCGGCGCCACCGCCGTCCTGGTGCCGGCCCTCGTTCTCGCCGCCTACCATAACCGGGAGCCGGATGCGCCGCTGTGGGCCCTCGGAATAATCGTCGGCGGCGCCATCGGCAACCTGTACGACCGCATTTTCCATGTCGGCGTCCGGGACTTTCTGGAAATACTCAATCCGTCTACCGGACGCGGACTGTGGCCGGTGTTCAATATCGCCGACGTGGCGATAGTCATGGGCGTGGTGATTTATATGATCTGGAGCGTCCTCGACTATTTCCACAAGCTCCGGTTGAAACACGCGGCCGAGGACGCGGCGGACGACATGAACGAGGCGGCGGAGTAGGTCGTTCGCGTTGATGCGGTCATTGTACGTTTTTCCGGTTTGTTCACAAAAATTCCGTCAACCCCGCCGCGCCCCGTGCGTTCCGGAGTTCACGGAATTTTCCTCTTTTTATGGCATGAAATTCGATCGAGAAAAGGAACCTTGATAATGTCCGAAAACATCATCTCCATCGCCGACGGCGTCCTCACCGTCCCGGACCAACCCGTCATCCCCTTTATTGAAGGCGACGGCACCGGTCCGGACATCTGGCGCGCCGCCGTCATGGTCATGGACGCCGCCGTCCTGAAGGCCTACGGCGGCACGAAAAAAATCCAGTGGAAAGAAGTCCTCGCCGGCCAGAAGGCATTCGACCAGACCGGGAACTGGCTTCCGGACGAAACCATCGACGCCTTCCGAAAATATCTCGTCGGCATCAAGGGTCCGCTGACGACCCCGATCGGCGGCGGCATCCGCTCCCTCAATGTCGCCCTCCGGCAGATCCTCGACCTCTACGTCTGCCTCCGGCCGGTGTCGTACTTTACCGGCGTGCCGAGCCCGGTCAAGCAGCCGGAACTCATTGACATGGTCATCTTCCGGGAAAACACCGAAGACATCTACGCCGGCATCGAATTCGCCGCCGGCACTCCGGACTGCGACAAGTTCCTCAAACTCTTCGCCGAACAGTTCCCGGAAGCGTACAAGAAGATCCGCTTCCCGTCGTCCTGCGGCATCGGCATCAAGCCGATTTCCCGGGAAGGGACGGCCCGCCTTGTCCGCGCCGCCATCCAGTACGCCATCGACAATAACCGTAAATCCGTCACCCTTGTCCACAAGGGAAACATTATGAAGTTTACGGAAGGCGCATTCCGCGACTGGGGCTACGACGTCGCCCGCGAATTCGGCGGCAAAGAAATCGACGGCGGGCCGTGGCAGGAAATCAGCCTCGACGGCGGCCGGAAGCTTATCGTCAAGGATGTCATTGCCGACGCTTTCCTCCAGCAGATCCTCACCCGTCCGGCCGAATACGACGTCGTCGCCACGCCGAACCTGAACGGCGATTATATCTCCGACGCCCTTGCGGCCCAGGTCGGCGGCATCGGCATCGCCCCCGGCGGCAACATCAACTACGCGAGCGGCCACGGCATTTTCGAAGCCACCCACGGCACCGCGCCGAAGTACGCCGGAAAGGACATGGTGAACCCGTCCTCCGTCATTCTCTCCGGCGAAATGATGTTCCGTTATCTCGGGTGGCGCGAAGCGGCCGACCGCATCCTCAGCGCCATGCGGAAAACCATTTCGGAAAAGCGCGTTACCTACGACTTCCACCGCCTCATGGACGGCGCCACCAAGTTGTCCTGTTCGGAATTCGGCCAGGCGCTGGTGGACAACATGTAACCGCGGAATCGCGAATAGGCAGTCCGGCGGCGGAAGGATGGCGGCGTGTTCGAGGGTATCGTCCCGTCAGCCGCCGGTGGGTGTATTGTCTCAAGACGAGTTTACGATCAGGCCGGAACCGACGTCGTCGCTCCGGCCTGGCGGTGGCGCTGCCGGATGTAAAATCGAAGATGACAAATCAGGATTGTTAACAAGCATGGCTGAAACCGACCAAGACGGCAACCACGACTCCGCCGCCGAAAAACCCGCCGGGGACGACGGCCGCGATCTCGTCAATTTCTACACGCGACTCACCCGGTCGGTGGAACAGGCCTGCGGCTCCAAGGCGGTGGCGGACTGCCTGGCCCGGCTTCGCACCGAAACGCTGTCGGACGAGGAAATCTCCCCCGACCGGAACGCCCTGTCCCGGTCGTTCCGCCGCATCGGCTTTTCCCGGAGCGAATGCGAAGGCGCGGACTTTCTCCCCGACTTCGCCGCCAGGGTCGCGCATGCCGTCTCCCGGCCGGAACGGCAGGTACGCCTCCTTCTCCGACTCTTCGTCCAGGGAGACGACGCGGCGGGGAAGGCGGTCTGCGGCGCCACGCCGCAGTGCTATATCTGCCAACTCACCCGCGAATGCGACCAGTACAACATACCGCGAAAACCGGAAATGGCCACCCGGCCGCCGGCCGAACGTTTCATGGTCGACAACGACCAGGCCCTCTCCGCCCAGGAGCTTCTCGGCGTCATCCTCTTCGGGGAAAAGGGCACCGGGAACGAGGAACTGGTCGACACCCTGATGGCCCGTTACGGCCGCCTCCGGGCCATATTCCGGGCCGACGCCCATGAATTTTCCGGCATCCGGGGAATAACGAAACCGCAGGCGCTCCGCCTCGCCTCCATCGCCGCCCTGCACCGCCGCCTTCTTGCCGAGGAACGCGGCGCCATGCTGAAAATTACCTGCGCCCGGGACATTTACCACCGCTACCTCCCGGAACTCCGCGATTACCGGGTCGAGGCGGCGGTCCTCCTCATGCTCGACCCGCAAAACAATATCCTCCGGGACGCCTGGTTCTGCGACGGTTCGCCCACCGTCGCCCACCTCGCCACCGCCGATCTCCTGCGGCCGGCGGTCAGGGAATTCGCCTCCCGGGTCGCCCTTGTCCACAACCACCCGAGCAACAACCCGAAACCGTCCATTTCGGATATCGAATTCACGAAACGCCTCCGCCATGCCTGCGACATTATCGGGCTGTCCCTGGTGGACCATGTTATCGTCACCGAAAGCGAATACTATAGTTTTGCCGAAGCCGGAATGTTGCAGCCGTAGGCCGGTTTTCCTCCTTCTATCCAACCGGACATAAAGCCATCCGCGAAGAGTGCGACGGTCGCAGTCCGTCATTGCCTGAACGCGCGGCCAAACGTTGTGGTCATACCGTCCTGAAAGATTCTTGGTAAGTGGAATTGATACGCCGTCGCACCGGCGGTCGGTCGCTGTTATGACCGGTTTTCCCAAAAACCAGCGCAATTTCACCATTCTTTGACCGATCCGCTTATGCCCCGTCAACCGTGACCGGAAAGTCATTTCTGGCCTCTGGTCATCCCTCCGTATATGTGTATGATTATTCCATATGGCAATGCGAGAACCTATGTGAACGGGCGGATTTACCCGCGCCATTGTTTCACGCATGAAATTTGCCATAACCGCCTGGGAATAAGCTCCTGATCGAAGATCCGCTATCGGACGGGAGGCTTATATTCCATCGTTTTTTTCGAAAGCCATACAACGGAAGAGATTCTCAAGAGGTACGGCCACGCATTCGGGTCCGACCAGGTCCGGCGGGGCGGAGCCTGCCGACCGCTGAAATGGATAGTATTGACCCGGAGACGTACTTGCGACGTCTATATATAGACATGGGGCTCCACCGCGCAATGGTGGCTTTATTCGCAACTTGACCTGGAGTTCCACGGCAATAGGACACTGTTATGACTATCCGGAACCTGACCGGCATCGCCTGCCTCGCCGCCGCACTGTCCCTCGCCGCGTTTTCCGCGCCGGCCGGGACTCCGCCGGCTCCGCTCGATATGCCGCCCCTGTCGCCCCTCGACCTGCCGCCGCTGTCGCCGTTCGACATGCCTCCCGGCCAGGGCCTGCCGAACCTGCCGTCCCTCTCCGGACCGGCCGGGTCGACGGACAACCTCACCACCCGGACGGTCGAACAACTTGGCAGCCCCGATCCCGGATTGCCCGCCCTGCCGCAATTGTCGCCGTTGCCGTCCGTTTCCGCCGCCCCGCCGCCGCTGACCCCGGCGCCGCTCTCGCCGGTTTCCACT
>JAJQFC010000346.1 GCA_021201355.1 Planctomycetaceae bacterium | reverse complement strand
CCACCACCACCGTCGGCAGCCCGAACATAAACTCGACCGGCACCCCGGTGAACCGCGCCGCCACCACGACAACCACCACCCGGACCGTCGGCGCCATGACTACCCCGACCATGAACAGCGCCGCCACCGCCACGACCCCGGTCGTCGGCACGGCCACCACCCGCGTCGCTACCCCGACCGTCGGCATCCGGGATACCGGCGGCAGCTTCAACAGCGCCGCCGGCCACTCGGCCATTTCCGGCCTCGGCAACGTCTCCACGAGCACCCAGGCCGCCGCCGACTTCGGCACCTCCGGCGTTGGCGCCCCGGTCATGGGCAACAACTCCACCTCGAACACCAACCGGTAACCGGTACAGTCTCACCGCGCCGTTTGGAGCGTTCTACAGAAAGCCGTCCCTCGCGGACGGCTTTTTTTCGTGGAGGAACCGTTAAAACGGTGTACAATGAAACAGTACCCAGATACCCATTCGCGCGTCTATCCCATACAACCGCCAACCGGTCGTCACGCACTCGTCCAGGGACGGCACGCCCTTGCAAAACAAATGGAGGTACCGATGCGCATCCGCCTTCTTTTCTGCCTTTGTGTTTCGCTCCTGGCCCGCCCCGCCGTCGCGGCCGACGACCAGCCCGTCTATTACCCGGAAAAAACCGTCACAATCATCGTCCCCTTCGCCGCCGGCGGCGGCCTCGACCTCTCGGTCCGCCTCCTCGCCAAATACGCCGCGCCGAAATTGGGCGTCCCGGTCGAAGTCGTCAACCTTACCCGGGGCGGCAATATCCGCGGCAATATGGAAGGCATCCAGGCCTACCCGGACGGCTACACCCTCCTCGCCTGGGGAAGCGGCCTGTTCACCGACGACCTCCTCGTCCGGAACGCGCCGTACACGTACGAGGACGTCGAGCCGGTCTGCGGTTTCATGAACGATCCGGAGATTTTCGTCGCCGACCGCATTTTTGCCGAACGCCGGGGCGTCGCCACCTTCACCCAGCTCCTCGACTATGTCAGGGACAACCCGGGCCAGGTCACCATCGGCATGGGCGGCAACTGGACGGCCCACGATCTGTTCCGCCTCCGCATCGAGCGCGTCGCCGACGTCCGCTTCAACCGGATGCCGTTCCTTGGCGGCCGCCTCGCCCTGGAGGCCGTCGCCAAAGGAAACGCCAATGTCGCCAATTGTTTCGCCGCCGAGCTGGTCGGCCTTCCGGACCGGATGCGGGAAAACGTCCTGCCCCTGGCCGTCGCCAGCGAGGAACCGCTGCCGATTCTTCCGGACGTCCCGAGCGTTGTCGAACTCGGCTACCCGAACATGGCCCAGTCGATGTGGCGGATGATAACCGCGCCGCGCGGCACCGATCCGGCAATTGTCGCAAAACTGGAATCCGTCGTCCGGGAGGTTCTCCAGAATCCGATGTTCCACGAGGAAGCGACGAGAATGGGCTTTTTCCCCGTCTTCATGGGCGCGGATGAAATGGCCGTCTACCTGAAGGAAAGCCACGCCCGGGCCGAAAGCCTCCTCACCCAATACGGCGCTATCGGCGTCAAGGAAGTGGAATAGAACTTTCCACGTAATAGGCCACGCCTCAATCAACTGTCCATTCCTTAAAAAAAGGCGCACCCGGTCAGTCCGGATGCGCTTTTCTACGAGTTTCCCGAATGCCCTGGATGGTTTTACAGGTGTCAATCATTGACCGCGAAGGCGGTTTATCGACGTTTATGGTGTCCGAACCGCCTTATAAAACCGCTCCTAGTACACCGACTTCCATTCGTCGATATTCGACTTGTCGAACCGGAACGGCGCGCCGAGCATGATTTCCGTGCCGCCGTCCGACGCTTCCACGACTTGTTTCTCGCCGAGGTGCCCGGCGACGAGGCTTTCATTCTGGTGGCCGCTGATGGTCTCGTTCGACAACGCCACCGCCGCATAGCCGGCGAGGTAGCCGAGGTCGATCGGGTTCCACAGGTACATCCACGGGCACACGCCGTTCTGGATATATTCGGCCATTTCACTCGGCAGGCCGAGGCCGGTCAGGAACACCTTGCCGGCGAGGTCCTTGTCCGTCAGCACCTTGCCGGCGGCGGCGATGCCGACCGTCGTCGGGGCGATGATGACCTTGAGGTTCGGGAACGTCTTCAGGAGCGCTTCCGTCTCGGACGTGGACTTGTCCCGGAGGTCGTCGCCGTAGGCGACTTTCCTGAGCCGCAGTTCTTCATAGCGCGGGTTATTGAGTTCCTTCCGCATCCATTCGATCCAGATGTTCTGGTTGGTCGCCTGGGAGGTGGCGCTCAGTACGGCGATATCGCCTTTCCCCTTGGCCATTTCGTAGGCGGCCTGAACCTGGACGCGGCCGATCAGTTCCGGATCGGCCTGGTTGATGTGGACGTCGCGGCTGGCGGCGTTCGTGGCCGAGTCGGCCGTCACGATGCGGATGCCGGCGCGCATCGCTTTCCGGAGGACGGGCTGGAGCGCGTCCGGATCGTTCGCGGACAGGCCGATGGCGGCCACCCGCTGGGCGATAAGTTCCTCGATGATGGCGATCTGCGCTTCCGCCGTCGGCAGGTCCGGCGCCCGGAGAATGCATTCGCCGCCCTGCTCCTCGATGGCTGTTTTGTAGCCTTCCATCAGCTTTTCGCCGAACGGATTGCCGGTACTCTTGAAGATGAACGCGTACTTCTTCACTTCTCCCGCCGGTGCCGCCACCAGGCAGCCGAACACGAGCAGGAGCACCAACAGGCTTACACGTTTACCCATGCTTAATCCTCCTAAAAAAGAGAGATACGACCCCAACAGACACTATGCCGAATTTTTCCGTTTCGTCAAATACCTCCCGATCATCCCGCGCACATTCGGAATCGCCACCGCGACAATGAGGAGAAGCCCGATTATGATCATGATGGCCTGGGCCGATACATTCCTGAGGCCGAGGCCGAAACGGAGATAACCGAAGGTGAACACGGCCAGGACCGCGCCGATGAGCCGGCCCTTCCCGCCTGCCGTCGAAATGCCGCCAAGGACCACCATGGCGATGACATCGAGTTCGTACCCTTGCGCCACATTGGGCCGCGTACTCCCCATCCGGCTCGTCAGGAACAGGGCCGTCACCCCCGCCATCAAACCGGTCAGCGTATAGACGATGACCCGCACCCGGTCCACCGGCACGCCGGAAAAGACGCAGGCCATCCGGTTCGACCCGATGCCGTAGACCTGGCGGCCGAATGTCGTCTTGTGGAGAACGAGCCCGAAAATGAGGGCGCAGACAAGGAAGGCGAACAGCATGAACGGAATCGGCCCGAAGTATTCCCAGCCAAGGTATTCGAACCACAGCGGGAACTTGCCGACGGCCTGGTCTTCGAGAAGAATAAGGGCGATGCCGCGGTAGATGATCATCGTCGACAGGGTGACGATCATCGGCGCCAGTTCGGGGAACTTGACGAGGATATACCCGTTCAAAAAACCGCACGCCGCCGCAACGACAAGGCAGCACAGCATCGCCGCCGGCATCGGCATCCCGGCCTGGTGGAGAAGCCCCATCACCACGGCGGACAACGCCACAGTGGACCCGACGGAGATGTCAATCTCCCCCATAATAATCACATACGCCATCGGCAGGACGATGAACGCCTTGTCGAGGAACGTCATCGTCGTATCGACAAGGTTGCTGAAATTCAGGTAGTACGGCGACAGCGACGCCATGACGACGTGGATAAGGATAAAGACAAGGAACAGAATCCATTCCCACTGGAAAAAGAATCCTTTCCAGGAGAACGGCCGTTCCAGGGACATTCCGGCTGACTGCTCCATTAGATTGGCCTCCGCGCCAGGTTCGACCGGTCGACGTTCCGCTTGACCAGGGTGTTTACAAGGATTGCGACGAGGATAATGGCGCCCTGGATGGCGTTTTGCCAAAACACCGACATGTTGATCATCGGAAGGGCATTGTTCAGGGTGCCGAGAAGAAGCGTGCCAAGGAGCACGCCGCCGACCTTCCCCGATCCGCCGACGATGGACACCCCGCCAAGGACGCAGGCGGCGATGACGTTCATCTCGTAGCCGCTGGCGGTGTCTCCCTGGGCCGACGCGAATTTCGCCACCCAGAGAACGCCGCAAAATCCGGACAGTCCGCCCATAATCGCATAGGTGAGCCAGGTCAGGCGTTTCGCGTGGATGCCGCTGATGGCGGCCGATTCCGGGTTCGACCCGACCGCGTAGATGCGCCGCCCGGTGCGGGTGTGATTGGTGAAATAATAGAAAAGAAGGTAGAACACGGCGGCAATGATGATGTAATGCCGAATCCCCAAAAACCGCCCCGTCGCCATATCCTTGAACGCGTCCGGCATCTGGTACGCCGATACCCACCGCCGCCCGGAGACTATGTAGGTAAGCCCCCGGAACACGTACATCATCCCGAGGCTGGCGATAATCGGAAGAACGCCAAGAACGGCCACGACAACGCCGACAACCGACCCGCAGGCCAGCCCGACCAGCGTGCCGATGAGGAGGGCCAGTAAGGGCGGCGTTTCGGGAAAATTCGACACGGTGAGGGCGGCAATCATTCCGGACAGCGCCAGGCTGGCGCCGATGGACAGGTCAATCCCCCGGATAATGATGACGAGCATCATCCCGAGGGCGAGGATGCCGAGGATGGAGGCGTTGGCGAGAAGGTCGTCTAGATTTTCAAAGGTGAAGAAGTTCGGATTCTTCCACTGGGTAAAGATCATGATGACGAGGATAAACACGAGAAGCCCGATTTCCCGGAACTTCCCGAACTTCGCCAACAGCCCTTCCTTCGGAATTACCCGGGTGTCTGCGTGTGTGCTCATTCGCCGCGTTCTCCCGTTCGTGACATGCCGATTTCGTGGCCGGTGACTCCGGCCCTATGGTAATGAAATGGTAAATGCTATTCGATAACTCCGCCTCGCCGCCGGATACGCATTCAAAAGCCATACGCGGCGTATTTTCGCCAAGCGCACCAGTCGAAAATCAGCGTGCCAGAACTTTTTACCGTCTCCGCCGACTATCCGGCAGTTATCGTACAGCGTGATGACACTCCCGCACTTCAGGCCGTGGCCGCCGCCGCTACCGGTTTCGCCGCCATCGCCGCTTCGAGAATCTTCTCCTGCGTCGCGTCGGCCCGGTCGAATTCGCCGGTCAACCGGCCGCCCCGCATGACGAGGATGCGGTCGCACAGTCCCAGCACTTCAGGCATTTCGGAACTAATGAGAACAATCCCGTATCCGTTCGCCGCCAAATCGGCGACGATTTCGTACATGGCCGATTTGGCGCCAATGTCGACGCCCTTCGTCGGCTCGTCCAGGATGAGGATTTTCGCGTTCGTGTTGAGGAGCTTCGCCATCACCACCTTCTGCTGGTTGCCGCCGGACAGGGAACTGGCCGGATCGTGGACCGACCGCGCCTTGACGGTGAGCCGTTCCGACAGCCGGTGGGAGGCGGTCAGTTCGTCCTTCTCCCGAATCCAGCCCCGTCGCGAATGGTTCTTCAAGGCCGGCAGGCTGATGTTCCGGCCGATTGACCAGGTGAGGACAAGCCCCTGTTTCTGCCGGTCCTCCGGCAGATAGGCGACGCCGGTCCGCATCGAGTCCCCGGGATTCCGGATGGCGACCTTCTTCCCTTCGACGAAAATCTCCCCGGCATCGTGCGGCATGATGCCAAAAATGGACTGGAACACCTCGCTTCGCCCGGCCCCGACAAGCCCGGTGAACCCGAGGATTTCACCCTCCCGCAGGGAGAAGGAAATGTCCTGGAAATAACCGGCTTTCGACAGCCCGTCGACCCGGAAGATTTCCTTCCCGACGACATTTTTCTTCTCCGGGAACAACTGGGTGATTTCCCGCCCGACCATGGCGACGATGAGTTCGTGGTTCGAAATTTCATCCACGTTCCAGGTGCCGATATACGACGAATCGCGAAACACCGTCACCCGGGACGCCAGCCGGTACATGTCCTCGAACCGGTGGGATATAAAGATAATCGACACGCCCTCGTCCCGGAGCTGTTCCGTTATGCGGTACAGATCTTCCGACTCGCTTTTCGTCAACGCCGCCGTCGGTTCGTCCATGATGATGATGCGGGCGTTCTGGGAAAACGCCTTGGCGATTTCCACCATCTGCTGCTGGGCGACGGACAGCGCGCCCATCTGATCCCGGGGCGAGAAATTGGCGTTCAGGCGGGACAGGAGCTTCCCCGCCTCGTCGTGCATTTCGTTCCAGCGGAGGCGGCCGAAAGCGCCGACTTTTTCGTGGCCGATGAAAATGTTTTCGGTGACGGACAGGTCGGGGTAACAGGTGACGTGCTGGTAGATGGCGGCGATGCCGGCGGCCTGGGCCATGTTCGGATCGGTGAACCTGACCGGTTTCCCGTCGAGGCGCATGACGCCGGAATCCGGTTCGTGGACGCCGGTAATGACCTTGATGAATGTCGACTTCCCCGCCCCGTTCTCGCCCATGAGGGCGTGAATTTCGCCCTTTTTCAGGCGGAACTGGACGTTGTCCAGCGCCTTGACGCCGGGAAAGGTCTTCGTGATGTTGTCGAGTTCAAGAATGTAGTCTGACACGCTGCCTCCTCCGCGCCGTCCGGCGCGGCTGATCGGGACTGGTTCAGGCAAGATAAAACACTTCCCGAAGCGGCTGAATCGGCTCCGCTTCCCCGAAGTCGAACGACCCCTCCACCATCGTGGACGTGATGGCGTTCCAGCGCTGGCAGGCATCGCTCCGGTCGATGTAGGCGAAGGCGGCCTGGACGTCGTCGCACTCGAACACGTAGAAAAACTGGTTCCCGTTCTGAAAGATGGAATAGTTCCGGATGCCGGCCCGGGTGTGTTCGGCCATGATTTCCGGCCACGGCTCCAGGTGCATCCGCACATATTCGTCGAGGCACTCCGGCTTGACCGTCCAGGTCCAGGCGAATTTCTTGCTGGGCATCGTTCCGTCTCCACGTTACTTCGATTTCAGAAAAAAACCGCTCCCCGCACCGCCGTACCATTCGTCTCGTCCCCGTACCGATTGCTCGCTTCGGTGCCGGGACAACCGCACGTCACCGGCGCTTCGACAATGTGTCCCGCTCGTACGCCTGAACGTCCGCGAACCATTTTTCCCGAACCGGCACGCCTTTCGTCTCGCAGTAGTGGTCCCAAATGTCCCCGAGGGGATAGAGCCGCAGGTCTTCGGACAACGCCATCAATTCACCGAACCGGCCTTCGTCCTGCAATTTCCTGTACTGTTCGTGCGGCATGAGGAGGCCGTGGAGGAAGGCTTTCTGCATGTTCCGCATGCCCGTCACCCAGGCGCCGACCCGGTTGATGCTGGCGTCGAAGAAATCGAGGCCGAGAAGAACCTTGTCGAGCGCGTTCGTGCGGACGATTTCCTTGGCCAGTTCCTTCAGTTCGTCGTCCAGGATGATGACGTGATCGCTGTCCCAGCGGATCGGCCGGGAGACATGGAGCGCCGCCATCGGCGAAAAGGCGAGAACGGCCGACAGTTTGTCCGCCACCGATTCGGTCGGGTGGAAATGGCCGAGGTCGAGAAGATAGAGAACGTCGGAATATGCCGCGTAATTCATATAAAATTCGTGCGACCCGACCGTATAGGCCTCGACGCCGATGCCGAACAGCTTCGACTCCACCGAGTCGTAGAGGTGGGTCTTGTCGAGTTTTTCACTGTAGATTTCGTCCAACGACGCCTTCAGCCTGAGCCGGGGGCCGAGCCGGTCGGCCGGGATGTTCTTGTAGCCGTCCGGCACCCAGATGTTGTTCAGGGCCGGCGTGCCGAGTTCTTTCCCGAAGGAAGCGGCGATGCGGCGGCAGGCGCGGGCGTGGTCAATCCAGAAGCGGCGGATGCCGGCGTCCGGATGCGACAGGGTCAGGGTGTCGCCCGCCTTCGGGTGGGAAAAGAACGTCGGGTTGAAGTCGAGGCCGATGCCTTCCGCCTTGGCGAAATCGACCCACTGCGAGAAATGCTTCGGTTCCAGCTTGTCCCGATCCGTCCCGTCGCCCGGAGCCGGGTAGATGGCGTGAAGGTTCAGCCGGTGCTTCCCGGGAATGAGGGAATAGGCCTTACGGATATCCTGGCACAGTTCTTCGAAGTTCCGCGCTTTCCCGGGATAGTTCCCGGTGGCGGCGATGCCGCCGGTCGGGCCGTCCGAACTCTCGAACCCGGTGACGTCGTCCCCCTGCCAGCAGTGCATGGAAATGTGGACCGTGTCCAGGGCGCGCAGGGCGGCATCGACATCGACGCCGATTTCCGCATACATGGCCTTGGCAGTTTCAAATCTCGACATGGCTTCTCCCCGTTATGGGCGTGGCCGCAATACAATCCGGCCAGCCTCCTGAATGGTGCTCTGACTCCCGTCCGCTCGCCGCGCCGTCCGGACGTCATGCGCCGGACCGGCCTGGCGGGCCCGCGCGGCGAACCGTCACGCCCCGACCCGCTCGACCTTGAACGACGACGCCACCGCCCGCCGGGCCGACTGCATGTCGGGGAAAACCCCGTCCGCCAGCATCTGGGAGAGGATGTTCCCGATGGCCGTCGCTTCGACCGGGCCGATATAAATGTCCCGCCCCGTCGCCTCGACGGTGAGCTGGTTGAGGAACTTGTCCTGGCTGCCGCCGCCCATGATGTGGACGCGGCTGAACGTCTTCCCGGACAGCGCCTCCACCGCCCGCGCGGTGGCGGCGTAACTTTCGGCAATGCTCCGGTAGCCGACGGCGAGGATCTGCTCTTCCGTCTTCGGGTAGTCGCCAAGCTCTTTCCGGGCCACCGCCACGACGGTGTCCTTCATGCTGTCCGGCATAAGGAACTCCGGCCCGTTGACGTCGATGGTGCCGGTGAAATCCATGCCGGCCCGGGCCATTTCGGCCAGGGTGTCGTAGTCGGCGTCCGGGGCGATTTCCTTCTTCAGGTTCTGAATCACCCAGAGCCCCATGATGTTTTTCAGGAACCGGTAGCGCCGGGCATAGCCGCCCTCGTTCGTGAACCCGGCCATACGGCAGACGTCGCGGCAATCCGGCCGAAGCCGTTCTATTCCCATAAGGGACCAGGTGCCGGAACTGATATAGATGGATTCGTCGTCCACCGCCGGCAGGGCGAGGACGGCGGAGGCGGTGTCGTGGGACGGCGGCAGCATCATCCGGCAGTCGTAGCCGACCGCCCGCTTGACCCCGGGGGTCAGGCTTCCGGCCGGCGTGCCCGGCATGTCGAGGGCCGGGAAGGCGTCCAGGGGAAAGCCGAGGCGGTTGAAAATTTCCTCGTCCCACATCCCTGTTTCGGCATTGACCAGTTGCGACGTCGACGCCATCGTGTATTCGTTCTTCTTGACGCCGGAGAGGAGAAAGGAAAGGAAATTCGGCATCATCAGGCAGGTGCGGGCCTGATCGAGCAGTTCAGGCCGGTGGAGCTTCACCGCCATCAATTGGAAGACGGTGTTGATGTTTAAAATCTGGATGCCGGTTCGGGCGTACAACTCCTCCACCGGCATCCGGGCGAACACCTCGTCCATCATGCCCCGGGTCCGGTGATCCCGGTAACAGACCACGTCGCCGATAACCGCGTCGTCCTTGTCCAGGAGGGCGAAGTCGACGCCCCAGGTATCGACGCCAAGGCTGTCCGGCCGCTTCCCGATATCTCCCGCCTTCCGGAGGCCGGTTATCATTTCGCTTCTGATATGGTCGACGTCCCAGGCCATGCAGGCGTCGCGTTTGACCGGCCCGTTGGCGAAACGGTGCACTTCCTCGAGGCGGATGACGCCGTCCTCCAGCCAGCCGAGTATATGCCTGCCGCTGGAAGCGCCGACGTCGATGGCCATATAATAGGTATGCATGGCTCTCCCCTGGAATGCGGTTGGCGGTGTCCGCGAAGCGTCAGTCCTATCCGATGCCGTGTGGAGAAGGGCGACAACGTTCGCGAAGAGTGATCTGAATCGCTACTATGGTAAAAAAGGGAGCCGGATCGGCGCTTCCATACCGGCGAGCGGTGCCGGGAAAACCGCGTGAACGTGTAGTGAACGGTGCCGGAGTCAGGGATTTAGGCCGGCGACGGCCGGGCGCATGAGTGAATGTTTTATTTTCTGCGTTTCGCTTTGTTTCCTTCACAATACAACATATCGCTGCTTTGTCAATCAAATAATCGCATTTCTCCCATTTTATCCGCACTTTTTCACAGCCAGCCGCCGCATGCGGTCTCTTTTGACCCGGCCGATGACGACGTGCAAACCACGGCCGCCGCCGATGTGGGCGTAAAAAACAGTCGGTGAAATTCTGTTTTTTTCTGTTTTTATGTGAGTATCGGTTGCGGACGGAAAAAGACCGTGTATACTGGAAGGAGATTCGGGAAAAAGCCAACACGGTCATTCGGATTTATCCGCCATGCGTAAATAATGTAGCGCCCTCCCCATAGGAGCCGTCAATGTCAACGGAACACCTTCTCGCCACCATCACCGCCCTGTCCCACGAGTTCGGCACGCCGGACCATGTCAAGGGCGGCGGCGGCAACACGTCGGCGAAGGACGATTCCACCGTGTACGTCAAGCCGAGCGGCATCACCCTCCGGGACATGCGGCCGGAGGATTTCCTACCCCTCGACCGCGCCCGGGTCGCCGGCCTCATGACCGCGCGGTTCCCGGAGGACGTCCGCGCCCGCGAGGCGGCGGTGGTCGAGTTCATGGCCGGAACCATCCGGCCCGGCCACGACGGGCGGCCGTCCGTGGAGGCGCCGCTTCATAATTCGTTCACGGCCCGCTATGTCGTCCACACCCATCCGACCCTGGTCGGCGGCCTGGTCTGCGGCCGGAACGGGGAGGCTGTCGCGCGGGAGATGTTCCCGGACGCCCTCTGGCTCGACCCGATCGAACCCGGGTACCTTCTGAGCCTCCGGGTCGGCGAATGTCTCGCCGAAGCCCGCGCCGGCGGCGGCGGCGAGCCGGCCGTCGTCTTCCTGGCCAATCACGGAATGTTTGTCGCCCACGACGACCCGGCGGAAATTCGCCGCCTCTACGCGGATATTATGGGGAAAGTCACCGCCGCCGTCGCCGCCGTCGGCCTCGCGGGCGAACCGGAACGCGGTCCCGATCCGACGCCGGCGGACGCGGCGGCGGCGGCGGCGGTGTTCCGGGAAGCGCTCGGCGGCGAAGCCGAGGCGTTCACCGCCTCCGGCCGCTTCGCCCTGCCGGGCGGACCGCTCAGTCCCGATCACATCGTCTATTCGCGGTCGCGTTTTTATGAAGGGCCGTTGGACGCCGCCGCCATCCGCCGCTTCCGGGACGACAGCGGCATCATCCCCCGGGTGGCCCGGGTCGGCGACATGGTCCTCGGCCTTGGCCGGACCCGGAAGGCGGCCGCCCTCGCCCTCGAATTCGCCTGGGACGGCGCCATGGTCGAGCGGTACGCCGGGGCCTTCGGCGGCGTGGCGTATCTCGAGCCGCGTTTGGCCGATTTTATCGAAAACTGGGAAGTTGAAAAATTCCGCAGGCAGGTTTCCACCTGATCAGGTACAGGCGATGCTTGGAATCGAACGCAGGCAAAAAATCTTCGACCAGCTGCAGCGCGACCGGAAGGTCCACGTCGGCGACCTGGCCGAATCGTTCAACGTCACCCAGGAGACGATCCGCCGCGATTTGAAAAAGCTCGAAGCCGGCGGCCATCTCCAGCGGAGCCACGGCGGGGCCGTCCTTCTCCAGCCGGGGAACGAAGACCTGTCCTTTGCCAAACGGACGGCGGAAAACTACGAATTGAAACAGATCGTCGCCCGGAAGGCGGCCGGGTTGGTGACGGACGGGGCGTCCCTCATGGCGGATTCGAGCAGCACCATCCTTGCCCTGTTCGACCTCCTGCGGGCGCGGAAAGACCTGACCGTCGTCACCAATTCAAACCGCATCCTGAACGATTTCAGTTCCAGCTCGATGGAACTCATTTCCACCGGCGGCAACCTCCGGGCCCATTCCCAGAGCCTGGTCGGCCCGGCCGCCTGCCGGACCATCGCCACCTACTGCGTCGACGTGGCGGTGTTCAGTTGCAAGGGCATCGACCGGGAGCACGGCATCACCGAATCGAACGAGCCGGAGGCCGTCGTCAAGCAGGCCATGGCCAAGCAGGCCAAGAACCGCGTCCTCCTCGTCGATTCCACCAAGTTCGACCAGGTGGTGTTCGCGAAGACGCTGGAGTTTTCGGACATCGAATACGTTATTACGGACGCGATGCCGAACCGGCGCTGGATAGACTTTTTCCGGAAAAATGAAATTCAGCTCGTCTGCTGACGTCGGGCCTCCCGGCGGCGGCGGCGGTGCCGTACAGGGCGTTTGGAAATTTCCTTTCCGGAAAATGAAAAAGTTTACCCGTCTTCACCACGCCCGGGCGGCGCCGGGCCGGATGAAAAACCGCCCGGCGGCGACGCCGCGCCGGGCCCTGGAGATACCCATGGACACGAACGTTTCCGACACCCTCCTCCGGAATCTCGATTCCTTCGACCCGGCCGTCCGCCTTGCCGCCGTCAAGGAAATCGCCCGGGAGATCGCCGAGGGCGAACTGACCCCGCCGGCCCCAGACAACATCGCGAACGTCCATCTCCATTCATTCCACTCCTATTCCGCCCTCGGCTATTCGCCGTCCCGCCTCGTCTGGGAAGCGCGGCGGCGCGGCCTCGCCGTCGTCGGCGTCTGCGACTTCGACGTCCTGGACAGCCTCGACGAAGCCCTAGCCGCCGGCCGCACCCTCGGCGTCCGCACCACCGTTTCCCTGGAAACGCGGGCGTTCGCCTCGACCTATTTCGACCGGGAAGTGTCCAGTCCCGGCGAACCCGGCGTCCTCTACGTCATGGGCATGGGCTTCGCCCGGATGCCGGAACCGGCGTCCCCCGCCGCCGCCTTCGTCGCCAGCCTGAAGGCGCAGTCGCGGGCGCGGAACGTCGCGATGCTGAAGAAGGTCAATCCGGTGACGAAACCGGTCGAACTCGACTATGAAAAGGACGTTCTCCCCCTCACCCCGTCCGGCAACCCGACGGAACGGCACCTGTGCGCCGCCTACGACGCGAAAGCGCGGGCACTGTACCCGGACGGCGAGGCCCGGGCGGCGTACTGGGCCGAAACCCTCGGCCTCGCCACGGACAAGGCGGCGGCCATGCAGGACGACCCGGCGGCGCTCCAGACCGCCATCAGGTCGAAATTGATGAAGAAAGGCGGCCCCGGCTATACCCAGCCCGATTCCGGATCGTTTCCGGCCGTCCGGGACGTCTTCCAGACCGTCCGGGGCGCCGGCGCCATTCCCTGCCTGCCGTGGCTGGACGGGCTGTCCGCCGGCGAGTCGAACCCGGACGAACTGTTGGACGACGCCGTCCGCTGGGGCGTCAGGATCGTCAATATCATTCCGGAGCGGAACTGGAACATCGCCGACCCCGACATGAAGAAACGCAAACTCGCCGCCCTGGAAAAATTCATGAATGCCGCCCGCCGCCGTCATATTCCGGTGGCGGCCGGCACCGAACTGAATGCGCCCGGCCAGAAATTCGTCGACGATTTCGCCAGGCCGGAACTGGCGCCGTACGTGACCGATTTCATGGAGGCGGCCTACCTCGTCTACGGCCACACCGTCCTCGAAGGGGCGGCACGAATGGGCCTCGCGAGCGACTGGGCCGACGCCGCGTTCCCGAACGACCCGGCCGGAGCGAACGCGTTCTACACACAGGTCGGCCGCCTTGTCGATCCGTACACTCCCCCCGAACTCGGGAACATTCCGGCCGACGCCACCCCGAAGGCGATTCTGGACGCGATCGCCAGAATGGGCAGCGCCGGGGACGGCGCCGGTGCGTGACCGGTTCCGGACAGACGGTCGGTGGTCGACAACCGCATCGCGACGCTTTTATCCGTGAGGGAAATGGCACGACGGAACCCGTTCCGTTCATCCTGTTAAGAATGGTTTTTCGAATGGTTCCGCCGCCTTCCGACGTTGGCTTATAAAGAGGATAAAGAATGAATACCTACCAGCGGTACCGCTCCGTCGACTACCGGCTTCCCGAAACGTACCTGTCCTGGGAACTGTACGGCGCCGGCCTCGAGAATCTGGGCGTCAATGGCGAAGCGGTGCGGCTGCCGCTCTGGGAACCGACCGCCGACGAGGTGCTCCTTCGCGTCGACGCCCTCGGGCTGTGTTTTTCCGACACCAAATTGATTTGGGCCGGGCCGAACCACCCGCGCATCACCGGCCGCGATCTCAAGAACAACCCGACCGTCGCCGGCCACGAGGCGGCGATGACCGTCGTCCGGGTCGGGTCGAACTGGAAAAACCGGTTCGAAATCGGGCAGCGGTTCATCATCCAGGCCGACATCAAGGTCGACGGCGAACAGGTCGCCTTCGGCTATGTCCAGCGCGGCGCCATGGCCCAGTACGCCTATGTCGGGCCGTGGGTTCTGGAGAACGACGGCGTCTCCTACCTCCTGCCAATCAAGGACTCGACCGGCTACGCCGAAGCCGCCCTCGTCGAACCGTGGGCCTGCGTCGAGGCCGCCTACCACCTGCCGGAACGGACGGCGCCGGTGGCGCACGGGCGCGTCCTCGTCGTCGCCGCCACCCCGGACGCGGCGGCGGACTTCACCGGCGTTTTGACCGAGACGCCGTACGAGATGTACCACGCCGGCGGCGGCGCCATTATTGGTTTGCCGGGACCGGTCGTCACCCTTGGGGAAACCGGCGTCCGGGGCGTCGCCGCGGCGCAGGAAAAGGGCGACTGCTTCGACGACATCTTCCTCGTCGGCGTGCCGGACGCGGAACTGGTCGAGGCCTGCGATCAGGCGCTGGCGGTGGGCGGCGTGTTGTCGTTCATCTCCGGCCACGACATCCCGGTCAAGGCGGCAATCGACATCGGCCGGGCCCACTACGAATTGACCCGTTATATCGGCGGCGCCGACCCGGCCACAGTCTACGGCCAGAACACCCGCACCGACCTCAAACCGGCCGGCCGGGCCTGGATGGTCGGCGCGGCCGGGCCGATGGGCCAGATGCATGTCCAGCGCGCCCTCGAACACCAAGAGCCGCCGATTGTCCTGTTCTGCACCGACCTGTCGGCGGAACGGTTGGCCTATATGGAAAACCGGCTCCGGCCGCTGGCGGAACGGAACGGCGTCACCCTCGTCTGCCTGAACGTCGGGCAGGAAAAAGACCTCCCCGGCCGCATCAGGGACGCCACCGGCGGCCACGGCTTCGACGACATCTACGTCCACGCCCCGGTGCCGAAGCTGGTGGAGGAAGCGGCCGACCACCTGGCGGACGGGTCCGTCCTGAACGTCTTCGCCGGCGTCGGCATCGGCACCAAGGCGAACCTGTCGCCGGAAATCTTCCGCCGGCTTCACACCCGGCTTATCGGGTCGTCCGGGTCAAGCATGGAGGATATCGTCAACACCCTCCGGAAGCTCGAATCCGGCCGCCTCGCCACCCGGATGAGCCTGGCCGCCGTCGGCGGCATCGAAGCCACCTGGCTCGGCATCAAGGGGGTGAAGGAAAACCGCTTCCCCGGGAAAACGGTCATCTTCCCACAGGTGAACGACCTGCCCCTGACCGGCATGGACCATTTCCAGGACGTCTGCGCCGCCGCCGCACCGCTTCTCGAACCCGGGAACGTCTGGACCACGGCGGCGGAAGAGGCGTTTCTCGACAACGCGCTGGAACTCGATTGAGGAAGACGAACCGTCGTCATCCCGCGAATGGCGGTGTGCCATTTTCCTTGCGTACAAATGGCTTTTTGTTTCAGGCTTTGCTTGCGGTGCGCCGCGAAGTGGAGCGCGGCGGCCCACCGCGCCTTGACTTCGCATACGCTCCCTCACCCCCGGAACCATTTTGAAAAACGTACATTCTCGATGCCTTGAAAGGAACATACATGCGTCTTACCGATCGTAAAGCCGTCATCACCGGCGGCGCCCAAGGGATCGGCCGGGCCATTGCCGAACGGTACGCCAGGGAGGGCGCGGATATCGCCATCCTCGATATCAACGCCGACGCCGCTGCCGCTGCCGCCTCGGAAATCGCCGCCGCGACCGGCCGTACCGCCGTGGCGGTGAAGGTCGACGTCACGTCGGAGGAATCGGTGGCGGAAGCGATGAAGACGGCGGCGGACCGGTTGTCCGGACTCGACCTTCTCGTCAATAACGCGGGCGTCCTGAAAAGCCACTACATCGCCGATTTCCCGAAGCGGGAATGGGATTTCGTCCTCGGCGTCAACCTGACAGGCGCGTTCCTCTGCATCAAGCACGCGACGCCGTACATCGTCCAGGCGTCCCGACCCGGATCGATGGTGGTTATCGCGTCGCGGTCGGGGAAGCGGGGCGGCTTGTGGAACCATGCCTACTGCGCGTCCAAGTTCGGCGTCATCGGGCTGGTGCAGTGCGTCGCCCTCGACCTGGCCCCGAAGAAGGTGCGGATTAACTGCATTTGCCCCGGGAACGCCCTCGACACCCCGCTCTGGGTCGACCTGGCGAAACAGTACGCGGTGAAGTACAACGAAACCGAGGAGCAGGTTCTTGAACGCTACCGGAAACGGGTGCCGCTCGGGCGCGGCTGCGATGTCGAGGACATCGCCAACCTCGCCACGTTCCTGGCGAGCGACGAATCGTCCTACATGACCGGCCAGGCCGTGAACCTCACCGGCGGCGAAATCATGTCGCCGTGACCGTTCCGCCGCGCGAACGGCCTCACGCCGGGCGGCGCATGACGGACGGCGGTGCCTCGTTATACAGCGTTGTCTTACCGAGCTCCTTTTTTCACCGCCGGACCGTTCGATTCCACAACTTCATGTACTACGCAGGCGGCAGATACGCCCCGGCCGGAGTTCTCGGCCGGGGTCGTGTTTTTTTACCCGCGTTCTTCCGTCCGGCGGACGTAGAGGAGGCTGCCGATTATGGCCGTTATCGGGGCGACGAGGACGAGGCCGAACGAACCGGCCAGGGTGTGGAGGATTTCGGCTGAAACATACGAGAGGTTCAGGATGTTCGGGTTCGGGACGCCCTGGCCCATAAATAGCATGAGCATCGTCAGGTAGCCGCCCGAATAGGCGAGGACGAGGGTCGTCGTCATCGATCCGATGACGGCGCGGCCGACCTTGAAGCCGGACATAAGGAGGGCGCGGCGGGTGACGAGGGGATTATGGACAACCACCTCGCGCATGGCCGAGGAAATGTCTATCGCCAGATCCATGACCGCGCCCGATGAGGCGAGGAAAATGCCGGCGAGGAATATACGCGTCAGGTTCAGAAAATCGAAGCCGGAAAACAGGAGCGTTTCCGAAAACGGGCGGACAGCGCCGTTTACCTTCAACGGTCCGGCGAAGGCGAGCGCCAGGCCGCAGGTCAGGCCGAGGCCGATGACGGCGCCGAGGAACGCCACCAGGCCCTTCCGGTTGACGCCGGCGACAAGGAAGATAATGGCCGAAGTCAGGACGACCGTGATCATGAAGGTCACCGCCAGCGGTTCGTAGCCCCGGAGGAGGAGCGGGATAAGAAGCTTCCACATGCAGAGGCCGGTGAAGATAAAGCTAAGGACGGCCTGGCAGCCGGTGAAACCGCCGTAGATGACGAGAAACAGGACGAACAGGCCGAGAAGTACCCATTCGGCCCGGAGGCGGTAGTGATCGGCGGCGTTGGCCCAGGTGATTTCGCCGTTCTGGACGGCGATATTCATGAGGGCGTGATCGCCCGGTTCGAAGACCTTGTCGAGTTCGAGCTTGCTGAGGAAATTATTGTGGGCCGAGACGACCTGGCCGACAAACGGTTCCTCCAGCAGTTCGACCTCGAGGAACTGGCCGCCGACGCGGATAAGGCCGTGGTTGGTGGACTGGGAGTTGTCGACAGAGACGATGCGGCCTTCCATTTTCAGATTGTTTCGGGGCAGGCGGTCCTCGAAGCCGGTGGGGAGAAAATAGAGGACGATGCAGAGGACGATGACGACGAGGGAGAAAATGACGTCGCGACGGGAGGCGTCGTTGGCGAAATAGCTTTTCAGGGCTGACCAGGTTTTCATGCAGGGTGCTCCGTCCGATCGGGGGGCGTGTTGTCGGGTGAAAAAGCGGGCCGGGGAATGCCCCCGACCCGCGCGTCGTTTTCAGTGCCGTACTGGTTACGCGCGCGAACAGGGGACGGTATACCCCCGTTCACGCGCTTCGTCAGGAAAATATCCACGTCCTCAATAGGCGATGGCGACCATCTTCTTGAAGATGTCCGTGTTGTCGTAGTGGCCCATGAAGTTTTCGGCGCCGACGCCGATGGCGGAAACCGGGGTCGGGAGGCCGGAGTGGGAGAACGTCGTCCAGCCGATGCCGGCCTTGTTATTGAGAACGTGCGTGAGGGCGACGGTGAGGGGTTCGTAGGAACCGTAGTCCTTGTAGTAGGCATCGTCCTGGCGCGGGCGGTCCTTGGCCGGAATCAGCGTGGTGGCGAGGCCCTTTTTGATGGTGTCGACTTCGAAGGGCTGGAGCGCGTGCGCGAGCTTTTCGATGGCGGCGATGTCGCCGTTGGCGGCGGCCTGTTCAAGAACGGCGCGTTCGCTTTCCGGGTAGTAGACAAGGCCGAAGAACTCGGTGACGGTAGGCATGATGTCTTCAAAGGTGAGGTTCGGGTTGTCCTTCTTCATCCGTTCGAGGACGTCGTTGAAGGCGATGTAGCTGCCTTTTTGCTTGCTGATGCGGTTCAGGAAGGTGTCGTAGCGGGTGCCGGCGAAACCGACCGTCATGCCGCCGGTTTCGTGGTCGCCGGTGACGACGATGAGCGTTTCGTCGGGGTGGCGCTTGTAGAAGTCGTAGGCGACCTGGACCGCTTCGTCGAAGGCGATGACGTCGAGAATGGCGGTGAGGGCGTCGTTGGCGTGGCAGGCCCAGTCGACCTTGCCGCCTTCGGTCATCATGAAGAAGCCGTTTTCGTTGTCGAGGACTTCGATGCCCTTCTTGACAAAGTCGGCGAGGGTGATTTCGCCGTCCTGGCGGTCGAGGGTGTAGGGAAGCGCCATGTCGGGATCGAGGACGTGGTTGACGGCGAGAATCTTGCCGTCGTTGGCGGAGAGCTTTTCAAAGCCGTCCCGGTCCTTGGTGATTGTGTAGCCGTATTCCTGGAAGACGTCGAAGACGCTTTTCTGATCGCCCTTCTTGCCTTCCGGCTGCTTGAAGGCGCCGCCGGCGAAATAGTCGAAGCCGCTGGCCGGGGCCTGGA
>JAJQFC010000182.1 GCA_021201355.1 Planctomycetaceae bacterium | reverse complement strand
CTCCTTATGGACACGATAGCCCGTATGGCCATGGCGCAACGGGACATCGGCGGAGCGGTCGGCGAGGTGGCGGCGTCGAAAGGCTACACGCCGTCGACGTTCGCCCGCATGCCCCGCCTCCTCGAGCGTGCCGGCCGCAGCCCGACCGGCTCCATCACCGGGTTCTACACCGTCCTCGTCGAAGGCGACGACATGAACGAACCCATCGCCGACACCGCCCGGGGCATCCTGGACGGCCACATCGTCCTTTCCCGGCGAATGGCCCACCGGAACCACTACCCGGCCATCGACGTCCTCGAATCGATTTCCCGCGTCCAATCCGAGATTGTCCCGAAAAACGTCCTCCAGGCGTCCCGCCGCCTCCGCCAGTGCCTGGCGACGTACAAGGAAGCGGAAGAACTCATCAACATCGGCGCCTACACTCCCGGATCGAACCCGGAGATCGACAAAGCCCGGAACGTCATCGACGACATCAACGCCATCCTCCAGCAGGACATGATGGACCCGACCAAGTACGACGACACCACGAAGCGCATCCTCCAGGTGGCGGAGAAAAGCCAGAAGGACGTCCCCATCCGCCGCCAGGCCGGCCCGGCCCGACGCTAGCGCTTTTAACGTGGTGATTGGTTTCTTGCTGCGTTTTACGGCCTGAACCGGAGTAAACCGAAAAGCGCAGAAAAGGTTCACATTCAATTTAGCGCCAAAACCCATTTTCCAGCAAAAAGCCAATAAAAGCGGGGCGGCCCATAAAGCCGTCCCCGTCGTTTTTCGTGGTACGCCGTCGCGCGACAGCGCGACAGGTTACGCATTCCTACCGCACTTCCTCTTTCATCGATTCCTTGAGCGGCTGATAGATGGTCTGCCGTTCGCGGTTGCTGTTCCGCCGCGGCGCCTTCCGGCCGAGGTCGGTGTTGTCCTTGGTGCGGTCCTGGAGTTCCGGCACCGGGTTCGGCGCTTCTTCGTAGCGGTAATCCTCGCCGTTCTTGCTGGCGTCCTGGTACGAGGCGATGACGGTGTGGCTGGTGACCTTGTTGACGGATTTATTGACCGCCTTCTGGTAGTCGTAGAACTCGTGGTCCTTCGGCAGATCGGCGATGTCGACAAAGTCTTCGCGGTCGGCGGTGACTTCCACGGTGTTCTCGAGGATGTCCCGGACATATTCCTTGGTCTGGTGGAAATGGAGAAGTTCCGGGAATTCGTCCGGCACCACTTCCGAATAGTCCCGCTTCTCGTATTTCTCGAACAGGTCCTTGGCGGCGTGCAGGTGGAACAGTTCGATGTCGAGGTGCTGTTCCCAGATTTTCTTTATCGCCCTGTCCTTCTCGTCCGTCAGGAAGGAGTAGTACAGGTAGCACTGCATATACTCGCGCATGAGGAGGTTTTCGTACCACGAGCAGGTCGGGTCGAGAAGGGCGCCGTAGTGGGTGACGTGCTGTTCTTCGACCATGCCGATTTCCTGGTAGAGCTTCCGGCCCGGGTCGTCTTCGTAGGTCGGGCCGATGTTCATGTAGAAGTTCATGGTCTGCTGCTCGCCCGACGTGATGATAAGGGTGTTCAGCTTCGTCATGATGTCGGCCGTCTTGAAGTCGCAGTGACGCTTGACCGAATCCTCGGGATACCGGTGATGCGTGATTGTCGGACGTCCGGGGGTGATTTCTACGTATTCTTTCACCAGTTCGTGGGCCGGGATGTTCTTGTCCATGTCCAGAAGGTTGGCGTAGCGGTAGAGATGGTCGAAGTCTTCGAGGAGGGCGAAGTCGAGGCAGGCCTTGACGTATTCGTCCGGCTCGTGCATGGCCATCCAAGCGGTGAGGTCGACGGCGAGGTGTTCGTAGCCGATGGTCTGTTCGAGCTGCGTTTCGTCGCCGGGACTGAGCCAGTTGATCCGCTTCTGCTCCTGCTGTTCGCCGCGGCGGGTCAGGGCGAGGGCGCGACGGACGTCGTTGTCCGGGCAGTTCCGGTGGAAGTTGTGACCGAACATCACCGCCTCGACGTGGATGCCGTTCATGAGGATAATGCGGGCCTTGGTGTACGGATCGATCTCGTGCTTGTCGTACGGCGTGGCGTACAACTTGTCCCAGTCGAACAGGGTGTCAAAAAAGTCTTTCGGCTTTTCCTTAAAGGGGTTGAACATGGGGTCTCCTTGCGAGTACTCGCCCTCACCCTGGACAAAATACTATATCACGGCCGCAGCCGATTCAACCATTTATTAGCCATATTTGTTTATTTTAACGCATTTTCATCGCCTTTTAGCCGAACATGACAATTTTAATTGCCTTTACTCGTTAATTTTATTATCATGGCGGCTCGCCGCCTTTCCCGTCGGGAACCTGGCGACGCCGTGGTTGCCATAGGAAACTATCGTCAAAAGGAGACCGCCATGCTGTTTTTCACCCTGTGCCTCGCCGTTCTTTTGCTAACGCTCACCATTTACGCAAGTGACAGCGGCCGGGTCCGGACCGACGACTTCGCCGACCGCGACCCTGACGACGTCCTCCGCCAACTCCGGGAGGGAAACGCCAAATTCGTCGCCGGCGAGCCCCGCGTCATCGACGGCATCATCACTCTCCGTGAACGCCTCGCCAAGGAAGGCCAGGAACCGATAGCGACGGTCATCGCCTGTTCCGACTCGCGCATTCCGGTCGAGGACATATTCCATCAGCCGCTTGGCCAACTGTTTGTCATTTCCACCGCCGGGAACGCCGCCAACGTCCCGACCCAGGGCACGGTCCGCTACGGCGTCGAACACCTCCACACGCCGGTGGTCGTCGTCATGGGGCACAACCACTGCGGCGCCGTCAAGGCGGTGGTGGTTCGGTCGGAAGAAAGCGGCAAGTTCGGCGAAATGCTCGAACCCCTTGCCGCCGTCCGGGACAGCCTGCCGGAAAAACTCGGCGGCGACGAGGAAGCGGAACGGACGCTGGCGATAGCCAATGTCGAGAAGACGGCGGAAAAACTCCTCGCCGACGACGACTTCCTCCGGAAGAAAGCCGAAAAAGGCGAACTCCGCATCGTCAAGGCGATGTACGACATCAAGTCCGGCGAAGTGGAGTGGCTGTAAAAATCGCGGCGGACCGGTACGGAAACGGTCCGGACAAAGAAAACGGGGACGGCTCCATCGGCCGTCCCCGTTTCGCATGATATTTCGTATAGGATACGGTTTTTCTGACGCGGCACCGGACCGCGCCGCCGCCTCAGTCCGCCATCACTTCCATCTCCGGCCGGGCGATTTTCGACCAGCCGTGGAAGCTTTCCAGCGCCGCCTCGACCCGGGTCAGGTACCCGGCGTCTGCCCCGTGCCCGTCGAACTGAAGGCAGAGGTACGGCTTCCCGACCCGATTCATGATTTCCTTGAAATAGGTCATGATGTAGCTGTCCGGCCCGCACATGAAGTTGGTGAAGTACACGCCGAACAGGCGCGGATGCTCCGCCACATAACTGGCTGTCGCCAGAATCTTCTGCCCGTAGTGCCAGTACATGTTCGAGAACTCGGGAAGAATAGAATTGACGTCGTACGGCAGCATGTCGAGGTAGAGAACCGGATAGCCAAGGGCCGCCATCTTCCGGGGAAGGTCAAGGGTCAATCCTGGATCGATGGTGTTGTACGGCCGCCCGATGCAGACGAGGCCGAGGGCGTCGTTTTGTTCGAGCCATTCGAGGGCGTCCCGGCCGAGCGCCTGCGACTTGGCCGTAAACGCCGCCTGCGCCTCCAGCCCGGCCCGGTAGGCCCGGAGGGCGTCGGCTTGCGACACGCCAAGCGGTTTCAAGCCGTCCGCCAGGAGCCGCGCCACATCGTTTTCCGGGCGGTTCATAAGGACGATGGGGTCGAGGATCTTGTCCCGGTTCGCCAGCCCGGCGGCGGACTTCAACACGCCCGGATGCGCCTGCACGTAACAGCAGAAATGGGAATCCGTGAACCCTTCGTGAATCGATTCCCGCATCATGTAGGGAACGAGGAGGTAGTCTATCTTGTCGCCCGTAAGGAGCGAGACGGCGTGGCCGTGGCTCGCCACCACCGGCGCGCAGTACTCGGCCGACGTGATGGCGGTGCCGTCGTGGAGGGTCTTGTCCGAGGTTCGCCCGGACAGAACCGGCGTGTAGCCAAGCTCTTCAACGAACTTCTTCCAGAACGGATAATATCCGTACGTCCCGAGGGACTGGAGAATGCCTATCCGCCCCTTCGACTGCCCGGCCATCTGCTTCGGCCCGTCGAGGGACAACCAGGCGTTGTACCGCTTCCGCCACCATTCATACGTCGGATTTTCCCGAACCTTGACCTTTTTCTCGCCGTAGTCGCGCCCGCACTTCAAGCCCCAGGCCAGGGTGCCCTCGTCCGTCCGGATGAGGGAGAGATTGCAGTTGTTGTGGCACAGTTCGCAGGTTTCGTACTCGACATTGACGGCGGCGTCGGCAAATTTCAAACCCTTGAACTTTTCCGACCGCTTCGCCTCGGGAATGCGTTCGTCCACGAGGATGCACATGCCGAGGGCGCCCGTCAGGTGGCAGAACGGGCTGACCTTGATTTCCTTCCCCAGTTCCACTTCGAAGGCGGCGACGAGGGCCTTGTTCCTGGCCGTCGCGCCCTGGAAGTAGACGTGGTCGCCGATGTACATGCCGCCGACGACCTTGTTCAGATAATTGTCCCGTACCGAATGGAGCACCGCCGCCGCCACCTGGTCCTTGTTCCAGCCCTTGGCGAGGAGGAGGTCGAGGTCGCGTTCCATATAGACGGTGCAGCGGTCCGAGGTCATCGGGCACGGCTTGCCCATGGCCCGGTCGGCGTATTCGCCGAGCGGGATGCCGAGCTTCAGCGACTGTTCTTCAATAAAACTGCCGGTCCCGGCGGCGCAGACGTAGTTCATGATGGAATTGTACACCATGCCGTTCTGGAGCTGGGTGAATTTGGCGTCCTGCCCGCCGAGCTCGATGATGGTGTCGGTTTTCGGATCGATAAACACCGCCGCCGTGGCGTGGGCGGTTATTTCGTTGGTGGCGAGGTCGGCGCCGATAAGCGTCCCGATCATCCGCCGCCCCGAGCCCGTTGTCCCGACGCCCCGGATATCGAACGAGAACCCGCCCCGCTCCTCCATCTCCCGGGCCGCCTTCATGAGCAGCTGGACGGCGCGGATCGGGTTGCCGGCGGTTTTCCGGTAAATCCACCCCACCACCTTCCGCGACCGGTCGAGAAACACCGCCTTCGTGGACGTCGACCCGATATCGACGCCGAAAGTGACGGTAATCCGCCCGCTCCTCGGTTCAATAATGGCGATTTCCGACCCGTCCTCGTTGACCCAGTGGTCCTGCCAGACGAAATCGGGATAGTTCGACAGCTTCAGTTCGAGGGGCGGGCGGAGCGCGTCGGCCCCGGCCCGGCCGGCCTTCGACTCATCGTAATCGAACAGCGGCAGAAAATCGAAATGCACCGATTCCGGCCGCTGCCGGTACCGGTCCCGCGCCACGCAGGCGGCGCCGAAGGCGCCGACGAGGTTCGGGTCCGGCGGCACGACGACCGGCACGCCCAGCTTGTCCCGGACCGATCCGGCCACGACGGAATTGATGGCGACGCCGCCGATGATCGCCGTTTTCCCCTCGAGCGCCCGGCCGCCCAGGAGCCCGTCGACGGTGGAATTGCCGAGGCCGACGCAGAGACCGGCGGCGATGGCGTCGACGGTGAAGCCTTCCTGCTGGAGGTGGATCATGTCTGATTTTGCGAACACGGCGCAGCGGGTGGCGACGGCGGGCGGCCGTTTGTCGTAGTTCATGGCCCTGGTCGCCAGTTCGGTCGGCTCGACCTGGAGGCGAAGTGATTGTTGGTCGAGGAACGCGCCGGTCCCGGAGGCGCAGGCGCTGTTGATGGCGCTCCGCTGGTAGCTGCCGTCCTCGGCGAGGCGGGTCAGCGAAAACGATCCGCCGCCTATCTGAATGATGTTCCGGGCGTCCGGGACAAGCACCCGGATGCCGTCAACGCCGGACACGACCGCGTCGATATAATCGCCGCCGATCATGTCGATGCCGCCGCCGCCCGATCCGGTACGGACGACGTTCAGGACGCGGTCCAGCGGGAAGTCGTTCAGGATGCGTTTCACCGTGGCGACGGGATCGCCCTGGTGGCGCTGATACTCCTTCTTCTGCACCGTCTGGTTGTCGTCGATAAGCACCGCGCCGACATAAAGGCTGCCGATATCTATGCCAAGGTAAAACATGCCTGAATTCTTCTCCTGTAGAGTGAACTTCATACACCATTCACGATAATAAAAAACGCCGGCATCCATACGGAGGCCGGGCAAGAAGCTATTTTATCGGAATCCGCCCCGCCCTCAAGCACTTTTCCCGGACTCCCGCCAACCGCCTCCGGAATTCTCCCGGCAAAGCCGCAGCCAGTTCCCCGGACCAGTCGATAATACATATAAGGTCCGGTCCCGCCAGAGAGCGAGTCCGGGCAAAAGTGGTTGAACAGCACACGACCGAAAACCACTTTGGAAAACGCCAGACAAAACGGCTTCAGAAAAAAAAGGCCCGGAATGTTCAAACACCCTGTACTCACCGCCGCCTTCCTGGCAGGCGCCGTCGTCCTTGCCGCCAGCGCCGCGACGGCCGGCGACGCCCGCATCCACGTCGGCAGCCGCGCCTACGACGTCGCCGTCGCCCCGGTCGACCGGGAATCGCGGGACGCCGAAAGCGCCGTCCTCTACGAGCGCGCCGGGCCGAACGACAACTGGCACGAACTCGGCGAATGCCGCCGAATTAAACTCCCGAACGGCGACGTCCGCTTCACCCGGGAAGTCGACGTCGACGCGGACGGCGTCTACGAATACACCAGCCGCCCGGTGGTGAACGGCGCCGTCGTCAACCCGCCTGAAGCGGACGACCCGCCCCAGGCCGTCGTCGTCGTCGACACCGTGCCGCCGACGGCGGAACTTGTTTCCCCGGCCGAAGGCGACACCTACCTCCCCGGCGAACTCGTCCCGCTTGTCTGGACCGTTTCCGACGAAAACCTCCCCGAGCACCCCGCCGCCCTCGGCTATTCCACGGACGGCGGCCGGAGCTGGAACACGGCCATTCCGGAACTCCCCGCCACGGGCGACACGACATGGGAAATCCCCGACTCCCTGACCGGGCCGGTCGTCCTCCGCCTCGCCGCCCGCGACCGCGCCGGCAATGTCGGCCGCGACCTCCGCCTCATTGAAGAAGACAAACCCGTCGCCGCCCAGCCGCCGCCGGTGACGCCTGTCCCGCCCGAAACGCCGCCGAAAAATTTGCCGCCGCCCGATTCGGTCACGGTCATAGACGAACCCGTCGTCGACGAGGTCGTTGTTGAAGACCGCTTCCGCGACCCGAACCGTTCCTGGCTCTACTACCTCATGGCCCTCAACCAAATGCGCTAGAACAAACCGGCCGAAGCGCTCCAGTACTACTGGTTATCCGTCAAGTACGACCCGGATTTCGTCAACGCCTGGGCCGACCTCGCCCTCGCCTACAATGAACTCGGCGCCTACGAAACCGCCAGGGACATTGTCGAACAGACCCGGGACATCGCCCCGGAACGCATCGATCTCCTCCACCTCCTCGGAGAAACGTACCACGCCCAAGGAATGGACCTCCTCACCCGGGCCCGGGATTCGGAGGAGCGGATGGAAGCGAAGGCGCTCATTGACCAAGCCGTCTTGTGGTACGGCCGCGCCCTCGAACGGGCGGCGGCGGAATGGCGTCTCGCCGAACAGGCCGCCAGCTTCTACCGCCTCGGCGAAGTCTGCTATTACGTCAATCTCGACCGGGACGGCGCCCGCGCTTATTGGGAAAAAATCCTCAAACTCCACATCCCGAAACCGAACCACGACCTGGTCAAATGGTCGTCCAAAAAGTTCAAGGACGAGGAACGCCGCCGCCTCGAGAAAAACACCGACCAGTGGGTCTCCCTGAACACCTGGCAAAACTGGGCCAGGGGCTACCTCGAACAACTCGACGCCCGCGAACGCGCCGGCATCCTCGACCTCATGCAGGCCCAGCGCATCAACCGCCACAGCGGCCCGGCCGATTCCCTGTCCTATTCCGGGAACGAACTGAACCCCGGCCGCGACGACGGCCGCTCCCTCTTCAGCCTTCCGGCCCAACTCGGCAGCGGCGACGACGACATCGCCGCCTGCGTCGGTTATTCGGACAGCACCGGCACGTGGAACGCCGGTCCCGGAACGTCTGTCAACGAAATAAACTTCCCCGCCCACATGAACCGGCCGCCGGTGACGGACGGCTATTCGTTTTACGCCCCGAAGCCCGACCCGAACCGGGACAACGGCCGCCGCCAGACGTCATCCGGCCGGAACCGCCGCCGTGGCGGCCTCCTGTCGGGAGGCGGAACGCCGCCGCCGCCCCCGGCCGCAAATCCGGACCCCTACGTTTTCCCGCAGGGCGGCCGCCCCCTCGGCGAATGGACCGGCACCGGTCCTTACGGGAACGAACCGATCAAAGGCTGGTAGGACGACGGGAAAAAACTTCTTCACGTTTTTACAAAAAAAAGTTGTAAACCGCCGACGATTTCATTATCATCATCCGGTCGGTTCAAACGGCCGACCGGATTCGCGTCGTAAAAAATCCGAACCCAAAACAAGACGGAAACAGAAAACCATGCGCCACACCGCTTCCAACCGCATTCAGTGCAAAGCCGACGCCTCCGGGCGGACGGCCGCGAACGCGATTGGCAACTGGTGGCTGGGCAGCTGGTGGCGGGTGACTCCGCCGGCTGTTCCCGTCGACATTGTTTAAGCGAAGGCCCGAAGCGGTTCCCGAGGCCAGGCGAAAACAACTTGTTCGAACGTTCAGGGACAGCCGGAAGGCTGTCCCTTTTTTCGTTTCGCCGGGACGGCAATCCGGTCCGACGACAACGAAATCAATCTAATCAACCAAGTGAACCACTTTTTCAATAACCAAAAAGCGCGAGGACCAGACACCATGCCAGCAACCAGAACCGACGGCGTCATCCGCATGCTCCCGGGCGAGCGATTCACCCCCTTCGCCCTGGCGCGGAAGCTCCATGCCAAAATCCTGTTCGAGTCGTCCAGCTTCCTGGCCGGCCGCACCCGCTACTCCCTCCTCGTCCTTGACGAGGCGTTCCGCCTGGTCCAAAGGGGCGACGACATCCTTTTCCAAACGCCGGAAGGCGTGTCCAGGAAATTCGATTCCGCCCCGGCCCGGGACATCCTCGACGCCGCCGCCTACTTCGCCAACCAGCACCCGGCCCTCCACCAGGACTTCCCCTACCCCTGCGGCGGCTTCGGTTTTGTCGGCTACGAATTCGCCGCCCGCTGCGACGACATCAAGCTGACCGCGAAGCCGGACGACATCGGCATCGACGACGCCGTCTTCCTCTACGGCCACGTCTACCTCATCTACGACCACCACGCCGACGTCATCTACCTCCACGGCGTCAACTACAACGAGCACGAGGTCGACCTCAATGACGCCCTCGACGCGGTGGAAAAACGCATCCGCGACCTCGACTTCAACTACATGGTCGAACCCGAATCCACCCCGACCTCCAGCCGCATCGTCTCCGACCCGCAGGGCGATCAGGATTATCTGGACGGCGTCCGGAAGATTCGGGAAGACATCGAGGCCGGCAGCCTCATCCAGGCCGTCCTTTCCCGCCGCCTCGAAGTCGAAACGACCCAGTCCTCCTTCGACAGCTACCGCCACCTCCGTTCCATCAACCCGAGCCTCTACATGTTCCATATCGACTTCGGCGATTTCCAACTGTTCGGCGCCTCGCCGGAGGTCCACATCAAGCTCAAGGAAAACAAACTGGTCATCCGCCCCCTCGCCGGCACCCGGCCCCGGTCGGCGGACCCGGAAGAGAACGCCCGCCGGGAACAGGAACTTCTCGCCGACGAAAAGGAAGTTGCCGAACACATGATGCTCGTCGACCTGGCCCGGAACGATCTCGGCCGCGTCGCGAAGACGGGGACGGTCAAGGTCGTCCACCAGCTCCGGGTCGAACACTATTCCCACGTCATGCACATCTCGTCCGAGGTCGAGGCGGAACTCGACGAAAACATTTCGAGCCTCGAAGCGATCCGCTGCTCCTTCCCGGCCGGCACCGTCTCCGGCGCCCCGAAAATCCGGGCGATGGAAACGCTGGACCGCCTCGAAAAACTCCCCCGCCGCTTCTACTCCGGCATCGTCGGCTACATCGAGCCGGACGGGGAATTCAACACCTGCATCGCCATCCGCTGCGGCCTCCAGAAGGGGAACCGCCTCTACCTCCAGGCCGGCGCCGGCATCGTCTACGACTCGGTGCCGGAACGGGAACTCGAAGAGACAAATCAAAAACTCGCGGCTTTGCTTTCAGCCCTGAATCTGGAAAGGAAATAACATGTACGTGGTCATCGATCACTTCGATTCCTTCACCCACAACCTCGTCCAGATGCTCCGGGAAACGACCAGGACGGAAGTCCGGAGTATCCGGGCCGGCACCTACAACCAGGACGATCTGGAAAAACTCCCCATCGACGGCCTCGTCATGTCTCCCGGCCCCGGCGGCCCCGACGAGTACCCGGACAGCCTCGAGACGATACGCCGCTTCACCGGCCGCGTTCCCATCCTCGGCGTCTGCCTCGGCCACGAACAACTGGTCGCCGCCTACGGCGGCCGCATCCGCCGGGGAAAACGCATCATGCACGGGAAAACGGACGAAATGCTTTCGGACGGCCGCGGCGTGTTCCGGAACATCGCATCGCCGTCGTCGTTCATGCGTTACCATTCCCTCGTCGCCGACCCGGAGCTCCCCGACTGCCTCGAGGCCAGCGCCTGGAGCCGCCTGGACGGCGACGTCATGGCGGTCCGCCACAAGGACCACCCGGTCGAAGGCGTCCAGTTCCACCCGGAATCCATCGGCTCCGAATCGGGACGGCGCGTCCTCGAAAACTTCGTCAATTACCGCCGGGAACCGTTCCCGACCCGCGCCGTCCTCAAGCGCCTCCTTAAAGGCGAGAACCTCGACGTCGAAACGGCCCGCGCCTTCATGCTCGAAGTCGCCGAAGGCAATTTCACCGACGCCCAACTGGCCGGCTACCTCTGCGCCCTCGAGGCGAAAGGCATCACCGCCGAGGAAATCGCCGGCTGCGCCTCCGTCCTCGTCGACAAGCGCGTCCCCTTCAAGGCCAGCGTGCCGGTCCTCGACATTGTCGGCATCGGCGGCGACAACAAGGGTTCGTTCAACCTGTCGTCGATGGCGGCGGTGGCGTCGGCGGCGGTCGGGCAGCCGATGGCGAAGCACGGCAGCCGGGCGGTCAGTTCGCTCTGCGGTGCCGCCGACTTCTACGCGGAACTCGGCTATCCCCTCATGCTCCCTCCGAAGAAGTCGGAGGAGCTTTTGGAAAAAACCGGATTCGCGTTTCTTTTCGCTCCCCTGTACCATAGTGCGATGAAGCACGCCACCGTCGCCCGCCGGGACCTGGCGGTCCGGACCATGATGAACCTCCTTGGCCCGCTCTCGAGCCCGGCCCGGGCCGACTACCAGGTGCTTGGCGTGCCGGAGCCGTCCCTGCTACGACCCATCGCCCGGGCGGCGGCGCTCCTCGGCGTGAAAAAGGTCATGACCATCTGCTCCGAGGACGGCCTGGACGAATTCTCCTGCGCCGCCCCGACCCGCTACATGATTGGCGGCGTCGGCCGGGAAGAACAGGAATTCGTCTTCGACCCGACCGAGGCGGGCATCCCCCTCTCCGGCCAGGAAGCCCTCGCCGGCGGCACGGCCGAAGAAAACGTCGCCATCGCGAGAAGGCTGATGGACGGCGAAATCGCCGGCGGCCTCCTGGACGCCGTCTCCCTGAACGCCGGGGCCGGCCTGTTCCTGGCGGAAAAGGCCGAATCCATCGCCGACGGCCGCCTGCAGGTCATCGCCGCCTTCAAGGACGGACGGGTCAAACGGAAGCTCGAAGAAATCATCGCGACCGCCACGGCGTTGGCGGCCGGGTAGGCGGCAGTCTGTACAACGGCCGCCAGGTAAAACGTATGTTCCACCAGTGAGGAGGCAGTGAATGGCACGTAACATCCGCGACGACATTGTCCACAAGCGCCGCCAGCGCCTGGCCGAACTCGGCCACGAGGAAGGCGCGCCGGTCCCGGCCGCGCGCCAGGCGCCGATAGTCCCGTTCCTCGGGGAGAGCGGTCTTATTTGCGAAGTGAAACGCCGGTCGCCGTCGAAAGGGGACATCGCCCCCGGCCTCGACGCCCGCGACCAGGCGGCGATTTACTACAACGCCGGAGCGCGGAATTTCTCCGTCCTGACGGAGCCGGAAGGCTTCGCCGGCAGCATCCGGGATCTCATCCAGGTCAAGCAGACGTTCCCCGACGCCGCCGTCCTCCGGAAAGACTTCCTCCTCGATACGGAAGACATCGACGTCGCCCACCGGGCCGGAGCCGACGCCGTCCTCCTCATCGCCGGGATTCTCGACGCGGAAACCCTCGCCGCCATGCACGCCCGCGCCCGCGAACTCGGCCTGGCCGCCCTCGTCGAGGTCCACGACGCCGGGGACATAGCCAAGGCCCGGACATTCAGGCCGGAATTGGTCGGCATCAACAGCCGCGACCTTACGACGTTCTCCGTCGACCCGCTCCTTCCCCTCATGGTGGCGGCGGCCATCGACTGGCCCTGCCGACTCGTCTACGAGTCCGGCGTCAGCCACCGCGATCACGCCGCCTTCGCCGTCGCCTCCGGCTTCACGGGCGTCCTCGTCGGCGAATGGGTGGTCCGTGACCCGGCCCTGGCCGGAGAACTCCTTTCCGCCATGCGGTCGGCGACGCCGTCCCGGTTCTGGCGGGACATCGGCGGCCGCCTGGCCGGGCGGAACGGGTCCCCCCTCGTCAAAATCTGCGGCATCGCCCATCCGGACGACGCCCGCCTCGCCGCCGAACTCGGCGCCGACATCCTCGGGTTCGTCCTCTACGAAAAGTCGCCGCGCCGCGCCGACCTGAAAGTGTTACGGGCGGTCCGGGACATTCCGCTGCCGAAAGTCCTTGTCGTCGTCGGCGACGCCGGCGCCCCGGATTTGCCGGAAGTGGCGAAAGCAGCGCTGGCGGACGGCCTCGCCGACGCCGTCCAGTTCCACGGCGCCGAGACGCCCGACGACTGCGCCCGCCTCTGCCCGACCCACTTCAAGGCGCTCCGGCCGACCTCCACCGAATTCATCCGGGAAGCCGATCTGTTCCGCTGCCCCCGCGTTCTCCTCGACGCCGCCGCCGACGTGCCGGGCGGTTCCGGGAAGGCGGTCAGGCCGGCCATCATGAAGTCGTGGAAACGGCCGCTGTGGCTGGCCGGAGGCATCACCCCTGACAACGTCCGGGGCATCGTCCGGGCCAGGCGGCCGGAACTCATCGATCTCGCCAGCGGCGTCGAAGACCGCCCGGGACGAAAAAGCCCGGACCGCCTCCGCGCCCTTTTCGCCGAACTGGCGGACTTGTCGTAAAAGAGAGTACTTCAAAAATCCAAATACCAAGGACATCATCATGACAGCACCAGCACAACCGCAGGCCGACACAGCTGAACGTCAGGACTTCTTCGGCAACTTCGGCGGACGCTACGTCGGGGAAACGCTTCGCCCCGCCCTCGACAACCTGGACCGCGAATTCCGCACCGCCATCGCCGACCCGGCCTTCCAGGCCGAACTGGCCCGGGTCCAGAAGACCTGGGTCGGACGGCCGACGCCCCTTCTCTTCGCCGAAAACGCCACCCGCGCCCTCGGCGGCGCCCGCATCTACATCAAGATGGAAGGCCTCGCCCACACCGGGGCCCACAAAATCAACAACGCCATCGGCCAGGCCCTTCTCGCCAAACGCATGGGCAAGACCCACATCATCGCCGAGACCGGCGCCGGCCAGCACGGCCTCGCCTCCGCCGCCGCCTGCGCCAAACTCGGCCTCGACTGCCGCGTCTATATGGGCGACCTCGACGTCCGCCGCCAGCGCCCGAACGTCTTCGCCATGGAAATGATGGGCACCCGGGTCATCCCGGTCCACTCCGGCACCATGACCCTGAAGGACGCCATCAACGCCGCCCTCCGCGACTGGTCGGCGACCTATCCGGACACGCATTACCTCATCGGTTCCGCCCTCGGGCCGTCGCCGTTCCCGGAAATCGCCCGCATCTTCCAGTCCGTCGTCGGCCGGGAGACGGAACAACAGATGGCGGAGGCGGGCGAAGAAATCGCCGCCATGATCGCCTGCGTCGGCGGCGGATCGAACTCCATTGGCTTCTTTGAGCCGTTCCTCGACAAGCCGTCGCCGCGCCTCATCGGCGTCGAAGCCGGCGGACGCGGTCCCGGCCCCGGCGACAACGCCGTCCGCATGGCCGGCGCTTCCCGCTACGGCATCGCCCACGGCTACAAGAGCCGTTTCCTCATGGACGACGACGGCCAGGTTCTCCCGACCCATTCCATTTCGGCCGGCCTCGACTACCCGGGGATCGGCCCGCAACTGGCCGCCCTCGGCGAAAGCGGCAGGATAGAATTCACCGCCGCCTCGGACGAGGAAACGCTCGAAGCATTGAAGTTTTTCGCCCGCCAGGAAGGCGTCATGTTCGCCCTCGAATCGGCCCACGCCGGAGCCGTCGCCATGCGGGTCGCGCCGACCCTGGGGAGGGACCAGGCCATCGTCGTCAACATGTCCGGCCGTGGCGACAAGGATCTGTTCATCACCGCGAAAGCCCTCGACCGCGACCGCTGGATTGACTACCTGAAAAACGAAATCGCCACCTGAACCGGCGGCGACCAGTGCGGTGCCAACGGACGATCCGTGAAAAGAACAATTATCGACCACCCACAACAATGGATGACATACATGACCACCACACCAACGAAACTCATGGCGCACATGATAGCCGGCTTCCCCGACGTCGACACGGCCCGGAAAATCGCCCGGGGCCTCGTCCACGGCGGCGCCCATTATCTCGAAGTCCAGTTTCCCTTTTCCGACCCGTCGTCGGACGGCCCGCTTATTGAAAAAGCCAGCCAGGCCGCCCTCGACCGCGGCTTCAAGGTGGCGGACGGCTTCGCCTTCATGAAGGAACTCGCGCGGGACTACGACGTCCCCCTGTTCATCATGACCTACGGCAGCCTCGTCTACGCCCGTGGCGCCGCCGCGTTCTGCGATCAGGCCCGGGACGCCGGCGTCACCGGCCTCATCATCCCGGACCTGCCGCCGGACTACTCGGAAGGCCTGTTCGACGAAGGCCGGAAGCGCGGCCTCGCCATCACCCCGGTCATCGCTCCCGGGATTTCCGACGCCCGCCTGGAAATCCTCCGCGCCCTTCGGCCGGAGTACATCTACACCGCCCTCCGCCTCGGCATCACTGGGAGCGCCACCCACCTGGACGACGCCACCATCGCCTACCTGGAAAAGGTCAAGTCGATTGGCGCCAAAATCATCGCCGGCTTCGGCGTCCGGAGCGCCGAAATGATGCGCCTCCTCGCCGGCCACGCCGACGCGGCGGCGGTCGGTTCCTACTTCCTGGAAGTGTACAACAACGCCAAGGGCGATATCGAAACCGCCCTCCGCGACGCGGCGGCAGGTCTCCTCGCCTGATCCGGAAAAGATCGCGTACCACAAAAAACGGCCGCGAATCTCGCACAGATTCGCGGCCGCGCCGTTTTCATAATCAGGTCGGATTGCCGTGTACGGCGGCGTTCGGGATGTGGTACGGGTTCGGTGCCTCACTCCGACCGCTTCCCTCGGCGAAATTCCTCAGGACGAAGACCCGTGAGACACATCGGCCGCGCCTTTCCCCGACGAAAACGCGGCAAACAACGCCTCCGCGTCTCCCGCCGCCGCCGCGTTCCGGGCCGCGTCGCCGTCCGGAAACGCGCCTAACGCGCACTTCGTCATTTGCCCGAGAATCTCCCCGGTCGCGGCCACGCCGACCACGGCATGAACGTCGGCGCCGTTCCACGGCACCCCTTCCGGATAGGCCGCCGCCACCATCCCGGGCGCCGCGATATACCGGTCGTATTCGGGCGCGGCCGAAATGACGGCAACGCCGTTCCTCACCTGGCCGCCCGCCTCGCCCCGTTCGAGAAGGCCCTTGACGTAGTCGTCCCTGACATAGCCGAACCCGGCCAGCATCCCGCCCACCCGGCGGATGGCGTCCGCCGCCGCTTCCGAATCGCATCCGGCGAGGATGTTCGAAATGGTAAATAATTCCATCGCGCTTCCTGTCGTGACAATGGGCCCGGTGCTGTGCTGCATCGGTTATAAACCACCCAGACCCGGTACCACCCTCACCCATCGTCTCGGAACATCGTCCTGCCGTTCACAGGCGCCGTACCGTGCAGACGGCGGAACCGCCCTACCGTTCCCCCGCGCCTGTTTTTTCCGGTTCCATAACCGCCACCAGTTCGGAGTAGAAATCGTCCCCGACCCGGCTTATCCGGTAAATGTACAGTGTCTTCTCCAGCCCGGACTCACGGGTGCAACTGATGGTCCCGGACACCATCGGGAAATCCCTCAGGTTGTACAGGTAGTCCCGGATGGCGGCGCTGGTCCGGGCGCCGTCCTGGAGGGCCCGCGCCACCACCATCATCGAGTCGTAGCCGAAAATGGAGAAGGTCTGGAGGTTCGGATCGTCGGAGCGGTCGAGAAGCTGGACAAAGCGCCGCGCCTCGGCATTGTTCGCGTACAGGTCGGCGCTGCCGATGTAATAGGAATCCCCGGCCTCCTGCAACACCTGCGGGTTAAGCCACGAATCGCCGCCGCAGAAGACGGGCTGCCAGCCTTTTTCCGAAGCTTGCTGGATAAAGGCGATGGCTTCGTCGGCGTAACCGGACAGGAGCACCACCTCTGGATCCGCCGCCCGCATCCGGTCGATAATATCCGAAAAGTCGAAGCTCCCTGCCTCGAAATCCCAATTTATGTCTTCGATAACGAGGACGGCGCCGTTCCGTTTGGTGAATTCGTACTGAAAGCTCCCGGCCAGGCCGATGCCGTATTCGTAGCGGGTGTTCACGAGGGCGGCGGCGGTTTCGGCGGCCAGCCCGCCCCGGAAGAACCGGGCCAGCACCTGGCCCTGGTAGTCCTCGCCGGGTTGAACGCGGAAGGCCCAGTCGTCGTAGTTGCCGAGGGCGGGATTGGTGGCGGCCGGTGAGACAAGCGGGATTTTCCGCTCCCGGGCGCGCGGCACCATCTTCAGCATGTTCGCCGACGTCACCGGCCCGATGATGACCGGGATGTCACCCATGTCGGCGAATTCGTCGACAATGGCGGCGGCGGCGACGGGATCGCTCTTGTCGTCACGGAGCACCAGTTCAATACGGACGCCGTTTTCCGCCGCCCGGCGGTTCCAGTGATCGGCGAAGAGTTTGATCCCGGCGAAATTAAGGGGACCGTACTGAGCGAATTCTCCGGTCATGGACAGGCAGACGCCGACGCGGATGGTCGCCGGACCGGCGGTCTCGGCGGCGGCGGCCGAACGGATGGGGAAGGAAACGGCAAGGATCGCCGCCAGAACGAGGAACCGAAATGCTGTAACGCTGAAACGTGGCGCGGGATTGTGGGGACAAAACGCGGAATCGCGTTGGCGCATGACATTTTCCTCCAGATCCGGATTCGCCTCGAGCGCGTGCTGGGGAAGTAAACGCTTTACGCTGTCCGGGTACCGGCCGGATCGTCGTCGGACACGGGCAAAAGGTTCCGGCAGGCGTATTTCGACCGATGTTTTGGGCCAAAACACGCCGGAGAAAGAACCTTTCCCACTGTATCCGGCGGCGCGACGGCAGGTATCCGGACAGCTTCTCGAAGTTCGCGACAGTCCGGGTTTCAGGCCGGTGGCGAGAACGGTGTGCCGAAGGAAATTATACGATTATGAATCGAGAAGTCCCAGTATCTTTTGCAGTTTTTCCATGGGCAGGCCGGCGACGTTGGACAGGCTGCCCCGGACCTGTTTGACGAGGTGGCTGTTCTGGATGCCGTAGGCGCCGGCCTTGTCCATCGGGTCGCCGGTGTCGACATAGGCGCCGATTTCGGCGGCGGACAACTGGCGGAATTCGACCTCGGTGACGTCGAAATCGCTCAATCCCTGGCCGGTCGTCGGATCGAAGACGGCGACGCCGGACACCACCTTGTGGGAGCGGCCGGACAGGCGGGTGAGCATGTCGACCGCGTCCTCCCGGTCCTTCGGCTTTGTCAGGATTTCGTCGTCCAGCACCACGACGGTGTCGGCGGCGACGACGATTTCCCGATCGGCGATTCCGGAGAGAACAGACCGCGCCTTGGCTTGGGCCAGGACCATGACGGTGTCGGTCGGCGCCTGGCAGTCGGCCTCGGCCATCAATTTGTCCTCGTCCACGCCCGGCGTCAGGATCCGCACCGGCTGGCCGAGAGCGCCGAGAAGTTCCTCCCGCCTGGGGCTGGCGGAGGCGAGGAGGAAGCTCCGTTCCGTCAACGGCAGATGGCGCCGGACGACGGTGCCGGCGAGCATGTCGCCGATGCGCTGGCGGCGGGGATTCAGGAACGACACGATAAGGCCGACGATGCCGGGAAACGCGATGGGCAGGGGAAACATGTCGACGAGCCGAAGCCCGTTCCGCATGATTGCCTGGGCGAACGTGGCCGGACCGCCGAGGGCGCTCCGCACCCGGATGCGGGCGAAATGCTTCCCCGGCGTCTTCCCGAACAGCCCTTCGCTGGCGGCGGTGAAGGCGGCGAGGGCGCCGAGGTTGACCCAGAAAATCCCCATGACTTCACCCCCGGTCATGAGGAATGGAAGGATGTAAATATCCCCGTTGGCGATGTGGTACGCCACCAGGGCGAACGAGACAATGAGCCAGTCGGCGAAGAGGGCCGCCCCCCGGCTGAGGAAATCCACCGGCCGCCCCGGGAGCGCCCGCGACAGGAGCCGCGACCGCCGGCAGTACATGGCGACGAGGATGACGAGGGCGGACAGGGTGATGACGCTGGCCCAGCCCGGCCACTGGCCGATCTGTTCCGGCGTTGACCGGACGGCGGTCAGGCTCCCGTCCGGCCACAGGACCGACGCCCCCGAGGTTCCGGTGGCGAGCCAGACCGCGCCGCCCGGCCCGGCGGCGGCGGCGAAGGCGAACGACTCCTCCACCAGCCGCGACACCGCCTCGGGCAGGCGGACGCCCTGCCATTCCCCGTCGGCGAGGCGGTACGACTTCACCGCCGGCGGCCCGAAGCCGAGCGGATCCGGGACGAGGGCGACGAGGCGGAGGCCGGCGCCGTCCACCGACACCGACACCGAGGCGGCTTCGCCGATGGCGAGGGGCGGACGGATAACCCAGCCGCCGTCACGGTAGACGGCCTGCCGCAGGACGCCTTCCGACAGGTCGTCCGAGTGGTTGTTCCAGAACAGGTGGAGGCGGCCGTCATGGACGAGGAGGACGGCGTTCCGCACCGCCGCCGTTTGCCGAATCGTCCCGGCCAGGGTTTTCCACGACCGTTCCCCGTCCGGCACGGCGAGTACGAGTCCGTCACCGTCCTGGTGGAGGGCGACCGGCTCCCCGTCCCGCAGCGTCAACGCCAGCATGTTCCAGCGGCCATCCGGCAGCGCCAGGCTTTCCGGCGCTTCCCCGTAGGCGCCGAGCGCCCCGTCCCGCGTCACGGCCAGGCAGTCGCCCCGGCCGCGAACGGCGACCCCGGCCAGGAGGCCGTTGAACCGTCCGAGGCTGAAGGCCTGGCGGCTGTCCGGGTCGAGGGCAAGGAGTTCGAATTCGCCGCCGTCGCCGCCGGTCAGTTGGTAGCCGCCGGCGACGACTCCGTCCGGACCGGCGACGAGGAGCGGCGCGGAGGCGATTTCCGCCGCGCCGGCGACGCGGTTGGCGAGAAAGAGAAACAGCGCGGCGGCGACCAGGCAGAGCCGCGCCGCGGCGGAGACTGGCATATGGAACTTCGCAGGAACTGTCACAGTCCATTTTCCTTTATCGGAAAGCCGACAGCCGGGAACCGGGCCGAATCGCGGCGCGAACCCTACGCGCCCCAGGTGAGGACTTTTTTCACCGCGTCCATGCAGTCGAACAGGCTCACGGACTGCTGGACGCCGTTCTCTCCCATATCCTTGACGACGATTTCGCCCCGTTCCAGTTCCTCTTCGCCGAGGATGAGGCAGCACATGGCTTCGCGTTTGTTCGCGGTCCGCAGTTGCGACTTCATCGACCGCCCGTCATAATCCATGTCGGCGGAATAACCGGCGGCGCGGAGGCCGCCCACCGGGCCATGGCCGGGA
>JAJQFC010000371.1 GCA_021201355.1 Planctomycetaceae bacterium | reverse complement strand
TCTCTTCACCGTCGGCATTACCATCGGGATGATAACCCCGCCCGTCGCCATCAACCTCTTCGTCGCGTCCAGCGTTACCGGGCTTCCTATAGAAAAAATTTCCAAAGCCGTCATCCCGTACCTCATCGGGTTGATGGTCGCCTTTTTCCTGTACGTGTATATACCGGTTTTCCTCCCATGGATTATTTTCTAACCGTATCCCGGCATTGACGGGTCATAGGATGGGCCTCTTCTGTAACGAAATCCGTAACCTTCGGGGTTGCGGATTTTTTTATATCTGACCTGAAACACCATTTTATCCTTGGCTGGCGGACGCCGCTTCCGGCATCTGATCGGTCCGGTCGAAGGTTGCGGCAATGAGGGATTTCCGCTACTGTGGAGTAAACTGGCGTTAAGGAAAAAAGGTGGCCCGCAAGTACGTCTCATTCGATGCCTCGCGTTCCCGGAGTACTGCCAGGGAAAAAGCAATGCCACGGCGCGGTACATCGATGACACGTGAGGTTAAATCATGATATAAAACGCATTATATCAAAGAAACCGCCTGTGAAGGAGCGGGACATCATGAAGGAAATCTTCGCCGTCGTGCTTGCCGCGATGTGCGTTTTTCCAGGTGGAACCGTATCCGGGCTGGCGGCGGACGCCGGTCCGCCGCACCCGAACGCGACCGGCGCCACGGCCACCGACGGTATGGACGGCGCGTCCCTCCGTGCCCTTCAGGACAAACTCCGGGCCGAGACGGTTATTGTCAACGGCACCATCGGCCTGGACGGCGTGCATCACTTTTACGGCGCGACGCCTCTCGGTCAGGATAAGGACAATGCGGTCAGGTACTGGACCGCTTCGAGTCCACTCACGTCCAGGCCCCATGGCGGCAACGACACCCTTTCCGACCCGTCAACCAGCGGCGACGGCGGCGATGACAACGAGGAAATTGTCGCGTGCGCCGGAATTCATTCCGGTGACGGCGTGGACGGAACGATCGCCATCGCCAGTCTTCCCGACGCCGGGTGGCGCGAAGACGAAGAAACCGCGTGGCACATACACGAACCGGGCGTTTCCGGGGCGCTCTCCAGGACAGTCGCCGCCGGTATGGATGACGCTGCGTCGGATGGCTCCGTTCCGATACGTCAAGACCTCCCGAACGACCCGAACCACGACATCGCCGCAAATCTCGCCTCGCCCGGTCCCACCGCCCCCATGACGGCACATGCCGCCAGGGTCGGCAATGTCATCCATATCGGCATGCGCGCCAGCCACGACGCGGCGAACGCGGCGTTCGACCGCGCCTTCAGGTACTGCTCGGTCCTGGCCGAGCTTGCCGTCGTCACCGGCTCCGACGCCGCCCATGCCGCCACCCTCCTGAACGCCAGCGCCCTTAACCGGATATGGGCCGGCGCTGCCGGTGAATGGGACAATGCCGCCGGCCGAAAAGGTTTTCCCGGATACCGATACAACGCGTACGGAGTTACCCTCGGGTATGATCGGGCGATCCGGAATGGCGTTTTCGGCGCATCCTATTCGTTCACGACAGGCAAGTACGTAGACAAGGCCGCCACCGCCCACGATTCGCATAACGGGAGGCACGCCGTCACCCTCTATGCCGGGTACCGCCATCATTCCGGCCTGTTCGGCACCATCGTCGCCAATTGGGCCTTTTCAAACAACGATTTGGGAGAGTATCGGAACAACGAATGGGACAGGCAGGATTTCTCGACCACCACCTGGCAGATTGGCGGCAAGGTCGGATATGAATATAAGCCGGCCGAAAACGTCAGCCTGTCGCCGGTTGTTGGTTTTGGTTACATCGGCGCCCGATCGAGCGCCCATACCGGGTATCGCTCCGGCAACGCCGAACACCACGTTGGCCGGATGAGATCCGATACCGCCTTTATTCCGGTCGAACTCCATGCCGCCTACACCTACCGAATCAATCCGGAACACCGGTTCGATGTCCGAGTCAAAGGCGGATACACGTACAACTTTGACGCACGCGGGCCCCGTGGCAACGTGTACCGTTACGATCCACCCGGCGGCATGGCCATTCCCGTCGTCGGCCGGAACAATAGTCACAGCGGGTTTTCCGTCGGTGCCGGAATTCAGTATCGCCACAGCCGGCTGGATATCGGAGCGTCGTACGGCTATACCGTGATGGCAGGCGACGGCGGCCATCGGGTGGCCCTGACGGCTTCGGCGCAATTTTAAGCGGCGTATTTCACGGTAGAAGATCACACCTGATTGTTTTCCAAAAAAAACGCCGACCGGCGCCATTATCGTAAATATCACCGAAAAACCGATACTTTGTAACATTCGTCAGTATGGTTGTTGCTTTCGGGACATGAAAATGGTAAACTGCCTCTATAGTGTTTCCACGCGTCTAAAGTTAAATTTCAAAAATTTAACGCATAAAATTTCTGGGTGTTGAATCCGGCAATGAAGCAGTTCAGGCTCTGCTCTCACCCAGCTAACTCTTGATTATGCGGCACCTGCCTGAACGCCGGTAGGCGTCGTCGCCTCTCGCGCGAAAAGCCCGGTGTCCTGAACCTGGATTTGCGCAGGAGGAAAATCCGATGTCCTCCCATGAGGGAACGGGAAATCGGAGATGGTGAACAGAGCATGAGAGGTGGCTTCATAAACCGGTTTTGATTCCCGCGGAGGCGGTTTTACCGACATTTTGGCGCCCGGACCGCCTTATGAAACCGCCTCCAGGCTGTAATGAGGTCGCTGGCCGATTGTATCGTTGCTTTTTCACTGATTCGTTCGTGATCGGCGCACCATTTCGGAAGAGCGGATGCGCCAATGGGATCTTAGGGAATGGAGTCTTTTTTGGATATGTAGTTATTTCTGGTTCATGGTCGAGGCGAACGACTGCTCTCACATCAGTATTGGAAGTAGGGCTGTCGGAGGTATCCCTTCGGTCCACAATCGCGATAACTCCCGCAACCCTACACCACGACCAAGCCAAGGACATACACATCCGGCCGGCGCGAGCAGGCCGGACACCGCCGGCACATTCCTGCGGCGGCATGAACTCGTCGCCGTATTTGGGGGCGGCGGGTGTTGTGTGTCCTTGGGGAGGTGAGAGCCCCGTTCGCCCACAACGAAAGTGCCCGCTACCCCCTTTTTGTTACGGGGCCCGGGCGCCGCACAGTGAGGGCAAAGCATGGGCAAAATCCCGAACGAACTCCGCGAAGCAATCGCCAATAATATAAAAATCGAACGAATGAAGAAATTCCAGGGCCGTGGTTCCGGCAAGCGCTGCGCCGAAAGTTTCGGCGTCTCACCCCAGCAATGGTCGCCGTGGGAACGCGGCATGCGCACTCCGGACGAAGCCCGGCTGGAGCAGATTACCCAATTTTTCGACGTCAGCGTCGAATACCTTCGTCGGACCAAAAACCTCCAGGATCTGTCGTATTCCGAGTTTTACGCCGGAATCCGCAATCCGCGAAGCAGCGCCGAATCCGTCCAGGAGCAATCCGCCGACACCAATCCCTACGCCGACGTGTTCGGTGAAATGCCCTCCCCGACCTTTTCCGCCAGAACGGAAATGTCCGTCCCCGGCGAAACATCCTCGCCGCCCCCTGTTTTCGGCATGAAAGAAGCCCGGCGCCTGGCTGTCGAACGCTTCTGCCAGAGCCTTTACCAGATGATATTGCTTGGCATAAAAATCGAAGTTGGCGTGGCCTGGCCCGATATAGACAAGAAATACGAAGCGATGGGCGCCGGCGGAGCGCCGGCGGACCGGTAGCGGACCACCGCCAGCGCCGGCAGAATCGTCACTCAGGATGCAAGCTATTCATATCCGGTAGTGTCGGTCGGAAACAAGGAAGCCAAGCCTATTTCTCGCCCGGTGTTTCTGGACGGAAAATACGCCGAAAGCCGGATTCGACGTACTAGACGGCGGCGAGATCGGGGATGATCCGGCTGCATCGGTTCATTACAGCCTTCCCGCCAGGGTATCGCATTCCCGGCAGGGCGGCAGGATATTTCGGTCCTCGAGAATTCTGTATCGGAGCGCGGTGTATTCCGGATTGTTCCAGGATTCGACAAGGCCCTTTTGGCTGACGTCGCCCACCGTGGTTTGGCCGGTGGCGTCGTTGCAGCAGATGCTCAGCTTGCCGTCCGGGCGGATAATGAGCTGGTGCGACGGCAGATGACAGCCGCAGGACAGGGTACGGTTGATGCCGCCGTCGCGGTTCGGAGCGCCGCCGCCGCGGGTGGTCAGGAATTCTTTTTTGTTCCGTATGGTTATTTTGGTTTTCTGAAACCAGTCGTCCCGCTCGCGCGTCCATTCCTCGATTTGTTTATGGCTGTCGAGTAGTTGATAGTCGTCACAGTAGTTGTTCACCGTAAGGAAATCCAGGGAGTCGATGGTGGCGCGGTACTGGTCCCGCGTCATGATGAGACCGTTTGTGGACAAGCCGATCCTCGCTTTGGGGAGTTTGGCGCGGGCCGTCCGGGCAAAGTCGGGAATCCGCCGGTCGAGGAACGGCTCGTTGTTCGAATAGAGGTGGATAAGGCCGGAGTACTCGATAGCGGCCAGTTCGGCAATGATTTTCTCGAAAAGGGCATCGTCCATTCGCCGGGTAGTACGCGGGTCCCGGTTCTTGTTGACCGGGCAGAACTGGCATTCGCCGTTGCACCGGTTGACCGTCTCCACTTCCACCACGTTGAAGAGGAGCGGCGTGTCGTGACCGGCGGCGTGGTCGTCAAGGACGCGTTTCCGTTCGGCCAGGCGTTTCGTGAAGTGCCGAATCTTCAGGCTGGACAGCGCGCCTTTCCGCCGGCCGATAAACGGAAAGGCGTTCTGGATGCGGATGCGGATTTTCTTGTAGAACGTATAGTTGTTTTCAATCATGTGAAACAGACTCCCGGTCGAACGCCTCGCTTCATCGGATTTTTACGGTGCGTCGCCGCTGCGGCGATAGCGCCGGAACGCCCCGGGCGTTCCGGCAAAAGCGATATTAGGCGCGGTAATCGAGGAAGTGTATCAGACGGGCCGGACCGGGACAAGGTAATTACTGCCCCGTGTCGCGACATGACCGCCCTCCGCCCGATGATGGACGAGGCATCGTTACGCCGCGAATTTTCCTTTTTTTAGAAGGGATAACGCCGTGTAGCGTATAGTTTTCACTGTCGGGCCGACGTCCAAGGCCGCGAACGGGCGGACGCGGCGAGTGAAGAAAAAAGTGAATTTTTTCTTGCGTTATGTCGATTGACCGGTATAGTGAATCGCGTGTCGGTGTTACTTATACGATTTTTCATGCCGCCTCGAAGGGCGGTTTTATGACAGGTTTTTCATGAAGTCGATGGTGTGCTGGTATTACTTTACGGTGGGTTTGACTCGACAGTCCTTCCGGTAGACCGGAACGCGACGCACAGAACTTTTTGGAATGTCGACTCAAACCCTTTAAAACTTCCGCCTCGAGGCGGAAGTTTTTTTATTGCCCTTAAGGAACTATTACTCGTTGCTTTTCGCTTGTGCCGTTTTTGGAAAGAAGGATGGAATCCAGATGATTTGTATCCCCCTCAGCGCCAAAACCAACCAGGAAATGATTGCCCTCGCCCGCCAGGCTTCCTCCGAACCGGCCGACCTGTACGAGCTCCGCCTCGACATCCTCGAGGAACCGGCGATGGTGGAAGAGATAATTGCCGCCTGCGACCGCCCGGTCATGGCCACCTGCCGTTCCGTCAATGAAGGCGGCGGCTTCCGTGGCGGCTACGCCCGTCGCCGCGACATCCTTCGGCGTTCCATTCAGGCCGGCGTCGAATATGTCGACTGCGAGGCGAGCGATATGGAGAGCCTCCGCGGCTTCGGTCCGAGCAAACTCGTTATCAGTATGCACGATTTCAGCGGCACACCGTCCGACCTTGATTACCGCATATCCGCCCTCACCGCCACCAAGGCGGACTGGGTCAAATTCGCCGTCACCGCCCACCGGCCGGCCGACAACCTCCGCGTCTTCGAAGCCATGACCCGCTGCCCGAAGCCGGTCATCGGCATCGCCATGGGGGAAATGGGCCTTGTCAGCCGGGTGCTTGGACAGCGGTTCGGGTCGCGTCTCACCTTCGCGAGCCTCGACTCCGGCCGGGAATCCGCGCCGGGCCAAATCACCGCCCGCCAGCTCTCCGGACTCTACCGCTACTACCATATCAATCACGACACCGAACTGTACGGCGTCCTCACCGAACCCGGCGACGGCGGCCGCGACCAGGTCATGGCCATGAATCTTGCCTTCCGGAACACCGGACGGAACGCGGTCTGTCTGCCGTTCGCCGCCAACAACGCGGACGATTTCCTCCGCACCATGCCGGTTGCCCTCGGCATCCAGGGTCTTCGGATTGCCGAGCCGCACCGAAAGGCGGCGCTGGAATTCGCCGATGAAGCCACCGACAGGGCCAGGCGCGTCGGTTCGGCCAGCGTCCTTATCCGCCACGACGGCTATTGGCTGGCGGATAACGACCGCGCCGCCCGGACGGGTGATTGTTACAGCCCTTTTCTTCGGATGCGTATGACTATGGCGACATCCGCATAAGGCGATAGGTCGTTATTTCCTGATTACATCGCGCTTTTAAACGACTTTATAAAGCTGTTTAGTAGCGGCATTTTGGCGTTGTGCCGTTTCCGGACTATGCTGACCTTCCACACTGGCAGTGTCGGCGCCGTGGTGAAAAACCTCGGCGCCGGCGGATCAATCGGGGATAAGGTGTACGAGAACGGCACAAAAGCCGCGCCGACATTGTGTGAGGCGAGGTGGATGGCGGTGGAAACGCTCGCCGTCGTGACGGCGATGTCCGGTACCATGTTTTCGGCCGCGAAAAACGCTTCCGCCGAGTCGCGGAGGCGCATGTGTTCCTGGGAAAGAATAAACCGCGCTTCGCCGAGGTCGGCCGGCGCCAGGTAGGGATATTCGCCGTCCTCGCGGTCCACCCCCTTGTCGCACAGCGGGTTTTCCGGCGAAAGGGCGAGGAGGATTTCCTCGTGGAACAGCACCTCGTAGGCGAGGGCACGCTTTCGCGTCGTCTCGACAATAACCGCGACATCGAGATCGCCGCTCAGGAGCATTTCCTCGAGAAGGGCCGATGTTTCGGTGTGGATAATCACCTCCACCTGCGGGTTGTCCTGGCTGAAGATCGGAAGCACTTTCGGCACCAGAGTCTTACTGAAGGTATAGGAAATGCCGAAATGGATGCGGCCGGCTACGCCCTGGGCAATGGCGCCGAGCTCGGCGTCCATCTCGCGCTTCAGCCGTAAAAGCCGGTTGGTGACTTCAAGGAACTTTTCTCCGGCTTCGGTGAGGTGCAGCCCGTGCTGGACGCGGGCGAACAGCGGGCAACCGGTTTTCTCCTCGAGGCGCCCGAGCGTTTTCGACAAGGTCGATTGGCTGACGATAAGCTTGTCCGCCGCCCGCGACAGGTTGCCTTCCGCCGCCATGGCGGAAAAGTATTCCAATTCCCTGAAATCCATACCCGCCGGTTCCTTCCTAATCCTTTCCCGCTCCGTATTTGAAATTCCCTATCGGGCGAAATCCAATAACAGCCTGGTAAAATGTTCCGTCGGCTCGTCCGGACGGACATTTTTGAGCCGGGTCAGATATACGTCCATCACCACCGGATCGCCTATTGAATAAAAGGACGGCGATTCGGAAAAACGGTAGTGCCGCGTTCCGGTCGCCGGTGCGAAGCTGACGCCGGCGCCGGTGGCGGCGACGCGGATGGCGGTGAGGACGCTCCGCGTCTGCATGAGGATTTTCGGTTCGATTTTTTCCCGGGCCAGAAGTTCGTCCGACAGGACACGGGTACGCTGGTACGGAAAAAGGCGGATAAACGAGTCGCCGCTCACGAGGTTGATGTCGACCCATGGGCGAAAACAGCCTTCCCGGTAGATGGCGTGTTCTGAGACCGGATGGTCGCCGGCGGTGACGAGGAGTATCTCATCCCGCATGAGCGGCACCTGAAAAAACTCGTTCCCGGGAAGCACGAACGTCGTTACGGCAAGATCGGCCTGGCCGCTTCGGAGCAGTTCCGCCGTGTCGTTCGACTCAATCATCATAAGGTTGACGTTCGGGTGGGCGAGACGGAACTGGCGGATGGCGAACGGGTGAATATAACTGCCTTCGAACGGCGGACAGGTCACCCGGAGAAAGCGGTCGGCCTCCTTCGGCGCGACGTTTTCCAGCTCGCCGGCGATGCTTTCGATTTGCCTGGCGTAGGCGATGTACCGTTCGCCGGCATAGGTCGGAACATACCCGTTTTTTCCCCGCTCGAACAACTCGACGCCGAGGCCGTTCGAAAGGTTCCGGAGATAATTCGTTAAGGACGGCTGGGAAATGCCTAGCTTTTTCGCTGCGGACGAGATGCTGCCGTTTTCCGCCACGGCCATGACGTAGTGTAAAGATTTGAAGTCCATGCCGCTCCCCTCGCCGTGACGGCGACGCTGTCCCGAAAGCGTTCCATAATGTCATTCGAGCGTCGAAAGTCCCGGAAAAACCGCTTTTTTGTAACGCGGGCACTGGTTGAAGACGACCCGCCTGGCCCGTTTATGCCGCCCCGCCTCGCTTTTTCCGTATTTCCATCGTATCAGGCCACGTGACGCCGCGCAAGCGTGCGGCGGCAAATCCATAGTTTTTTGTCATACTTGAATAGGTTTATCTCATTGGCCTGGAGGCCGCGCGGCGTGTATACTTCAAATGTCGAAGAGAAAAACAACGCGAAACCGAACGGCCTGACGGTAAATTATGGCGGTCAATGTAATGGTTGGGCGGTAAGTTTTTAAGCTATAGCTTTTGGCCATACCTGTTATAGATTTTTGTCATTGGTACAAGTTGAAAGCTTCGACTATACTGACGAGATACCCAAAGCAGCGCCGACTCACGGGTCATAACAGTCACCCAACGACTCTTTACCTCGGCATCATTTCACTCGAAACAAGCCCAACATCCGTTGCACCCCTGGCGCGCCGCCACGACGCGACAGAGCGCGCGCGAAGTGCCTATTCGCAGGTTTATGTTTATTCAGTCGTCCTGGTGGACGAATTCCAGACAGAAGGAGTATTCGAGATGGCAGACGTGAAAAAGTACATGAATTTCATCGATGGCAAATGGGTCGCCCCCACCACCAATGAGTATTACAAAAACATCAACCCGGCCAACCGCGACGACGTCATCGGCGAATATCCCCTTTCCGCCAAGCAGGACGTGGACACCGCCATCGACAGCTGCCAGCGCGCCTTCAAGGTCTGGAGCAAGATGCTCGTCGGCGAACGGGAAAAAATCATCAACAAGTTCATCGAACTCCTCGACGCGAACAAGCAGAAAATCGGCGAAATGCTTACCAGGGAACAGGGCAAGACCTTGAAGGAAGCCCTCGGCGAACCGACCCGCGGCGTGGTTGAATGCCGCTACTTCATGGGCGAAGGCACCCGCCTCGAGGGCATCACCATGCCGTCGGACCGGCCGGGCGTCATGTCTGTCGCGCAGCGCGTGCCGCTTGGCGTCGTCGCCGCCATCGCGCCGTGGAACTTCCCGTTCCTCACCCCGCTCCGGAAAATCATGCCCGCCCTCGTCTGCGGCAATACCGTCATCTTCAAGCCGGCGTTCGAGACGCCCCACTGCGGCGTCATGATTATGGAACTGTTCGAACAGGCCGGTCTTCCCGCCGGCGTCGTCAACATGGTCATCGGCAAGGGTTCCGTCATGGGGGACGCCATTTCCTCGAACCCGCTCGTTCGCGGCATCACCTTCACCGGTTCCACCGCCGTCGGCCAGCGCATCAACGAAACCGCCGCCAAGAACTTTACGAAGGTCCAGTTGGAAATGGGCGGCAAGAACCCGTCCGTCGTCGCCAACTACTCGAAGCTCGCCTCGGCCGCCAAGCAACTGGCCGGCGCCGCATACGCCCTCGCCGGACAGCGCTGCACCTCGATTAGCCGCGTTATCGTCCTCGAGGAACAGGCCGACGAATTCGAAAAATACCTGGCCGAAGAGACCACCAAGTTCGTCATGGGCGACGGCATGGACCCGAAAGTGACCATCGGCCCGGTCATGAACCAGAAGGCTTGCGAAGACATCTTGGGCTACATCCAGTCGGCCCGCGACGAAGGCGCCACCATCGCCGTCGGCGGCAAACAACTCACCGGCGGCATCTACGACAAGGGCTGCTGGATTGAGCCGACCCTCATCACCGGCGTCACGCCGAAAATGAAGGTGGCGATTGACGAAATCTTCGGGCCAGTCCTCGTCGTCCTCCGGGCCAAGACCTTCGAGGAAGCCGTCGCCATGGCGAACGACACCAAGTACGGCCTCGCTTCGTCCATCTTCACCGACGACCTCGACAAGATTTACTACTTTGTCCAGGAAATCGAATCCGGCATGGTCCACATCAACCACGGCACCGTCACCGACGGCACCATGCCCTTCGGCGGCGTCAAGCAGTCCGGTATCGGCCAGTTCTCCAAGGGCAAAACGAACAAGGATTTCTTCACCCAGTACAAGGTCGTCTATACGAAGTACGTCTAACGCGTGCATCCGGGCAGATGGCGGAGCGGCACTATCCTGTCTCCGTTCCGCTCCGCCGCCCATCTTTTTCTTTTACATTATTGATGGATTCCTCAATCAAATTGAAAAGGCACGCCATGATACATGTCAGAACGAAAATCCAGCGCCCTGACCCGAAGCTTGTGGAAGCGTTCAGGAAACACGCCAGCGCCACCATCCACGAAGCGTCCGGCCGCAAGGGCTACATCGACTACCGGATTAAACCCATCGCCAAGGGCCTCCGGATCTGCGGTCCCGCCTTTACCTGCCAGTGCGCCCCCGGCGACAATATGATGCTTCATAAAGCGCTCGAACGGGCCCAGCCCGGCGACGTCATCGTCGCCACCACCGCCGGCGCCGAGGACTACGGCTATTTCGGAGACCTCATGGCGACGAGCGCCCTCGCCCGTAAGGTCGGCGGTCTCGCCATTGAAGGCTGCATCCGGGACAGCGCCGAAATAATTGAGGCCGGCTTCCCGATTTTCTCCACCGGCCTCTGCATTCGCGGCACCGGCAAGGGCACTCTCGGTCTTATCAACTATCCGATATTCTTCGGCGGCTGCCATATCGAACCGGGCGACCTCATCGTCGGAGACGACGACGGCATAGTCGCGGTCAAGCTGGCCGAAATCGAGGACGTTCTCAAGAAAACCGAAGAGCGCGTCAGCAAGGAGGACGGCAAGGCCAAAACATTGGCGAGCGGCGTCTCCAGCGTCGAATTCAACAAGTTCGGTCCGCTTTTCGAAAAAGCCGGTCTGGTCGAAGAAGAATAGGGACTACATCATGAAAATCGACACCGCGACGCTCCGCGAAGCCGCCGTCATTATCCTGAAAGCCTGCGGCGAAACGGATGACGGCGCCGCCACCGTGGCCGACTCCATGGTCATGGCCGACTCCCGGGGCATCACCACCCACGGCACCTATCTCCTCAGCCCCATCCGGAAACGCGTCGACGCGGGCCAACTGCCGCTTCCGACCAAGGCCACCCTCCTTGAAGACAAGGGCGGCACCGCCATTGTCGACGGCGGCGACGGCCTCGGCGCCATCGCCGGCAAGCTGGCGGTGGAAACGGCTGTCAAAAAAGCGAAAGCGAACGGCGTCGCGTCCGTCCTTATCCGCAATACCAATAATGTCGGATCCCTCGCCTGTTATACGGAAGCCGCCGCCCGTGAAGGCATGATCGCCCTCATGAGCTGCAACGCCGCGCCGGCGATGTCCCCCTGGGGCGGGTCGGAACCGTTCCTCGGCACCAACCCGATAGCCATGGCGATTTATACCGGCTCGGACACCCTGTTCTCCGCCGACATGGCGTCGAGCGTCGTGGCGCGGGGAAAAATCAGGAAAGCGGCCCGGAACGGCGAATCCATCCCGGACAACTGGGCCATGGACGCGGACGGCAACTTCACCACCGATCCGAACGCCGCCCTCAAGGGCTGTCTCCTGCCGATGGGCGGTCCGAAGGGTTCGGCTATTGCCCTGTTCGTCGACATCTTCTCCGGCCTCCTGTCCGGTTCCCGCTACGCGACGGACTTGAAAAGCTTCCACGCGCCCGAAGGTTCCACCGGCGTCGGCGCCGCCCTGACCGTCTTTAACATTGAAAGCTTCATGCCGCTGGACGCCTTCAAAGGATTGGTGCAAGGCTACATCGCCCGGATGAAGGGTCTCAAGAAAGCGAAGGGCTTCGACGAAATTTACCTTCCCGGCGAAATTGAACAAAAGCGCGAACGCCAGAGCCGGCAGGAGGGCGTCAACCTCGACGACAACGCGGTCAAGGCGATTGACGAACTTCTCGAGCAGGCTGGCGCGTCGCTCCGACTCCGAAAATAGCGAACGCGAATCTAATAAGGTAATTTTTAGAGGATTTTTTAGAACCGTCACCATTCTTCCAAGGAGAACACAATGTCCAAACTGGTTTGGGTCGACATCAAGGACGTCAAGGGCGAACGGCGGGACCCGCCGCGCACGAGCTGGATTCTTGTTTCGGAAAAGGTCTGCGGCTCCAAGAACCTGGCCATGGGCGTCAACAAGACCCATCCGGGCGGGGAAGTTCCGCTCCACAAGCACGAAACCGAAGAGGAAGTCATGTACTTTATGAAGGGCAAGGGTCAGTTCATCACCGACGCCGAAACCATCGAACTGAAGCCCGGCATATGCGTCTACAACCCCCCGGGCGGCAACCACGAGATCGTCAACACCGGCGACGAAGATCTGGAATTCGTCTGGATCTACGCCCCGCAGCTCGCCAGCCACCGGAAATAGCAACGCGCCTGTAGTTTTACCTGTACTGCCCGGATGATACGAAAAACCAACCGAAGTCAAGGAGACATACAATGGAACTCGACGTCCCGAAAAACGACTGGACCTTCCCGAACAAGGGCGCCATCGAATCGGAAGAAAAGCTTTACTACCACACCATGACCAAGAAGGACGTGGAAGAGAAGCTGAAGAAAAACGACATCATCATCATCCCCGTCGGCTCGACGGAAAACCACGGGAACGCCGGCCCCATCGGCGAAGACACCTTCATCTGCACCAGGATGGCGGAAATGGTCGCGCGGAAGACCGGCGCCACCATCGCGTCGCCGATTTGGTACGGCAGCCACCCGTTCCACCATATCGGCCAGCCCCTCACCGTGCCTCTCCCGGATTCCGTGTTTATCGACTACCTCCGGGCCATCATGACCGGCCTGTGGAACACCGGCTTCCGGAAACAGATCTTCATCTCCATGCACGGCCAGGAATATTCCCTCCCCGTCGCCATCCAGGAATGGGGCAAGAAGTACCAGGTGCCGGCCATGTTCTACTTCGTCGACATCCCGCGCGTCATGGCGGAAACGCTTATGGACAAGAAACACGGCGGACCCTATGATCGCCCGTTCCAGCACGCCTGCGAAGCCGAGCAGTCCATTTCCCTCGCCCTGTTCCCGGAATTCTGCGATCAGGCCGAAGCGGAAAACACCGACATCAAGGGCATTCTGCCCCCGTTCCACGTCGACCGCGGCGGCGACATCTACGGTTACCCGATTCCCGGCCACTGCGTCATCGGCAACGCCGGCATCGAATGCCACACCGCGCCGGAAGGCGTACTCGGCCACGCAAAGGACGCCGACCCGAAAAAAGCCAAGGCTTCCATCGAACGGGTCTGCGATTACCTCGTCAAACTTCACAACGACATCCTCGCCGCCTGCCCGGTCGGCAAATTGCCGCCCATCGAGTTCATGAGCCAGCGCCCGAAGGAAGAAGTCGAAGCGCTTCTCAAGGGCCCCATGGTCGAAGGCGGCCGCCATATCTACACCGTGGCCTGGCCGACCTGATCTAACCCGTCATCGCCATCCGGGACGGCGAACCGCCGCCGTCCCGGATACCGTTTTATTGTCAAATCGTCCTGTGGCGAACCGGCTGCCCAACCGGCCGAATCGCACACTCGAATCGTACCCTGGAGCGTTCAATGACCACCGCGAGCATTATGAAAGCGTTAGTCTACCGGGGCACCGGGCTAATCGGCATTGAAGAACGGCCGCGACCGGAGCCGGGCGACGGCGAGGTGCAAATAGCCGTCAGGTCTGTCTCTATTTGCGGATCGGATCTCGGGGCGTATCGGCACTCCACCGATCGCTTCCGTCCGCCCCTGGTGCTCGGTCACGAACTTTCCGGAGTCGTCACCGCCCTCGGACCGAATGCGACGCGTTTCACTGTCGGTCAGCGCGTTACCGTGAATCCGATGCTGTATTGCGGCGAATGCTACCACTGCCGCCGCGGCGAAGTAAACCTCTGCGGCCACCGGAAGAGTCTCGGGACCGCCATCGGCGGTGTCCAGACGGACGGCGCCATGCGGGAATACATGACAATTCGTGAAAGTGCCGTCATGCCCCTCCCGGACGCGGTTTCCTTCGCGGACGGCGCCCTCCTGGAGCCGATGGCCGTCTGTCTGGCATGCGCCAAATGCGGCCGCGAAGAGGGCGAGGAAACGGTCGTCGTCCTCGGCGCCGGTCCGATTGGCCTCTTGACCATCAAGTTCCTGAAAAGCCTTGGCGTGCCCCGGGTCGTCGCCGTCGACGTCATGCCGCTGCGCCTTGAAAAGGCGGTGGAGTTCGGCGCCAGCCTCGCTGTCAATGCTACGGAGTCCGATCCGGTGACGGCGGTGCGGGAATATACCGATTGCCTCGGCGCCGACCGCGTCATTGTCGCCGCCGGCGTCGGCAGTTCGTTCTGCCAGGCCTTCGACCTGGTCCGAAACGGCGGAGCCGTCGTCCTTGTCGCCCTCATGCATGAGACGGTCGAGTTCGACCCGATGTGCATTGTCGGCCGGGGAACGAAGCTGTACGGAAGTTATATGTTCACGACCGAAATGCGGGAGGCGGCCGACATCCTCGCCGCCGGCGCGATTCGGGTGGATGACCTGGTGACGTCCGCTTTCTCCCTCGATGAAGGGAAGAAAGCGTTTGATCTCCTGTGCAGCCCCGGCAACAACGAAATAAAGGTTCAGTTGTTCATGAACGCGTAACATGAAGAGTGCCACACCAGGCCGGTGTCGGTTCCGGGCCGCGAGGCCGCGTCGGAAACGCATCCCGGCCACGGCCGAACCAGGCCAATACCGTTCCGCCACGTCAACCACCTACCACTCAAAATGAGGAGATTCTGCCATGAAAGCATTGGTCTTTGTCGGTCCCAGGGACATGCAGTATCAAGATGTGCCCACGCCTGAACCCAAAGAGGGCGAGGTGCGGATTCAGGTCAAGGCGGTCTCCATCTGCGGGTCGGATTCGGGCGGTTACAAGGGCGGGTCGGCCATGCGCACGCCCGGCCTTATCATGGGCCACGAATTCTCAGGCGTTATCGAGAAACTCGGTCCCGGCGTCACCGGCCTTCAGGTCGGCCAGCGCGTCGGTACCGTCACCTGTCTGTTCTGCGAAACCTGCCGCGACTGCCAGGACGGCCTCGGGAACGTCTGCATGAACCGGGCCATCATCGGCACCACCATGCCGAAATACGGCCCCTATCCCGGCGCCATGGCCGACTTCGTCATCGCCCCGGCCAAGAAGATTATGCCCCTGCCGGACCACGTTTCCTTTAACGAAGCGGCCCTGATTGAACCCCTCTCCATCTCCCTTCGCGCTGTCAAGCACGTGAAGGACATCGCCGGCAAGACCGTCGCCGTCTACGGCGCCGGCCCCATCGGCCTTCTCGCCATGCAGGTTCTCCGCGCCCGCGAGGCCGCCCGCATCATCGCCATCGACGTCGTCGACTCCCGCCTCCAGATGGCCAAAGACTGCGGCGCCACCCACGTTATCAATTCGAAAAACGACAACGTCGCCAAAATCATAGCCGAAATGACGGACGAGGGCGGCGTCGACGTCGTCTTCGACGCGGTCGGCGCGCCGGCGACGGTGAATGACGGCGTCGAAATCGTCCGTTGCGGCGGCACGGTGGTCTGGATCGGATTGGCGGTTCCGGTTTTCGAATTTGACTACAAACACGCCGTCTGCAAGGAAATCACCTTTCAGTGCAGCTACATGTATACGACGGAAATGGAAGAAGGCCTCGAACTCATCGCCTCCGGGAAGATGGACGTGGCCAAGATCATCACCGGCGTCTACCCGATGAGCGAAGGCGGCAAGCATTTCGAACTCATCGCCAAGGGCGAAAGCAAGGACATCAAGATCATCCTCACCAACGACTGAAACGCCGACGGCAACAAACGCTCCTGACAGTTCGGGGCGATGTCACCGTTCGGCGTCCGCTCCCGCCGGTCATTCCCTGGCAAGGTTCGACCGGCGGGATTCCCCTGTTTCCGCCATGCGACGCGGCGGTGACGGAACGCTTTTGACCGCCAATCGACCTTCAAAAGCTTCGACAACCAAGGAGACAACCCGTATGAGAATGAGACTTTCCTACTTTGGCTTCGCGAAAGACATCGACGCCATCGACGCCGCCGGCTATGACTGCATTGAAATGCATATCAAGGAAATCATGGCCTTCGACGAAAACGAATTCAAGGACGCCACGAAAAAGCTTCGCGACAGCGGCCTCACCGCCGAGGTGTTCGACAATCCCCTGCCCCTCGACAAAGTCGTCGCCAGCCCCGATTTCGATTGGGACTATTACGTCGACTTCCTGAAAAAGGTGGTGGAACGCACCGCCCTTATGGGCGCCCGCTACTACGTCTACGGCAACGGCAAGACCCGTTCAAGCCGTCCCGGTCCGAACGAGGCCGGCGACATCAAGAAAAACGAGGACATGGTCGCCACCCTTTGTGAACTCGCCGCCCAGGCCAATATCACCATCCTCCTAGAGCCGCTGGCGAAAAGCCTGTCGACCCGCTGGCTCGGCGTTCCGGAGAATTTCGAATACGCAAAGAAGACCGGAATTCCGAACCTGAAAACGCTCATAGACTATCGCTGGTTCCTGGAGGAAAAGCATTCCATCGCCGTCATCGAGGAATACGCCGACTTTATCCAGCATGTCCACATCGATAACCCGCTGTCGCCGTTCCCGACGCGCATTCCGCCGGCCGTGGACGACGGACACGACTACTCCCCCCTCTTCAACACCCTGAAGAAAATCTGCTACAAGGGCATCATATCCATCGAAGCCAACACCACGACGGACTTCCCGGCCGACCTGAAGCGCGGTCTTGATTTAATAGCCAGCCACGGCATTGTGCCCTATCGTTCGTAAGTTTTTGAAAGGACTTTTTCGATGACCACATCCACCGAAGAAGCCAAGCCGAAACAGGGTTGGCTCGAAGAAAACTTTGAGGAGTTGATTCTCGTCGTACTCCTCATCCTCATGGCGGGCATCATGGGAATCCAGGTATTTTCCCGCTACGCCCTGAAGTCGTCCCTCGTCTGGTCGGAGGAACTGACAAGGTACATGTTCATCTGGTCCGGTTTTCTTTCCATCGCCTACTGCGCCAGGAAAAAACTCGGTCTCCGGGTCGACCTCCTCATCCATTACCTGCCGAAGAAAGTCGGATTCGGCATGACGATAATCGCCCTCCTCCTGGAGGCCGTCCTCTTTATCTACCTGATGCCGTTCGCCTACCGCATCATGATACTGGCGGTTGACACCGGCCGTCTCAGCCCGGCGACGCAGATACCCATGTGGATGATGCAATCGGCGCCGTTTATCGGCTTCGGCCTCGCCGCCGTCCGGATCATCCAGCGCATCTATCGGGAGCTCACCGGCCAGACCATTGAAGTTCCGAAGACGGTCGAGGATGAAGCGATTACCCATTTCGTGGAGGAAGCCGAAGAAGATCTGAAGGCAGGCCACACCACGGATGAATCGCTCCGGAAAAGCTGGACATACCGTTTCACCAAGAAGCCCTCTTCCCGAAGGGAGGACAAAAAATGAGCGTACCCGTCATTATTCTTCTGTTCTTTATCTTTCTCGCCCTCGCCGTGCCGATCAGTTCCGCCCTCGCCATGGTTGCCGCCATTCCGGGCGCCTTCGACGATTCCTTCACCGCCTCCGGCGGCTATATCGTCCGCTCGATGATCAGCGGCATCGACTCGTTCCCGCTTCTCGCCATCCCGATGTTCGTCCTCTCCGGCGTCATCATGGCCCGGGGCGGCATTTCCAAAAAGCTTTTTGAAGTCTGCCTGTATTTTATCGGGGCAATGACCGCCGGCATGCCCTGCGCCGTCGTTATCACCTGCCTCTTTTACGGCGCCATTTCCGGATCGGCTCCGGCGACGGTGGCCGCGGTCGGCTCGATGACGATCCCGATTCTCGTCAATATGAAATACGACAAAGTGTTCGCCGTCTCCCTGGTGGCGATTGCCGGCGGCCTCGGCGTCATCATCCCGCCGAGCATTCCGTTCATCCTTTACGGCACCGCCTCCGGCGCGTCTGTCGGCAAGCTGTTCATGGCCGGCATTCTCCCGGGCATTCTTATCGCCCTCCTCCTGATGGGCTACGCCGTCATCTACTGCAAAAAGTACGGCGAAGACCACGCCAGCATCGAAACCGCCGTACACGAGCTGCGGTCCAAAGGCTTCGGCCGGCTGCTGTTCGAAAGTATCTGGGCGCTCTTGACGCCGGTCATTATCCTCGGTTGTATCTACACGGGCGTCGCGTCGCCGACGGAAGCGGCGGTCATATCGGTTTTCTATTCGCTCATCGTGGCCATCTTCTTCTACCGCACCATTAAGCTTTCGGACCTCTTCGATATCTTCCGCGAAGCCGCCCGCACCTATGCCCCAATTCTCTTCATCCTTGCCGCGTCGGTGGCGTTCTCCCGCGTTCTCACCATCATGCAGGTACCGACGATTATCCGGGACACCATCTTTAACAACTTCTCGTCCGGCGTCGCCATTCTTATTGTCATCAATATAGCTCTCCTTTTTGTCGGTATGATAATGGACGTCGGCCCGGCCATCATGATTCTCACGCCGATCCTCCTGCCGATTGTGCGGGAAATCGGGGTCGACCCGGTCCATTTCGGCGTTATTATGGTCGTCAACCTCTGTATCGGTTTCGTGACGCCGCCGGTGAGGATTAACCTGTTTGTCGCCAGTTCGATGTCGGGAGTTCCGGTCGTCTCCATCGCCAAGAAGGCGGTGCCGATAATCATCGCCTTCCTCATCGCGTTGATGTTCATAACCTTTATCCCGTGGATCAGCCTGGCGCTGGTGAATTAGCGGTTTGACGCTCAACGACCCCAAGGCACCGTCCCGCGATGCGTCACCTCGCCGATTCGTCGCATCGTGGGAGAGGGGTTTTTATAAGGAGACAACGTAATGGCAACAAGACTACGCAGCGTCGCGGCGGCCTTTCTCATCGCCGCGCTGTTCCTGACCACGCCCGGCCGCGTCGACGCCGGTGAGGAAATGACATTTGCCTGGCCGATTTGCGTCGACAGCCCGGAAGACGCCGTGACTTTCATTATGGCGAAACGGTTCGGCGACGAAATTATCCGCCTCTCCGGGAACCGCCTTAAGGCAAAGGTCTATCCGAACGGCATGCTCGGCGGCGACCGTGAGCTCCTTGAAAGCGTCGAAAGCGGCGACATTCCCTTTGTCGTCCAGACAACGGCGCCGCAGATCGACTTTATCCCGGAAACGGCTATTTTCAACCTGCCAAGCGCATTCGCGGACATACCGCAGCTGCGCGGCACGGTGAACGATCCGGACTTCCGCAAGGTCTTCAACGAAATGTACGAGACGCACGGCTACAAGCTTCTCGGCGTCGGCGATCAGGGCTTCCGGGTCATGACCTCGAACCGGCCGGTCCACAAGATGGAAGACTTCGCCGGGCAGAAAATCCGGACCATGGAAAACGTCTACCACATCGCCTTCTGGCGCGCCATCGGCGCCAGCCCGACGCCGATGAACTTCGGCGAAGTCTACATCGGCCTGCAGCAGGGCACCATCGACGCCCAGGAAAACCCCTACGAAACGACGGTGGCGGCGCGCCTGTACGAACAGCAGAAGTACGTCATCGAAACAAACCACGTGCCGCACCTCCTGACCCTTATCGCCTCCAAACGCTTCTACGACAACCTGCCGAACGAGGACCGGGCCATCATCGACGAGGCCGCCCGCATCGCCTCCGCCTACGCCTACGAGCAGACCGACGCGCGCCTGGACGGCCGTCTTAAAATCATCACCGACTCCGGAACGGAGATCATCAAGATCGGCCCGGAGCTGTACCAGCAAATTTTCGACGCCTCGCAGCCGGTCTATAAGATGATTCGCGACGCAGTCGGCGACGAACTGGTCGACGCCATGTTGAACGCCCGTCCGCAATAATCCAGCGGAAAGATCGAATGCCGCTGCCGGCACCGCCGCGGGAC
>JAJQFC010000117.1 GCA_021201355.1 Planctomycetaceae bacterium | reverse complement strand
GCCAGTGCAGTGATAGTCACCGAGCTTTTAAAGGTGACATGCGCCCCGTTGTTAATGGTTACCTGAGTTTGATCCTCGAGGACCGGATTTTCGACCACCTCTGTGACGTTGTTGAAATCCAAAGCGCTCGCACAGCCAGTCGCAACCAGAAATAACAACCCTAGAAAAACCCCCCGTACTCTCCCATCCATGTTCATCTCCTCAAGCCAACAAAAAAGGGACGGTTCAACCGTCCGTTCGCAGGTCCTGCCAGGAACCCAGTTAGCAACGAGAAGAGCCGTCCCAACCTAATGGGCGGTCAAGTCTCGCGTGGCTAACTTGTGGGCTTAAACTGGCAGGTTTAGCGAACGTACACAAGCCTTGTCGCGATAAAATTTATTTTAGAAGTCGCTGGTCACGTTTAGTCCAGAATAAAACTCCTTGACGAATGAAATGAGAAATCCCGATTGGCATATCGCCGCCGTCTTCGACACCCGCTACTACGTACCATCACAATTATCGGCAAAACACCAATATAGTATCCACTATATACCCATAATATTATGAATTGCAAGGAATAAATTAACGTAAACTGAAATGGCTTGTGTGACTTGATGGGTAATAGTAGACTTTGATTTTTAAAGAGTTTGCTTTAACAGATCCTTAGCTTTTGTACCTCTAATCATGGAGTATCGTCGAACGGTCGCGAGGTTGTAAACCAGCCACCACCCTGATTATTGTCGACGAAAATCATGAGGGAAGTTCATACTTGCGGCGTTACAGCAACCCTGCTAAAATCGCTCCTCAGAATTTATTCAGTTTATTTAGTACGTAACATGGATGGATACATGATAAACTTTGGAAAACTCTTAGATAAAGCCTCATTAATAGCCGCTTGGAGCGATATTGTCGCTGGTGTAAAATTGTATCCGATCTGGACGCATTACGCCTGGTTTGATATAAAATTACGGTACCGGCGCTCTACCTTAGGTCCATTTTGGATAACCATTAATCTCATGGTGATGGTTTTAACGGTAGGCTTGTTGTACAGCAAACTTTTCCGCATGGAAATAGGCGATTTTTTGCCTTACTTTGCGGTGGGTGTAACGGTATGGAACTTGATTTCAAATGTAATCAACGACTCCACCAGCGTATTTATTTCGGTTGAATCCTTGATTCGACAAGTAAACCTCCCATATTCGTTACATATCGTACGGGCTCTTGCCCGAAATATAATAATTTTTTTGCACAGCCTCATTTTCCTCCTTGCCTGTTCACTTTATTTCGGCAAGTTGACTCTTACTTACTTATTATACTTCCCGGTGATGCTTTTGCTTCTGACTTTAATATTTTTCTTCCTCTCACTAATCATTGCGGTTTTTGCAACGCGATTCCGCGATATGCCGCAAATTATTCTCAGCGTTCTTCAGGTGCTCATGCTGTTGACCCCTATTTTTTGGTTGCGCTCCATTCTTCCCGCCGGCATGGAGTATATATATAAACTGAATCCTTTCTATCATTTTATCGAAATTTTACGAGCTCCATTGTTAGGCCAACCCATCGGACAGGGAAGTGTAATAGTATCTGTATTGTGCCTTCTGATTCTATGTGGCATCAGTATTCCTTTTTTCGCTTTTTATCGGAAGCGTATACCTTATTGGCTTTAAGTAAAACGGACTTATATATGAGCAATTCCACCGACACAAGAATATCAGTAAGTGACGCTTCGGTAATTTTTCCGATTTATGGAAGTAAATCTTTTAAAAACATAGCAATACGACGAGCGACGAAACTTTTTAATAAACCGCTAGGCGGCAGGATAAACATTGATACCGTTACGAATAACGTTTATATAGAAGCTCTCAATAAAATTAGCATCGAAATTAACCATGGCGAACGAGTGGGTCTTGTCGGTCATAACGGTTCGGGTAAAAGTACGCTCCTTCGTATGCTGGCCGGAACATATCCTCCGGTTACCGGGTCGGTTGAGGTGGTAGGGAAAATTGCTCCTTTTCTGGAATTATCGCTTGGTGTCGAACCTGATGTAAATGGCTATGAAGCGATTTATTTAAGGGGATTGATGTTGGGTCTTTCCAGCAAAACGATTATGGACAAGACCAGCGAAATCGCCGAATTTTCAGAGCTGGGCGCTTTTTTGGATATGCCTATTCGGACGTATTCTTCCGGTATGGTGATGCGACTGTCTTTTGCCATTTCGACAATAGTGAATCCCGATATTTTACTGATGGACGAATGGATTAGTGTCGGCGACCAGGGATTTCAGCAAAAGGCCGGAAAAAGACTTAACGAGCTGGTTGAACGCAGTAAAATACTTGTCATTGCTTCACATTCTATAGATTTATTAAAATCATTGTGTACGCGTATTATTAGGCTCGAAAACGGACAGGTTATCGAGGACAATCCAAATTTTATAAGCTAGCGCAATATTGGAGTCAAATACGGCTATGAATATCTCCATAGTGGGTACTGGTTACGTCGGCTTGGTTTGTGGGGCCGGATTGGCGGAAATGGGTAACAAAGTAATTTGTGTCGATAATAACCAGGAAAAAATCCAACTGCTTCAAAATGGTGAAATTCCTATTTACGAATCCGGTCTGGCCGAGGTCGTCCGTGGTGGCATTGAGAATAACACGCTGTCCTTTACTTCGGATATTAGAAATGCCGTACGAGATTCCGAAATTTGTTTTATTGCTGTTGGCACGCCGATGGGAGAGGATGGTTCCGCCTACCTCGACCATGTTTATGCTGTCGCCGCGGACATAGGCATGAATATGACGGGATATATGTGTGTTGTTAATAAATCCACCGTTCCTGTCGGCACAGCCGATAAGGTGCAGAAAATCATTTCGAAACAGCTTGAGGCCCGTGGCGAGGTGATCGAATTCGATGTGGTATCCAATCCTGAATTTTTGAAGGCCGGGACTGCCTTAAATGATTTTGTTAGGCCGGATCGAGTTATTATCGGAAGTAGCAGCGACAGGGCTATAGGAATTATGAAGGAACTGTACGCGCCATTTATCCGAAACCACGACCGCATGCTGGTTATGGACGTACGGTCGTCTGAAATGACCAAATATACGGCAAATGCCATGCTGGCTAATAGGATTTCGTTTATTAATGAAATCGCAAATATTTGCGAACATGTCGGAGCCGACATTAACAAGGTCCGCCTCGGTATTGGCAGTGATTCTAGAATTGGTTACCATTTTCTCTATCCTGGATGCGGGTACGGAGGGAGTTGTTTTCCCAAAGATGTTCGGGCTCTTATAGCCACTGCGGAAGAGCATCATTACGACACACCTCTACTGCGTTCAGTGGAATTAATCAACAAACGTCAGAAAGAAGTTCTGGCCGAGAAGGTGGTACAGCATTTTGGTAATACGCTAAATAATAAAGTATTTGCGGTTTGGGGACTCGCGTTTAAACCAGGTACGGACGATATGCGGGAAGCCCCCGCGATAAACACCATTGAACGCCTAACTAAATTAGGTGCATCCATTCAAGCTTACGACCCCAAGGCTATAACCGCAGCACAGAGGTACTATCTGAAGGATAACACCTCTGTTCAGTACTTTGACAGTAAATACGCAGCGCTCCGCAACGTTGACGCCTTGCTTCTACTCACAGAGTGGAAGGAGTTTCGAACACCTGATTTTGACGAGATGAAGAAGCTTATGAAACATGCGATTATCTTTGATGGGCGTAATCAATACGATTCGATTAAGATGAAGTCGATGGATTTTGAGTACCATCAAATTGGATGTAAAATATAATGCGAATAAGGAAAGCCCACGCTATTCTACTAATTTAATGATGGCAAACTTGTCATTCTTTAAAAAAACTCGGTTATTACCATATTTTAAATAGTCGTCGAGTAAATCTATAGTAATTAGGATATATTCTGCACCATACTTTAACGCAAAATCGGTGTTCAGTTTAGCTTTTTTAGAATGTTGAGTCCAAATATAACCATTTCCCTTCTTTTTAAGATTTCCAAAAATTGAGAATCTATTTATCCATTCTATCAAGGCCTTGTCGCTTTGTGGAGCGGCTTTATGTGACAAGACAACCGACCTTTCGGAGTCGAGTCTAAAAAAGGTCGTGGCATTACTATCTAACGGATTTGAATGATAGGTGACATCTGGTGATGTAGCTTCCTTAAACTCTAGAGCTAATTCATACAACTGATTATCAACTAGTATATACGGAAATGCCTGGTTAAAATTCTTTAGTGCCTTAATATGCATGTAAGGAAAGGTCCTGTCGATGTCGTTAATGGTGTATTTATAAATGATTGAAAATGTAAGATACGCACCAAGTATCATGGAAAGTAATATTTTACCAATTCCAATAGAGAAATGCATTGTAAGAAAAAGCAACGATAACGATATCGCAATAGTCATTGTGAGAAGATCGTGACGGTAATAATAACTGCAAATGGTAACGGCAATGGCAATAAACCATGATAAGAAATTTAGAAAATGATTAAAAAAAACTGTTCTATAGAAACTGAAACGATTTTCTTTACGACCCATAATTATATAACCCGAAACGCATAGTATCAAGCCTGATAGGAATTGAAATTGGTTGACGTTAGACAAAAATATAGTTCCTAATAACACAATTCCAAAAGAATATTTTTTTTGCCTGCACAGTATAAAAAAAGTCAAAGTGGCAACAAATGCTAACCAAATACGAAAGACCGGAGTGAACCTCAGAGGCATCACCTTAACAATAAATCCGATAGGAAGTATATCGATGGCAACGTGATTGATTAAGAGCAAGATTACTAAAGTTAACCAAAGTGCCACGGTTCTCCTGCAAGTAGAAAAGATTATTTGAGTTTCTTTCTGGTCTTCACTTCTTAACGAATATAAACAAAGTAACAGCCCATGCGTAAAAACTGTAAGACACGTAAGGTTAAAAATAGGGTTCATTGAAGAAGGGCGAAGATGGTGTGGGACTCGCAGTTTTGCATAGGCTTCAATAAACTCCTGCCCCGTTAATAATGAAGGATGACTCGCCGTGTATAACGAGTATATTATGGCGAGCGTTATGATTGAGGGAATGATTGTCAAGATCATTTTCGGGTGGATTGACTCGCTAATTATGTCAACTACCAACACCACGGATAAAAGAACCGCGACGTGAAAGCCTACATGAATGTGAAAAACAATAGCAAGGGCAGCCATAGTGAATGCAGCAAAATAGTTCCGTTTATGCGAAAATACCAAATTTACGCACCAAAATCCTATAGCGGTGGCAAGGGTGGCATGGTAAAATTTATTCCCCCAAGTATTGTTGCTGCCAAGTTGCGTACCTAGTTGGAAATAAATGACACATGTTAGAAAGAAAACTGCCACTAAAACTTGCATAAATCTGTTACGCGTTGGTATTTTAGTGGCGAAGAATACAATAGCGGTGCAAAGAATTGAACATGATAGGATGTAGCAAACAACGGTTGCTATTTCCAGGCGTCCAGTCAATAATTTAAAAAAATGTATAAGCGAATCAACCGCTAATTGTGGGACATAACCATTGGAACGAGACTGAACAGAAAAATCGTTAGTAAATAATTCGGGATTCCAGCGTGCTAGTACTTCAGGGAGATATTCACCGCTATTCTCATTAAATGAAAAAAACCCCCAAATAAAAAATAGACTAATTAATAATACAAAAACAAGTGTTGAAACAATACCATTCTTGAAGGAAAATTTAGAAGACATTTCAGCCCCTCAAAAGCAAATTTATAAGCCCGAAATAAACCTTGTTTTGCCAACGCGTGGCGTCGATGAAATTTTTGGGAGGAAGATTTTTTACGAAGCACCTATTTTTAGACTTTAGGTTCTTCGCAACATAGCTTAGGTTATAGGCTATATTTCCAAACTCACTACCCGTCCTTTTTTAAATCTTATTTAACTGCCGTCTTCACATTGGAGACGGCGGTTTTTTTTGATTTTATATCATCTGCTACTACTAATCCGCATTCGCAACGTCCATTCCCCAAGATAACGCCAGCCCTATAACCTAAGCTATGTTATTCAAAAATAAAACAGTTTAATAGAAGACAATCGGAAAAGGGCGTAATTTGTTACAACGAATAGATTTATCCTCGATTTCGCTTGATTAGGATTCCACAACCTCCTGCTAATAGGTCTCCGAGAGTTGTGGTTATACGGTTAAGAACTGCAGATGATAAAAGAATATCATGGTCATAAACGCCATTCATAAGGAAAAGAAAAGATGCCTCACGTACGCCTAGCCCACCTGGAGCACCAATAATTATAAATCCCACCAGCCAAGAAATGGTATATGCCGAAAAAGTTTGTAAAGTACCCTCTCTGGTGAGTTCGACTTGATACGATAGGTTCACGACCATTGCGATTCCGTATAGACAAATCATTACGCCAAAACAACATAACCCTAGTATAGTTACACGTATTAAATCTGAAATCTTTATACTTCGTAATCGAGAAATTACGGTTTTGTTCCATTTAATAGCAGAAATGACAATAATTATGACGCCAATAATACTCAAGGCGATGATAATGTGGTATGCCCCTTTATACTCCATTATAACGTTTTCCAAATTTTTCCAGGATAAGACTGCTGATATCAGTAAGCCGCTGAATGCAAACATTGTTAATTCCACAAACGTGCTGAGTGCAATTTCTGCTTGATGAGCATGTATGGTATCACCCATAGTGTTACGCATGATAATATGCATGATGTTGCCAGGAAGATATTTACCCAAGTTAGAACGTGTATATACGGTCGCAACCTCTAAATAGCTTTGTGTATTTCCAGAAATTATTTCCAAGAGATGTTTCCAAGCATATGCCGATAAAAAAACACCGGCAGCTAGCATAACCGCCAGACATGGTACTGTGATGAGCACTTTTGGCTGAAAGTAATCTTCCGGCTTTACGTCGGCAAACGCAATACTCCTTATGATGTAAATCAGTGAGGCCACCATCAGTAAATTTCCAAATAACCGAGTAATTCTGGCTATTCTTTTTTTGGTCACTTGGCGCCTCCATATGAAAAGGCCGCAAAGCGGCCGCTGCGGATCAATATTAAATATAGGTAAAAATATTACCATTTCTCGACCTCACTGGAACCGCTACTTAAAATAGTAATTATAACCTTTACTTTAAAAGATGAATTATGGAACTTTTATTATGACATCCTTATATCTTTGGAACTTCCCATCCTACGCATGCGTTTTTATGGTTTTTATCTCAAACGATTTAATGGAGTTAAATTGAATATCCCTGAATATTTTGGATCATGGTATACTCTACGTCCATAAATTTTTAATTATATGAGGGCCGGGTAATAATAAGAAGATGGTAAATGTAAATGACACCACGGGTTAGGAGAATCATCGATGGAAGGATTTTTACTTGGAATCGGAAATGGAGCCCAAAATTGGAGGCAGCGACCGGAATCGAACCGGAGAAAGATGGTTTTGCAAACCATCCCAGTGATAACATAACTCCTGAAAAATCAATTGCGATAAAAATAAATCATTTATCACGCCCAGCGGATCGTTTTGCCTCGAATTACCCCTTCAAATGTGCTCTTCGACCTGATGAAAATAGGGAAATTGAGACCGAGTCTTACCGACGGAATACATGCTGCGATATTGCCATGGTGCGGGCCAGTTGCAGAAAGATATCCTGACCGGCTATGGTTATGCTTTCAATAATAGTGGTTTTTGCTCATCGTGCAATACGGTGGGTATTTTCTTCCCTCTTCGGCATGCTCCACGAATCGGCGGTTTAGAGGATTGGGAGGCATACATAATGGGGGCGCTCCCGGAAAAAGGAGCGCCCCCGGTACTTCATTGGCACGAGGAAGAACTATACGTTAGAAGGAGACTCCGAAACCAGCCATTACATTGTGATTCTTGTATCCACTTCGAAATTCAAAGTTGTAATCCACAAAGCCATCGAGGCGACGGTTGAATTTGGCTTTCAAACCAGCACCCACTAGCCCTTTGCTTCTTCCTGAATCAATACCGTAGAGTGTTGTGGAGGCGCTGCTGCCGACGTACCCCATCCGGACGTGAGCCTGTGGGTCCTTGGCTTCATAAATCCATGCACCACGGACCTCGGGGGTGATGGTTATATCACCACCGAGGCGGAAAGTCTTGTTTATCCTCACTGCGACAGGAATGGAGACGTAATCATTATTGGATTTGTCGAACCAGTTTGAGATCTGGCTTGGAGATTGGATGCGTTCCTGCCAGCCTTTCTGGTGTACGTGAGTGTATTGCACTCCGACACTCGGAATAATTCTGAATTTCATTGGAAGGGATAACGCATACCCTACATTGCCGCCAATCTGAAAACTATTATTCCTGTATTTGCCTTCCTTATGACCACCGGCAATAACATCGGTTGTTTTGGATTTATTCCATGAATAACCGATACCTACGTTACCATCGACAAAGAAGCCAGAGCAGTGATTATAGCTGCCATACAGCCCGACATTGAACGTGTCGACATCGGTATTGGTGAATCCCTCATTATTTTGAATTTCACCATTGGAATAGGCTGTGGTGATGCCAAAGACGAAATCGCCCACTTCCCGGTCATAACCAAGAATAACACCGCCGCTGTTGTATTTGTATCCGTACTGACCGTCCTTATCATCCTGACGTGTCCATGCACCGAATCCACCGGCCCATACTCTGTTCGGATCAAAAGACGAATACCCTTGTCTGATAGTTCGGAGGCTTGCATAAGCCGCCGGAGAGCCCCTTGAAGTGGAAGCCTGTGAGTTGTCGCGAAGTTGTGTCTGGTGGTTCCCAATGCTGCTGGAAAAGCTCTGCGCGGTCGCTTGACTTGCTGCTGTCCCTGTAACGCCGTGTTCACCGAATAGCTGAGAGAAGGCCACCTTCGCCAATGCCGGATTAGTATCCGCTATACTGGCTGCCTCTTGAAGAGCATCACTCATTTTAATGCCGAGTTGACCGCCCTCGGTCATAACCTGATTTGCGACCCCGGCAGCACTGGTAAAATTCCTGTTCATGCCGCCAGAGCCAAGAATGTTTTCAACAAACGCATCAGCGTCTTTTCGTTCTCTAATTTCAAGACTTTTTCTATCGGCAGCGAGTTTGATCTCATAAAGGGAATTCGAAAAACCGGTCCCCTTAATTTCATTCGTGGAACTAAAAATAGTTTGTTCTGCAGCCTTACTTGGATCAACACCTTTGAGAACAAGACGGGCGCCATCTTGGATAGTCGCGGTCCCTGAGACATTGACGAGGGAATTTTTGCTGGAACCGAGGGTCGCCGCATACGTTGAGCCAGTTTCGAAAAGCGCATCACCTGTAATACTTAAAGTGTTTAAGCCAACGTCCAAAGTGCTGCCATAACCAAAGGTCGTTTTCCCGGTGATGGACGCATCGGTACGTAGCTCAAGATATCCATTACTGTTCAGATTGATACTGGCGGCTGAAAGGCTTCCCTTTGTACCGGCATTGCTGCCCAACACAACATGAACCCGTCCATTGGCATCGACTCCTTCATTGAATCCTTCTGAGCGCAATTGAGTGTCGAGAATGGTATTAAACCCGATGTCGATGCTGGCTGTGCCGGCGTTGACAGCATTGTTGAATATCGTGGTACTGGTGTCAATTGGCCGACCGGTCGAAGTGTCGACGGGGGTGTTTTCATGGAGTTTTGTAATCATGGTAATGGCTATGCCACCACTTCCATTTGCATTTGCGGCAGTGGTATCGACCTCGCCATTAAAAATGGTATTTCCGCGATTGCCAATAAGGAGAGAGTGAGTCGGAAGGGCTTCGTCTCCTTTGTTAAGTGTAACCTTCTTTTGGAACACGGTGGTCCCCGAACCCCATCCAAGAAGTAAAAGGCCAGAGTCCACTGTGTCCTTGAATTCCACCGTATTCTTTAATCCAGCCGCATCATACCGTTGGGTAATCTCCAGTTCGTCGACAACGGTGACAGCCTTTTCGAAGACGGCGTTAAGGGTATAATCATGCTATTCGTTAGGATTTTCAAGATCCATGTCAACGGCCTCGATATTGAGGTCGTGTGTTTTCACTTCGCCCTTGAAAACTACATCCACATCAGCATTTTGGACCAAATCCACATGATTTGATAGTTTGATTCCTGAATCTATTCCGTTGGTTATAGTATCGATATTCCCTGTGAAAACGAGATTGTCATGGATGTTCAAAAAACTGTCGTTTATTGAAGCAAAAGAAATATCGCCATTGATGTATTTGGCGGCTTCCCCATCTCGGTTGTAAAAAGTAACCCAGCTGTTGGTAAGGGTTGTATTGTTCAAAATATCCGATATGTTCCGTCCGGTGGAAACGGTGCCACTGATCAGAATGCTGCCATGGTTTTCGGCTGTAATGGAGCCTGTCCCATTGTGATAGTACGTGGCATCAGGGTCGAAATAAAGTATCGGCGAAGCGCCAGTATTGGGATTTCCTTGTATAAGAATGCCCGGGGACTGACTGGAGTTGTTAGTGATGTCTCCATATACCAGAAACATTCCATCAGTTATGATTATCTTGCCGGCACTCTCAATAGTGGCTGAGGAGTGAATTCTATCATCATCCCCGGCGGCAATAGTACCGGTAATCGACCCCGAAAAATCTGTGGCCCCGATGCCTGCACAAAACAAAAACATCAGTACCACCCCGAAAAATACTCCCCGTGTCTGCCCACCCATGCTTTCTCCTCGTGCCAAAAAAAAGGGACGGCCCAAGCCGTCGCCATTAGGTCCTGCCAAGAACCCCAGTAAGCACGAGAGAGAGCCGCCCCAAATTTTATTGGGACGACAAGAACTCGCGTGGCTTACTGTGTAGATGTAAAACTTGGCAGGTTTAATGGCGTACACAGCCTTGTCGCGAAATAATAAATGTGAATTTGGTCAGATTCGTTTCTCTATAGAATCTCCTCAAAAGAAGAATATTTATGTATCCATCGGCAAAACAACACTTCAGCATTCACTATATATGAAAGCATATTGAAAATGCAAGAAATAAATTAGTTAAAGCGCTTCCTGCCAAGGCCCAGTGGTACATGAATGACGCTATTCCCTTCATGGGTGTGGCGTCATTCTTTTTTATTAGGGAATAAAAGCTTTTTTTGGGAGTCCGGAATACCTCACGGCAAGATACACGCTGCCCGGAGTCCTCCGTGGTACGCATGTACTGGCATAATATACCTTGAGCGCAGGAAGACCGAACCGCCACAGAGTTTCTGGAGAGAAACATAATCAGGCTGGTCGAATTCCGCATGGCGGGCTATGGCTTGAGTGTTAAGCTGATAGAGTCAAGTGGACCTGGAGTATGATGTTACAAAACGGGACTGAACCTGACTTTTACAGGTAACAATGATGATTGGGTGATGGTGGGGGTAAGGTGAAAAATAGCGATAATACCCTATTAAGTAACGAGAAAATACAGACGGTGAAAAGTTGGAGGCGGCGTCCGGAATCGAACCGGAGAATGATGGTTTTGCAAACCATTGCCTTACCGCTTGGCTACGCCGCCTCGTGGATGTGATTGCGTTTCCGGGTGAAAAACGTAAGTGGATACTTTACCGGTTTGTCCCGGCAGGTCAAGGAAAATTACGCTATCCTAGCCGTTATCACTATTTCTGGACTTTCAAACTCTGGCCCGGACGCGCCAATCCGTTCACCGGCACGTCCGGCGGCTCGGTTTGGAAGAGCCGACGGGCCCGGGCCTTGAGGCGGAGTTTATACTCGTAAAGGCATTTCGCTTCCTTTTCCCGTTTTTCGTCCGGTCCGATGAGACCGCTCAGGCCGCAGCGGCCGACGTGAAACGCCAATTTGGCCAGGCTGGGCACCGACCGTACCACGCCGGTATCGCGTTTCCAACGGTTCACCATCATGGCGTGGAATGGCGTCAGCGCCGAATAGTGCCAATAATAACAGTCCAGACAGCCGGTATAATTGGCGTTCCACGGTTTCAATTCGGTAAAATGGAGCAGTTTGACGCTGTCCCTCACCGCGTGGCACGCTTCCCGGACCGCGCCGGAGGCGAAGTGGTAAATGGTGCCGGGACGCGGCTCGATCATCCAGGCCGTCACGTTCCAGCCGGGATCGATAAAGTGGACCCGTCCCTTGCAGACATGATTAAGGATATCCTGGTCGGGCAGGTTGGCATTGTTTATATAATCCAACGCCTGGACCAAACGGCTCTGGATGTCCAGTTCACGCATTGTATTCAGGTCGAAAACAATCATCCCGGCGTTGAAATAGCCGTCTTCCGGCTCCAGCCCGAGGACGTTCTTGCGGTACGCCGCCTCTTTCGGATCGGTCCCTTCCCGGTAGGCGGTTTCACTGAGGACGTCGTGGCAGGCGCCGAGAATGTTTCCGCCCAGGTCGGTTCGGTAAAGTTCGCCGAGATCCGAGAAAATAATCATGTCGGAATCGAGATACAGCATCCGATCGTACTGCTTGAAAATGCTCGGGGCGAAGAACCGTAAATAGGTGGCGACGGAGAAGTGCTTTGTCGCGTAAAATTTATCCCGGCCAGCCGCCTGCAACAACTGGTCTCCGTCGAAAAACCGCAGTGAGCTTGTCGGATAGGTTTTACCGAACCATTCCAACGCGGTTTCTAGTAACGCAGAAGGTATGACGCCGTTACAGGTGAGGACGACCACGTCGTAGCGATCCCCTGACCGGGCGTTTTCCATAAACGACGCTATGGTGGTGATGGTATACGGAAAAAAGTTCTCGTCACAGGCCAGAAAGACGGCGATGCCGGCGTCGCACGGCGCTGGAGGGATTTCCATGTCAATTTCCTTGTGGACCTGCGGGCTATCCGGCAAAATACGTATTTGTGTGAACGTACTATAATCAATATCGACGCCAGGGCAAGGTCAAAACACCACGCGGGAATCTCCCGGAAGGGAGACAAAGGTGAGATCCCCGGCCCCGATACCATTAATAGACATTGTTCGAAAGTTTACCGTATCGGTACTTCGAACAAGTACCGTTGAGAGCGAGGAACCGCCACGTGGATTCACCGTTCCTAGAGAAATTGCGGCAAAAAAGCGGCGTCGACGCCGCCGATAACGGCTTTATCGCCCGAGACATCGTCCGCTTTATCGCGGTGGACATCATCCTCATCTGCGCGGTCAGGCTGGCCGACTGGCTTGGCCTGATTCATGAGGTCAACCAGTACGTCATCATCATGCTCGGGAGCAAGGTCGTCCTTTTCGCCTACCTGTTCTGGCTGGTGGCGGCCCGGCGCCAGGCCCTTCCGGCCACCGGCGTAACCTCGCCCGGGCGGTGGTGGGCCTGGCCGCTTGGCGCGGTTATATACGCCGGATGCTACCCGCTTCTCCTGTTCGTCAACCGCGCCAACGCCTACCTCATGGAGGCGCTGTATGGGTATTTCGGCTGGGTGTATAACCCGAATCCGCAGGAAGTGCTCCTCTATCTTTTCGCCGGTGTGCTGGACACGCCTGTCCTTCTCCTTCTCCTGTTCTTCACCCTCATGGCCGGGCCGTTCATGGAAGAACTGGCATTCCGGGGCGTCGGCCTCGACGCCTACCAGCGCACCTCCGGCACGGTAACGGCGGTGGTGGTGACAAGCCTCCTCTTCGGCCTGTTTCATTTTGATTTGATTCTTGTCCTGCCGCTGGCCTTTCTCGGCGCCGTCTTCGCGGCGGTTCGGCTTGTGTCCGGTTCTCTGTGGGTGGCGGCGGCGATTCACAGCCTCCATAATACCGTTACCCTCCTCATCCTCGCCTACCAGCTCGGGTTTCTTGACAGCGTTCTCGAATACCTCGCGCGATTCCAGCCGCCGCAGTGAAACGTGGCCGCCCGGAGGGCCGCGTTTTTCAGCAATAGGTATGGACAACCACCCGGCTCGGCGGTACCATATTCCTCTTGACGTTGTCCGCCGGCCCGATGCTTCGGGGCGGCGGCTGTGGTTTCTGGAATCTTCAGCGGGCGGCGCCCGCTGAGTCAGGCGCGCTTATTTGAATCGATCGGAATGACGAAAGCACATTCCGGGTGAAGGGACGACGTATGAAATTGAATACGCTGCGGCATGTCAAAATTTCCGGAACCGGGCGCTATGTCCCGGATCGGGTCATCACCAACGCCGACCTCGAAAAGATGGTGGAAACGTCCGACGAATGGATTCAGCAGCGGACCGGCATCATCGAACGCCGGATGGCGGCGCCGGACCAGGCAACCAGCCACCTCAGTTATGAAGCGGCCAAGATCGCCATCGCCGACGCCGGCCTGACGCCGGACGACATCGACCAGATTATTCTCGCGACAGTGACGCCGGATACGGTCTTCCCCGCCACCGCCTGCCGGGTCCAGCACATGCTCGGCTGCCGCACGGTTCCCGCCTTCGATCTCGCCGCCGCCTGTTCCGGGTTTATCTACGCCCTGGCGATGGGCCGCACCGCCATCGCCGCCGGCACCGCCAACCACGTGCTCGTCATCGGCGCGGAAACGCTCACACGCATCACCGATTATACCGACCGCTCCACCTGCATCCTCTTCGGCGACGGCGCCGGAGCGGCGGTCCTCTCCGCCGCGCCGGAAGGCGTGGAAGGCATCATCGACGCCCACCTCGCCTCCGACGGCAGCGGCGCCGACCTGATGATCCTGCCGGCCAGCGGTTCGGCCATACCGGCCAGCCACCAGAGCGTCGACGATCACCTGCACTATGCCAAGCTGAACGGCCGGACCGTCTACAAAAACGCCATCAGCAAGATCGTCGGGAGCGTGCAGGGTTCCCTTGAACGCTGCAGCCTGTCCATCGACGACGTCAAACTGATCATCCCGCACCAGATGAACGCGCGGATCATCGAAAGCGCCGCCAAGCACCTGGGGATTCCTTTGGACACGGTCTACATGAACCTCGACATGTACGGGAACACCTCGGCCGCCACCATCCCGATGGCCCTGGACCAGGCCCGGCGCGAAGGGAAGATCGGCCCGGGCGATCTTGTCTGCCTCGTCGCCTTCGGCGGCGGCATGACCTGGGCGTCGGCGCTGGTGAGGCTGTAATCATCTGAAAAGGCGGTATCCGAAGCTGTTCCATACCCGCGGAATTTCGTGGTACGCGAGGCGGGGAACGGTTAGTTAAAATGATGCGTGACGCGTCAGGAAGAATAATGGTCAAGAAAAAGGCACACGGCGGCGTCAATTCGGCGGATATCCGCGCCCTTCTCCATCTCATGCGGGAGAAGGTGGACGCGTCCCTCCTCGAATTTCTCCTGCGGGAAGGCACCGCCTTCCTGGAGAGCGTCGGATCGTCCGAACGTCAGCGTGCCGGCGACGAAAATTGGCAGAACCGGGTCATCGACCAGGAGATTCCCCGCGGCGCGTCGATTCTCGATCTCGGCTGCGGCGAGGGCAACCTCCTGACCCGGATGGCGGCGGAAAAACAGGCCCGGGTCCAGGGCGTCGAGCTGGATTCGGACAAGGTGGAAATCTGCGTCGAAAAGGGCGTGCCGGTCATCCAGGCCGACCTGGACGGCGGCCTCCGGGTGTTCCCGGACGACTCGTTCGACTATGTTATCCTCGAGGAAACGCTCCAGACATTGCGGCACCCGGACACCATCATCGGCGAGATGCGCCGGGTCGGGCGGCGGGGCATCGTCACTTTCCCGAACTTCGGGTTCTGGCGGGTACGGATGGACCTGGCCGTGCGCGGGCGGATGCCGGTAACCGGCTGGCTGCCGTACCGGTGGTACCAGACGCCGAACATCCACCTGTTCACCATCCGCGACTTTATCGATTACGCGGAAGATATCGGCATGAAGCTTATCAGCATCAATGTCCTGCGGGACGGCGAAAGCCACCCGTTCCAGAACTCGGACAACCTCTATGCCGAAGAGGCGGTCGTCGTGTTCGAGTAGGTCCGCGCCGGACGGCGGTACATCCTCTCCGGATACCCCCCGGCGGCCCGGCAGCCCTTCCGGTTGTCGCCGGAACGAATAAAGGAGCGCCATGCGCATCTACTTTGCCGCGTCCCTCTTTACCCATATGGAATCGCGGTGGAACCGGGACGTGGCCGAGGCGTTGGAGCGGATTGTACCCGGCCTGAAAATAGTCCTGCCGCAAGATTTCGACGTCCCTGGCCGCCACGGCGACACCAGGCGCTACGGGAAGATTTTTACCCGGTGCTACGAGGCTATCGACGGCTGCGACGCGATGGTGGCGATTCTCGAGGGCGCCGAGGTCGATTCCGGGACCGCCTGGGAAGTGGGCTACGCCTTTGCGAAAAAGATCCCGGTCGTCGGCGTCAGAACCGACTTCCGGCCCGGCGCGGACAGCGGCGTCAACGTCATGCTGGCCCGGTCGTGCCGATGCCTGGTGAATGACGTCAGATTCGACAAGGGCGTCGACGACATCGCGAAACGCATCGCCCGCGCGCTGGCCAAACTGTCGTTGCGGACCGGCACAGCGAAAAAGGCCGGCGCCGCGACCGCTGCGAAGAAAACCGCCAAGGCCGCGACGACGACAACGGCGAAGGGCGGCAAAAAAGCGAAAAAGTGAGGGAAGCCGTCCGGACGGCGTGTACGGCATCGAGCCCGTCGGCGGCCGACGGCATGGCGCGAACGGGCGAAGATTTTCGAAGGTTTTTGGGGACTGTATGGAATCAAGTGAAATACGCGCCGCCATAGACGATGTTACGAGCCGCATCGCCGCTCTGGAAAAATCCCTCGACGCCGCCACGAAGGCGGCGCGCATGGGGGAAATCGAGGGGCGGATGTCGGCCCCCGACTTCTGGAACAACCAGGAGACGGCGCTCCGGGACGTCGAGGAACTGAAGGGCATCAAGGCCATCATCGACCCGCTGGCCGACATGCAGCGTAAGGCGGCGGACTGCCGCGACCTGTTCGATATGATGGAGGCGGAAAACGACGCCGCCGGCCTCGACGAAATCGGCGCCGACGCGGTCAGGCTCCAGGAGGAACTGAAGGCGCTTGAACTGATGGCGCTCCTTTCCCGGCCGCACGACCGGGAGCCGTGCTTTTTCAGTATCCACACCGGCGCCGGCGGCGCCGACGCCTGCGAATGGGCGGAAATGCTCCTCCGCATGTACCTCCGCTATTTCGAGCGGCGCGGCTGGAAGGCGCAGGAACTCGATTTCCAGCCCGGCGACGAAGCCGGCATCAAAGGGGTCGAACTCCGCGTCACCGGCGCCTTCGCCTTCGGGTACCTCCGGGCCGAAATGGGCGTCCACCGCCTGGTGCGGATCAGCCCGTTCTCGGGAAAACGCGAAACCTCCTTCGCCGCCGTCGACGTGGTGCCGGACTACCAGGAAGACATCAATATCGTCATCGACGACAAGGATCTCAAGATCGACACCTACCGGGCCGGCGGCAAGGGCGGACAGCACGTCAACAAAACCGACTCCGCCGTCCGCATCACCCACCTGCCGTCCGGGATTGTCGTGGCTGTCCAGAACGAGCGCTCGCAGCACTCGAACAAGGACATGGCCATGAAGATCCTGAAGTCCCGCCTGAAACAGCGGGAAGAGGCGGCCCGGGCGGCGCAGGCCAGCGCCCACAACGCTTCGAAGTCGGAAAACGCCTGGGGCAGCCAGATCCGGAACTACGTGATGAACCCGTACCAGTTGGTCAAGGACGTCCGCGCTGGCGTCGAGACGGGCGACATCAACAAGGTTCTCGACGGCGACCTTGACCCGTTCATCGACGCCTATCTCCGCTGGGCGGTCGAGTAAAAACGTTGGCGACGACGGACAGGAAATCCATTAGAGCGGTACCGAATACACAACCTGCAGGCATGAAGGGCTACCCATGAACGAACACGTACGCAAAGTCGATCCCGAAACCGCCGCGATCCTCGACGCCGAACTGGCGCGCCAGCGCGACGGCATCGAACTCATCGCCTCGGAAAACTTCCCGTCCCCGGCGGTTCTCGAAGCGCAGGGTTCCGTCCTCACGAACAAGTACGCCGAAGGCTATCCCGGCCGGCGCTACTACGGCGGCTGCGTCGAAGTCGACAAGGCGGAAAACCTTGCCATCGAACGGGCCAAACAGCTCTTCGGCGCCGAACACGCCAATGTCCAGCCCCACGCCGGATCGCAGGCAAACATGGCCGCCTACCTTGCCCTCATCAACCCGGGCGACAAGATCCTCGGCATGGACCTGTCCCAGGGCGGCCACCTTACCCACGGCTACAAGATCAACTTCTCCGGTCGTCTGTTCCAGGTCGCTTCCTACGGCGTCCGGAAGGACGACGAACGCATCGACTACGACGCGTTGGCGAAGACCGCCCGCGAATTCCAGCCGAAGCTGATTATCGCCGGAGCGTCGGCCTACCCGCGCATCATCGATTTCGAAAAGTTCGGACAGATTGCCAAGGAAGTCGGCGCCTACTTCCTCGTCGATATGGCCCACATCGCCGGGCTGGTCGCCGCCGGCCTCCACCCGAATCCGTTCCCCCACGCCGACGTCGTCACCTCCACGACCCACAAGACCCTTCGGGGACCGCGAAGCGGCCTCATTCTTTCGAAGGCGGAATTCGCCAAGAAAATCGACTCGTCCGTCTTCCCCGGCATGCAGGGCGGCCCCCTCATGCACGTCGTCGCCGCCAAGGCGGTCGCCTTCAAGGAAGCGCTCCAGCCGTCGTTCAAGGCCTACCAGGAACAGGTTCTCAAAAACGCCCAGGCCATGGCGGCGGAATTCGTCAGGAACGGCTACCGCATCGTCTCCGGTGGCACCGACAACCACCTCATGCTCGTCGACGTTTTCTCGAAGGGCTACACCGGTCAGGAAGCCGAAGACGCCCTCGCGAAGGTCGACATCACCATCAACAAGAACCAGATCCCCTTCGACACCCAGCCGCCGATGAAGGCGTCCGGCATCCGCATCGGCACCCCGGCCGCGACGACCCGGGGGATGGACGAGGCGGCCATGACGGAAGTGGCGGAAATCATCTGCCGCGCCCTCGAAAACCGGAACGACGACAAGGCCCTGGCCGGCCTCAGGGATCGGGTCAAGGCGCTGTGCGAAAAGTTCCCCCTGTACGCGGACCTGTAGCAGATACTGATATAACCGCTACGAGGAGAGACGCGTTCCTTTTATCTGTTCGCGCCGCCGGAAGGCGAAGACGTCCGGCCCGGCGCGGCCAAAGACGACAAAGACATATCGGAAAGAACATCATGAGCAGCTACAGAATAGTCGCCGCCGACAACATCAAGGGCGGCGGAATAAAACGGCTCCAGGATTATTTCGGCGCGGACAACGTCATCCAGCGGGGCAAGTTTACGGAAGACGAACTCGTCCGGGAAATCCCCCGGATGGACGCCCTCCTTATCCGCTCCGCCACCACCGTCACCAGGGCCGCCATCGAAGCGGCGGGAAGCAGATTGAAACTGGTCGGCCGGGCCGGCGTCGGCACCGACAACATCGACAAGACCGCCGCCACCGAGCACGGCATCATCGTCATGAACACGCCGTTCGGGAACACCATTTCGGCGGCGGAGCAGGCCATCAGCCTCCTTTTCGCCACCGCCCGGAACATCGCCCGCGCCGACAGTCTCATGCAGCAGGGGAAGTGGGAAAAGAAGGCTCTCGTCGGCACCGAGGTGTTCGAAAAAACCCTCGGCGTCATCGGCATGGGGAAAATCGGCCAGCACGTCGTCCGGGTCATGCAGGCGGCGGGCATGCGCGTCGTCGCCTTCGACCCGTTCTTTCCGGCCGAACGCGCCCGCGAACTCCATGTCGAACTGTACCAGAACGTCGACGACGTCCTTGAACAGGCCGATTTCGTCACCTTTCACACGCCCTTGACCGAACAGACGCGGAATCTCCTGAACGCGGAACGGATCGCCAGGATGAAGAAGGGCGCCCGCGTCGTGAACTGCGCCCGTGGCGGCATCATCGACGAAGCCGCCCTGGCGGAGGCGGTCAAGTCCGGCCACATCGCCGCCGCCGGCATCGACGTCTTCGCCAAGGAACCGGCGACCGAGGGCCCGCTGTTCGGCGTCAAGGACATCACCCTCACCCCGCACCTCGGCGCTTCGACCGAGGAGGCGGAGGAGCGCTGCGGCGTGCAGATGGCGGAACAGGTCATCGCCTACTTCGCCGAAGGGAAAATCCAGAACGCGGTCAACGTCACCTTCTCGCCGGACGAAAGCCTCAGGCTCTACGCCGAACTGTCCCAGGCCATGGGCCGCATCGCCTCGTACCTGGTGAACGCGCCGGTGAACGAGGTCGAGGTCAGGGTCGGCGGCAAGTTTTTCGTCGACAAGGACTGCGGCATTCTCCGGTCGTCGGCGGTGCGGGGCATCCTTGAACGCTACGGCGTCGAGGGCGTCAACGACATCAACGCCATGTTCCTGGCCCAGGAGCGCGGCATCGCCGCCGACCTGACCCTGACGGAAGGCGGGGACGAAACGCTTCGCGTCGACCATGTCGACGTCTATGTCCGCGGCCGCCAGGACGGCGTCGCCAAGGAGACGCACCTGGCGGGAACGGTGTACCAGGACGGCCGGAAACGGCTTATCCAGATTGACGACGCCGACATCGAAGTCCGGCTGGACGATCACATGATCTTCATGCGCTACCCCGACAAGCCCGGCGTCATCGGCCGGGTCGGCACCATCCTCGGCGACATGGGCATCAACATCGAGAACATGCAGGTCGGGATTCTCAAGAAACTCAAGAAGGCGTCGATGGTCATCGGCACCGAAGACACGGTGCCGCCGGAAGTGGTTGAGAAGATTCGGGCCGATTCGGTCCTCGAGGTGGAACGGATCTACAGCGTCGATCTGGTCGACTGATATTCACCCGACAAAGTAAATGCATAAAAACGGCAGACGCCCAGGCGCCTGCCGTTCCTCATGTTTGGCTATCTCACGGCATAGCAGACGGCGTGGTTTAATGAGTTATCGT
>JAJQFC010000018.1 GCA_021201355.1 Planctomycetaceae bacterium | reverse complement strand
TAATTTGGAATATGTTATAAGTTCTTAGGGTACAGAACAATTATAAATTCATGCAATCAAACTCGATATTTGCCAAGCCAATTATTAAATAATATTTTTATCAGGTTCCAATTTCCATTCAGAAAGCTTATCTTGGTTGGTGTAGGACCAAAAGCGGGATAGATACGAGCGACGGGAACTTCAACCGCTTTCATTCCTAAACGGCTGGCCATTACTGAAAGATGAGCTAGCAATTCATAAGACATGAAAATTTCTCGAAAAGGCTGAACTTTAGGATGTTCAAGATAATGTCGAGAATACCCCCTAAAAGCGTTAGTTGTGTCTGTGAATCGTTGACCTGCTGTAAGCGAGATGATAGGAGCATGCAGGACTTTGACCGCACAATGTCGCAGCAATGGAGTATTTTCGGCTTTTCCGCCGTTTATATACCTTGAACCCTGGATAAAGTCAAATCCTTCATCCAATTTTTCGGTAAAACGATACGTGTCCTCAATACTGTCTTTATTATTGCCATCAATCGTTATGATACCGTTATAGCCGCGTTGAAGACACCACCATAAACCCATGCGCAATTGCGCTCCCTGCCGACCTGGACCGTTTTTTAATAATAGCGTGTTGACGCCTAGATTGCATAGTGCTTTCGGCTCTGTTGACCCATCAATCGAGCCTCCATCGCAAATGATTATATCGCATAAATCATTAACGCCGTGAGCCATGGCCCGTTTCAATTGCGGCTGAATCCGTCCATTTTCATTAAGAATGGGGATGCACAGGCAATATCGGGTCCTCTTCTCGTGAAATTCGATGGCGGAGAAATCGGGTACCCCGGTTATATTACTATAATCCATTAGCTACATCCCCTAAGTAATCGATAATGTTTTTAATACTGTCAAGTTCTCCAGGGTACTTCATTTCGATTGAGACATAGCCGTTGTAACCTTCTCCAGCCAGCATTTGCAATAGTTCAATATGATTGGCTCTTCGCTGTATAGGAGCAAGAAAGGGTTCACTTATATGAACATGCCGGATTAGAGATATATATTCTTGAAAATCATGAATCTTTTCACCGTTTTGAATAATGGTTCCGAAATCTAAATTAACCTGAAAACCATTCACTCCCAACTCTTGTGAAAATGAAAATGCGTCAGCTGTATAGTTTAAAAAATTGGTGCCATAGATAGTTGGATTCGGCTCTATCGCGTAGGCACAATCCTTAGAACTTGCGTAACTCGCTAAATTCTTGAAAAATTTTATAGCCGAATGCCAACTTAACCCATCAGGTAAGTTCCTGTTTTTTGGATTACCGAAAACTAAGGTAGGGCAGCCAGCAGCTACACAAAATTCAACAGCTTTTCTTGAGTAAGCAATAAGTGCCTCGCGTTCAAAAGAAGTTGCGAAAATTCTCTCGGTGCGACCATACCAGATTGATTGTAAAGATACGATCTTTAGTCCATATGCATCTTTTAAGTCAGCTGCGAATTTTGTTGCTTCATTCAGGTAAGAATATGGATTATCTGGAAAAATTCGAGTCGGAGCAATTTCAAGTCCTGCGTAACCGCGGTCAGATAAATAGCTATACATTTCAAGATCATCTGAAGCAGGCCAGGCGATATTTGAAACTGCCAGTTTTATAGTAACGGCCATTAAAGTTTACTCACAAGGTGGAAAAAGAAGTATTAAACTTAAAAAATGCCTCTATCTCAGTTAAAACGGTTTCTTTGCAAAAAAGGTACGGCCCTGGACTGCCACACATGCTGGCATGACAAGTACGGAAATCATAGAATGGAGGCTTCAATGATATTTCATTGACGAATTCTCTCTTAAGTAGACGCTGATGTAACTCACTCGCCTTAATTGGTTCGGTTGCCATATTAAAAATCGTCACATCATTTTCCAGCGCCTTCTGTATGTGAGACCATAAATATTCCAGATTATAAAATTGAAAGACAGACCGACTATCGGTAAAATCGGCTGCACTAAATCCAATTTTGTCCAGTATGCCCCTTAAATCACGGCGATCCGCTTCGCTCTTTGCAGAACAATGGTAAAATCCGTTAGCCCCGCTTTTGAAGTATTTCTTTATAGTATTATCGCGTTCCGTCAGCTCCGCCAATTTGGCAGACGAGAGCATTGTAGGAATGACATGGATTAAATCATAAAGAAAGTTTTTCTTAAGTCCGAAGCCAAATAGACCGGGTAACCTAACTATCAAAGCATCGGGGAAATATTTGGTCACCATTATTTCCAGCAAACGACGGTTCTTGCCGTATGGATGGAGCATGTTAAGATCAATTGATGAGTATTCATCTACGTTTATCGGTTCGTGGAAAACATCAATAGTCGAAATAAGAACTAATTTTCTCGGTGCGATTTTTATGATATTGGCGAATGCCTCGTCTATGCATGCGCGATCTTTAAATGGTTCATGGTTGGCGAGGTATTTCTCAGCACGGAGACCAGAAAACACCAATAAATCGGGCTGATGGCCATAGGATTCACTAATATTAGTAGAGTTAAAAAGACCGTCAAATGTGGTTTGCATTTTTAGGTTTTGCCCAACAAAACCGGTGTGACCCACTAAAAATTTCATCCTATTCTCCCATCATCAGCATTGATGCACCACCAATAATCAATGCCAATCCGCCAATAGATTGAAGAGAAAGTCGCTCATTTAGAACAAGCCGTCCTAATATGGTTGTCCAAACGTAGGTAACGGACGTCAAAGGCAAGACAAGTGAGTAGTCAAATTTACCAAGTAACCAAATATTAACGAAAGCAGATGCTACGTAAAGAAAGCCGCCCAAATAAAAATATGAGTTCCATATTAGTAATCTCAAGCTTTTGGTCGATGCAGCCATCTTTAGAAATAGCGATGCGAAAGCTCCAAGCATCGTCATTAATAGACCAGCCACAATTAACCAAGTCATATCGCTATTTTCCCTGTTCCGCAATCAAAACGACTCCCCCGGTTATTGCAGTGAGGGCAAGAATTTTGATTATACCAACCGATTCATTAAAAGTAACGGCACCCAGAAAGGCGCTAATTCCGTAGTTAACAGCAAGAATGGGTTGTAACCGCGAAACCGGACCATGGCGGTATGTCATAATCATCGCTACGGCTCCAAAGCCACATAAAATAAAACCAAATACTACGTATGGAAAACCACCAATATGCGAAAGCTTCCACACGTATTGTCCAAAACAAGTGCATAGAGCCGATATTAACATTATAAAAACGCCGCGGCGGTGTTCAGTCATTTGTAGTATCCTCAAATGACCCACTAAGACTGCCTGAGTATCCGGCAATTTTTTCCAACGATTCTATAACATATCTTTTCCTTCGGAATATCAAATCTACCAAAATAGACAAATATTTGATAACAAAGGTCATAATTCCGAATAAGGCACAGAAGCAGGATGAGATCAGCAACATAGTTGTCGTCCATCCTGGAATTGTATAGGCTATAGAGAAAACAGCAACCGTATATAAAAACGCAAGTAGCGTGAGAAAAAGCATGGCGATTGTAATAGCAAACACAATCCGATAAGCGAAGTCAGTGTGGAAAATCATGGCCTCTAGAGCCAGATTTTTGCGAAATCCTCGCATTTTAGGAGATTGTGGTAAAATATACGCACTTGTTGCATCGTACCTCAAGGAATCCCGTCGTAAACCACAATTGGCATACATAGCTTTACGATAGGGAATGACACTCCCCATGCTACGGACACGATTTATCGCACGGCGAGACACCACACGAAAAGTTTCGCTTTCGAGCTTTATCGGAACGCTGGAAAAACGATTAAATACCTTATAAAATAACTTTGACGACAAACTGATCGGAACCTTTGGCACAACGCTTACAATATCAAATCCAGCTAATGAACGACGATAAGAGTCCATTATAACCGTGGCAGGATAATCGAAAGATACATTATCAAATTCAAATACAAAATCACCAATCGCCAAATCTACCCCAGCACTCATGGCCATTTCCATACCTTGATAAAAGCTCATATGCAATATGCTAAGGACAGGAAGATTTAGCGCAGAGGCTACTTCGCGCAACAACTTAATGGAGTCGTCACTACAACCGTCGTCAACACAAATAATTTCATAATGTTTGAAATTGTTGTTTAGGCATTCATGAAGTAATTCCATAAACGAACCGATGTTATCTGCATTGTTATGCAGATAAACTACAGCGGAAATAAAATTGTCCTCTTTTTCGGATGCGGCTGAAATTCTATCTTTTGTCATTATTGCACCAGATCCTCAAGGTCGTAAATGGTGTTAATTTTACCGGAAAGCACACTGATAAATGTCGGTTTTTCTGAAAACCGACGAATAACGGTTGGTCGTGAATCGTCAATCTCAGAAGCAATTAAAATAGGTTTAATAGTGAATAACGATTTTTCATAGGAAAAATAGCAGTCTGTACGAAGAAACTTTTGGGCTAGATTGCTCATATATGGCCATGCACTTTTCGGTCTAGCGGGGCAGTCATTACAATTTCCTAGTTGATCAGGAGAGCAGTGTTGTCGAGATTCTGCCTGGCAAGGAAATGTCGGCATTGGTGAATAACTCGTAAGATGCGGAGTAAATGTAACCGAAGTTAAAGAATGTAATCCGGTTTTTCCGAAAGGCATTATTGAGAAAAAAGGGCCATCCATAACAGTGATTCCGACATCCTTTAAATGGTCACTCACACTACAGAGAATGATTTCGCATAATTCGTACTTAATTGGAAAAAGAGGATATCCAAGAAGGGCAAGAATTTGATTTACCGACGCGTACGTTGCATTCACAATATAAGAGGTTTCCATCACATCATGATTTTCAAATGTCACAATAAACTTAGAATTTTTCTGAATTATACCTTTTAGTCTCGCTTGGCATAAGAGCGTTACGGCAGAGTTACGCTTAAGGTCTTGAAGTAAAGCATCGCGAAGAATCATTGCGTCATAGGTATATTCACAAGTTCGAAAGGCCGCTTCGCAACGTCCAGCCTTAAAATACTCTCCAGTATGTATAGGTTCGCAACGAATTCCCAACCTTTTACAAAAGCTTGTAAACTGGCGCCCGTCAGTCCATGTAAAATCGGACGCGATGGCATATATTTTATCAAAGTCTCGGTGTACGCAAAATCCATAATCATCCATGAAGCGATCGAAGTAGCCGGCTGACTTTGCTGCAGTCGACATTGAGCGAGGGTAGTGATACCCAAGGTGTACTCGAGCTTGGTTTATATAAGTTGCTCTACTAAAAGGTTGTTCCTCATACTCCAATACCAGCGTCCTCATGCCAGCCGCACCAAACAAGTTCGCGAGATATATACCATAAAACCCGGCTCCGATAATGACTCGGTCAAACTTTGTCATACATCCCTCTATTGGTCATAAAGGTAAGCAAAAATATATAATTTTAAGGGATCCTCAGTCTCCCATGAGAACCTTCATATCATACTCAGTTTTCACATTTGCAGTCAATTGTACGGCGAGATTCGAACCGCGATTCCACCACCAATCGGAACTAACTCTAAACATGTAATTCTGCGTGCCTGATTTTAATGTAAATATATAATGAATGATATTACCATTTTTATCAGTTAATTTCAATTGTCCAATCATTTTCTTGTCAGTGGATAATGTATTAATGGTAATCAGTATATAATTGGCAGCCTGTTGACTTTCTTTTGGAATGGTTTTACCTGACACCTTCCGTACAACCGAATTATTCCAGGAATTTTTTTTGTCAAAAGTGCCCCATATATATGGAATGTCGCCCATATTATATGTGTGATACTTCTGGTCACGATAGTTATAATCTATTGGGTACCCAACGATCTGCTTGCCGTATATTTCTAAAATTCCAGTATCAAATAAATGAGGTGATTGATCAATTATTATATGTAACCATTTATCTCCAAAAGATCGTACTTCGAGAACGTTCGCCTCACCGTTACTTGAATAAATCTTTTTCGCATTAGCTAGTAACTGTGAATTTGGGCTTGCAGCGTCAAATAACATTATAGTTGGGTTGCTCTTCGATATTCCATCATTCCAATTATTATCAGTTAACTTACTTCGCATAAGAGGTTTGGGTAACTTAAAACGAACATTATCCTGCGGCTCAATGAAATATTTTTTATTATATATGTGAAAGAGATCTTTTCTAATCCATAAATAATAATTATCAGTAGATCCGCAAAAAGGTCTAAAATTTTCAAATAAATATTCATATAATAAATAGTGACGTAAGTTAGTCCGAATGCCGTCTAATGATTCAGAATTTCCAAGTAATGCAAAGTTCGCAGAAACATCAGATTGCTCGCACTGTTTTATAAACATGCGCTGAGAAAACTCCCCAGGAATATGTAAAGGGGATTGATTCACATAAACAGGTTTCTTTTTCCCGGTCAAAGCGTAAAGCATGCTTTGAGACGTAAAGTCAATATAAGTATTATCCCGCGGGATTATATTATTTATCATTTTAATCACCGCACTATGCTTCTCAAAAGGTGCAGACATATTAACTCGAGTTATTTTTCGGTTCGCTCCTTTATAATAAATTCCAGTGTTTGTAGCTTTGTTAAAAGCATGGTATAAATTGGACCTATAACGTGAGAGGTCCGTGACTCCAAGAAATACGATCAAAACTATTCCACCAAAAGCAAAGTATAACTTCTTTAATCCAGGTTTTAATGTAGCGAATAGAATCATTATGCCAAAGAATGCCGTCCAAACTGTCATTTGGCATTGATTCTCAATTAGACTATGTCTTCCAAGCATTCTCGTGTAGTTCAAAAAATATGCACCGAACATAGCGGTAGCAGAAATGTAAAGAAGACCTGTGTTGAATTTTTTGACGCAAAATAACAACCCAAATATACATACAATTGGAAGAACTGAATATAGTAATAAATAAACCCTAGAGTCACTTTTGCCCAACGTTTCATAGGTCCAATAGTTTGTACTTGAGCAAATATCGATGAACTCAAGTGCCCGTTCTATTGGATTAACGGATTGAGTCATGGCAAGTATGGAAAAAATTATGGCACATGTTATGAGGAATATCATGAAAGTCAGCATAAAGCTTTTTAATACAGTAATAGGGCATTTTTTCCGAAACGCAATGTAAACAAGATGAAACAATAATATTAAAAATGATGCCCCTCCATAACTCATGCCTGTTGGTGCTTCATATAAAGCTAGAAATATAATTGAGCAGTAAAGAACGATAAAGCTGCGAGTAGTCATTGCTTTAAGGGCATTGATAAGCGCTAAGACTGTAATTAATCCAATGAAGTTAAGTGGAAAAATAAAAGGCAGTTTCGGAAAAAAAGTAGAGAAAATAAATGCAAAACTTTCATTGAATATGGTTCTTAAAAAGAGAAACAAAGCTATAATGGCAATTATATTAAATATATCAAAGTATCTTCCGACATATGAAGCGCCCAACGCGTCATCATTAAAAAGCCCATACAAGATACTGTTGAAGGATGTTCTAAGCATATGTCCATCGAAAGAGTTAATAATAGGGAGCTTCCCATATACAAGAAAATCGTTAGCAAGCATACCGTGATTTGCCTGTTCGAAGAGTTCTGTACCTGCATTGTATATTAGCGGCGGTAAAGTGGTGAACCATGCGAGACCAGCAAGAAAACCTATAAGTGAGATCGTGGGGAAAGAACTTAGGCGACGTTTTGGAAACAAACATACATAGCCCATGAAGTTGCTATTAGGCTGCCAATGATAATTTTTAAATAAACTGTCCGCTGAATAATAAAAATATCATACTGATTCAATATATTAGTTAGTTCGAGAAAAATACCGCCCAAGAATAGCGTGAAGAACAGCGGTTGAGTGGCGTACGCAAATCGTCCGAAATCAACCTTTTCAAGGAGTACGGTACAACCTAAGAAGGTGATTAGGAAAATAAGGGTGTGCGGGAAAATATTTTTATTTTCATTTAACAAAAAAGGAGCTAGAAAGTTTAAAGAAAACACCAGTGAAATCGACAAGTAGAACGAAAACTTGAGTTTTATCACATCTCTTTTATGCGGCTGGTTATTATAGTATAAGAGGAAAATCGTAGCAATTAAGAGAATCCAGACATCAATCCCAAAGGAATTGAATTGGTTTAAAACCCATCGTTATAAAATTCAGTGCTATACTTATTGTAAATTAACGGAAACAATAGGATGATTAAGGCAATAGCAATTTCATTTAGAAACTCTCTTACTTCCTCTTGAAGTTCATTGATATTTTTTATAAAGCGGTAAATTAAGTAACTTGCGATTAGTAGCGACAGTGGTATCGCTACTACATTATACAATGTGAATAAAGTTATACGCGCCGATGCGTTAATGCCTGCGGCGGTGGCATGGCCAAACACCCGATCGAATGTGCCCCAAAAACCATATCCGACAGTCATAAAACTAGGGGGCACCAAAATAATAAGGAACATTGTGAAGGCAATAATCGTTAGCGAAAATGGTTTTAAGTGGTCTATATACTTTGCTGCCATTTTAATTCCTTACGGCCTTAAGGATAATAATCGCTCTATTGGAAATAAGTCTTATCTTACCGGAACTGCATCAGTTAAAATGAATTTCATAAAATTGATACTAAAACGCCAATGGGTCATTCGGCATGCTCAGAATAGTGTAAAGCTATTTCACTGGGCGATTTAATATTTCGATTGTAAAGCTACATGCTTCATAATATTGAAGTCCGGAAGACGATAATACTATCATTGTAATTTCATGCGCTCCTTCACTTAATTCCGATAATGGAATGTAAGCGGTGAATCCAGATTTTCGGTAGTTATTGTTACTGAAGTGCGTTGCAACATCAGGACGAGTAATTTTGTTTTCAGCTATATAGAATATCTCCCCGTTATCGACTGAAAATACTACACCGCTATTGTTATTTTTTGCCAGGTTGTCAACGGCCCACCCTTGAATAGTCAAATTTTCTTCGTGGTATAACGAAATTTTTTCCTTTCGCGCTATTTTCGACATGGGAGTATTGATGTCAACTAAATTATCTATATTATAGAGAGTTTTTTCAGTAATTAATGTCAATTCATCTAAATTATAATCACGCGTACCTATTGTTAAAGCTTCGAAGTCTTCATTAGACGCTATTAACTGCGGGTCACGCAGTACTTCATAAATGTACAGTCCTTGATTATCTGACTTCCAAAGAAACCGGAACTGTTTATGGTTCAGAGGTTGATTGGTTAATATACGGTTTATCTTAGTGTTGTCGATCAAATTTTGCATTGGAAGTTTCAAGGCAATTACATTGACATGGTCCAAGCTGAATGAAACTTTCCCCTGTGGGAGTATAGAGACACGGCACCACGCAGCTCTATTGTAGATATCCCTAAACTCTCCATTTGGGTCAAGCGGATCAAATCGACTGAAATCTGGATACCTTTGCGCCTTATTGAAAACATTTTTACCTAGCGCTGTGAGAAACTGGGCCAAAAATTCGTTTCTTAATTCTCTTGGTGGAAATGAAGTTGCCCATACATTATCTTCTGAGTCTTCTGAAATAAATTTAGTTAATTGCTTTTGATATATAGGCGACAGTCCCTGAGCCAAAGGGTTAATCGAAAGGCCACAAAAAAGACACAGGCACACCAATAAAGCGGCAGCTACTTTAACAGGACAATATATAAAAGTAAAACCAAGAGCCGAAAATACAATAAATGCAATAAATTGCATTTTGACAGTGAGATAATTATTGAAAAATGGTGAAAGTAGCGTCGTTATCAGGAACATCACATATACAACCAAAGTGATCAATTTATAAATGCTAGCTATTTTCCTTTCCGCTATTTTATTAGCCATAAGGGCAACTATAAAATAAGATGACGTTATTCCATAAGTTATCATAAAGAGTCTAGATGGAGGTATGTAATCAAACAATGTAAGTTTTGCAAGAAGTTCGGGGGCGCCAATGAACATCCAGCATAATAATATTATACATAAAAGAAGAAGCCCAAAGATTAGTGTTCGCTTGCAATTCTTAAATCGATACCAAAATAACGCTAAATATGGTAATGGAAACAATGTAAAAAATGCACTGACCTCGCAGACATTGGTTCCTTTTAAATCAGAACTTTTAAAAGGGGTAAATAAGTTTAGGAACTCATGACCTAAAAATTGCCAGGACAAATCACCTCCAGGAGAACGTCTTCCCCCGGGATATGCTGTTTGCGAATACAATTTTAAATAGTCAAAGTTTTCAATTACGGTATTCACCAGAATTGCCAATGCGCAGGAAACCGCTATAGCTAGGCTCAACCAGGAATAAATATGAATCTTAGTTATTTCATGCCAATATTGGCATATAAAATAAAGGCAAAATAAAAGGACCACATATCCAAGAGATATTTGTAATGCTGGATACAGCGATAGGCAAAAACCAATAAGTGCCATTCCTATAAACGTAGCAAAGAGATAGTTAAAACACCGAGTTTGAGAAGTGATAAAATAATAAGAGCATACTATTAAAGCCTGGGCGTAAAAAACGACCTCAATAAAATGCGGAAAAAACCACCATTGTGTCGCCGGAGAGAATGTTATAAGGCATCCGAGAACGAGCCCCCAGAATGGTTTTTTCCCTGACAGTATCATTCCAATCTCGAATGACAACATAAATAAAAGCAACAATTTCATGGACCAAAGCCAGGAAAAAGCATATTCTGGACTTAGGAAGAAGAACCCCCAATTCATCGGTTTGCCTAAAGCGGTCCAATCAAACACGGGCGGATAATATTCGAGGAGGGTTGAAATACCGTGGCGCATTGGGGGATAGAAACCTTCAGAAGTAGCCGCCTGAGCTAGAACTTTAGGTGTAAATCGCGCCCATTCATCAACTCGTACTGCACGCGGTTTTCCTAATAACACTGAAGAATGAAGTTCGTAGCCGTCTACGGTGTCTGTAACGTACTCATCAAACATGCCGATGGATGACATATGTAGCTTTAGAAGAACCGCGACTAAAAAAATTATTGCACAAAGCAAATAGCGATATTTCAGTATCAAATTACCAAACATTATAGCTGCCTCAAGGACTAAAAGGTTAAAGAAGTTATTCAATTCGGGGATTGTGGACTTCGAGTAACGATTTCATTCAAGACCATAGGCACGTACTGCCATTCGTGCAGATTCGAGATAATGAAAACTAGTCAATGCTTTTTTTCGAGCGTTTCGTCCCAAATCACGTCGATAATTAGCATTATCTATCAACAATTTGAGTGCGCTATACCATTCTTCGTCGTCGCTTGCTAAGAGGCCGTTGACCCCGTTTTCAATGCATGTGGCGTAACTCTCCACCGGAGAGGCCACCGTGGGGATGCCGTAAACCCCAGCTTCAAATATTTTCAATTCACTCTTGCCTTGATTAAACGGTATATTTTCTAACGGAGCTAGGTTGATATCCATTTCTCCCAAGACGTCGGCATATCTGCGCCACGAAACCGGATGTTTTCGTATAATAGAGCTCCCCATTCCTTGTAATTCGTTGGAAAGTGTTAACGAACCCATAACCACGAGATGTACGTGAGGATATTCTCTAAGAATCTTTATCAAGGCTTTTGCGCATTGGTTAAAATCTTTGTCATGGCCATTGGTTTCGCCACCATAAAAAATATTAATACATTTGTCATCGCGTGTTGGAGGAGTACTTGCCGAAGCCTTGGATATTTGGATTTTATTCAGGGAATTTGGTATCACAAAAGTCGGAATCCCGGCTTTTTCCATACGATTTGCCAAATAGGCAGTCGTTGCCGACCCAATATCGGCCCGTAAAAGATTTTCTCTATATATAAGCGCAACTTCCTTGGTTATATTTGCTTTCCTTAGAGCATAGGACTGATCAATAATTTCCGGTTCAAAAAGTAAATCATCATAATCACATACTACTTTTGTCCCGGTGTCACGTAAAATGCGCACCTTTTCCACGATTTCTACAGGTAAGTTGAGACATCGCATCAGAACTAGTACTTTTGGAGCGTTCTCGGATGAAATATTGAGAAGTTTATCCCAATGACTATAATCAAGCGAAACTGCAGTATATCCTAATTCATTTAAACCATCTGAAATGTTGTTCACCCGGTAGCGTGAGGTATTGCCTCGGAGGCCAACTAGATACAATACATCACTTTGTAAATATCGGATGAACGGTCTATGGTGTAAACGAATATTGCCTCCGCAACTTGAATTCGCGCAGCCAATAGCATGAGAAAGTGTGAGGCGTGATTCACCTGGTGCACTGGATAAGTTGTCCCATGACATCGGTAGTGATAAAAGGCCTTTTACTGATGCGACATTTGCCCAAAACATAGAGCCGGGTGGGTTAAATTCAGGTGGGATGTTATCAAGGAAAACATCCGGCGATTTCTGGTCGTCCTTATTAGTTCCATTATTGTCTGCCTCTCTATGTGTGTATGGGCCAGATTCAGGGAAAACCAGTCCTTTGTATTTTGTAATAAGGTCGATTATTTCAAAAATTCGCCAGCCTGTACTTTCATATGCACCAAGTAATATATCCATTTGCTCAGTATGTGTTAACGGCAGGTTCGATTCATCCCACAACCTATTGGCATGGAAATTTGCCAATATGTCATAACTTACCAAACTTTTTCCAAAATTTATTACTAATGAATCTAACGCTCCACTTCGGTTGGGAGAAATTTTTACTATAACTTTGTTTACATTAGGAAGTGTTGTTCTTATCTGGCGCACCAGTTCATCAGAACTGGAATCTGTGTTAAGTGAAAGAAAAAGGTCAAAAGGAATTGGTATGTTCTTCAATCGTTCCGTAGCTTCCGATATCTGATCCAAATCATAAATTTGAAAGTGAATTGCTACGCTTTGGCGCGCACTACATTCATCATTCTCAAACGAATCAGCTTTTTCGTCAATATGTCCTGGAGCCACTCTAACGGAGTCAAGAACTTTTTGATTCCATTCTTTACCGTCTCCAAGAATTAATGAAAACTTCGTGGAATCAAACACCGAAAACAAACCGGTTTTCGACGAAGACGTGAAGAAAATTAGCGAATTTTCTTTTGTTTTATCATTATCGATAGAGACTGAGCTGTTGTTTATTGATATTTCATTAAAAATGAAATACTTAGAATATCTTTCCGCTAATTCCGCATCTTGTTTAATGTAGGAATTGATGGCCCGAGGATTGGTGAAGTCACCTGGCGTCTCGTAGCCGTCGTCTGGGCGAATATTGCACTCAAATTGAGCGCGCCTGATCTCGATGTCATCGCTGCATTCAATATCAAATTCAAACCATGGATCCCAATTATGAAATGAATAAATTCCACCATTAATGAGTTCCACATTAGAACGGATAGCTTTAACAGGCAAAATTTCGTTATTGGAACCAAAAAACCGGACGCTATCAAGACTAAGCGTTAAGGGATGGTTTGCGGGGTCGAATCTAAAAGAACGAAGTCGCCTTACCTGCTTAGGTAAGGTAAATATAATAACATCTTTCCGACTGGATTCAGGCCTAATGCTGTGGCCCTCATTGAAACCAGATCCATTGTTATAATACAACTTTGCGGTTCGCAAATGATCGACGTATATTCGGTCAGGGTTCTCGTGTATCCGGACTTTGTCCCCCCTAGTTTTATCAGCAAACACCAGGATTAAGCGCTCAAGGGCATGCGCAAGTGTGCCATCAACTGGTATAGGTTCATCGGGAAAATCGTCCCATGTGAGCGGTAAAGAGAGAAACTTTTCAAGACTTTTTGCTTTTGCCCAAAACATAGACCCCGCCACAAAATCAATTTTAGGGTAAGAATCCAAACTTATTTCCGAGTATTGTTCTAAAATCGCTCGGGAGTGATTCTCATTGCATCCCCACCCAGAATCTCCGATATCCCCTCGCGGGAAAAACCGCGGAAGCGCTGGATAGACAACATCGACATCTTCAACCAGTAACCGTAGTATATAGGCCGTTTTCGCGCCCGATCCGTTAGTAGGACCAATAAGTGAATCGAGAATACAATCCGCCCAGTTTTCCAGAGCTTCGTTTTCTACGGATTTCTTAGATTGAAAATGAGCGATTATGTCATATTGCTGCAAATCTTTGCCAAACGTGAGTATCATGGGAGCAATATCTCTCCCACGATTAGGTACGTTTTTAACAACTACTTTATTCAATCTTGATAACTTCGTAGTAAGCTGTCGTGCTATTACATCTGTATTGGCATTCGGGTTTGTGGACACGAACAAGTCGAAATTGTATGGAACCGTATTGAATCGGTCGATAAATTCCTGAAACATATCAACATAATATAAGTGAAGATGAATACCTATGCGCGGTGGTTGGGATAGGGATGTGAAAGAAGCATAATCTATATAGGGAGGTATGCAATGCGGACGAACACGCATTCGCTCCAAAGTGTTTTTGTCCCATTCATATTCAAAAAATCGCTTCAAACCTTGAACCGGTGTATCGTATTTGAAATATTTGCCAATTCCATTGCCATAATCAGGTACTAAATTACCGACTTTTTTGGGAAGATTATTCTTGTTTGACTTATTAGTAGGCGCAATCACAGATTGTTTAGGATCGCCATTGCCGGTCCTTTGAAAAAAATAATTTTTTAACTTACGTAGATAAGTGGTAATTTGCCTCAGTGGTTTTGTTATCCTCCAACTGTTGGAAGCGTGCAAAGCCAATATATTGTGCTCAAGAATTGTCCGAGAGTTTTGACTTTCAATTAACTTTGCTTGAAGCGAATTAAGTTTTGGTTCAATATCCATAACCCTTGTTTTAAAACGGACCAATTCCGCGTTTATCGCCGAATTTTCTCCGTTGAGTGCTTCTGCTTGTCGTTGTAAATCTGTGATGACAGCATGCTGTTCCCATAACTTTTCCTGCATATATATAATTTTACCTTTGAGTCTTTTCTGCTCTTGGCTTTTATGCCGCAGCTTTTCCGAAATCCGCGAGATTATTTGAGATTTTCTTTCTAATTCTTCGGTTTTCGCATTTAGCGTACCTTTTAATACCAATAAATCACTTAGTTGCCTCATATATTCGGTGATTTGACTATGTAAAAAAGGAATTTGCGCTTGTAAACCAGTTATAGCGGCATCGCGTTGGCTAAGCTGAACATCGCGTTCTTGGAGATGCTTTAAATGATCCCGTTGCAATTGGTCCAACGCGTTTATATGGGTTCGGTGGTCAGCTAAGGCCGTAGACAATTCTGACACGTTCTCTTGAAGCCGTTTTACTTCATCCTCCTGATCTTTAATCCTAGTGTTTAATTCTTGATTTTGCGCGTCTCGAACATTTACTATTTCGGTGAGTGATTTAATCTGATCATTTAAAGCGAAAACTTCCATCTGCTTACGACCCATTGCGGTGAAGAAATGTAAGACGATTTCTTGTTCTCTTGTTCCGGGTTTTAACCAAGTGTAAGCAGGATCTTCGCATTCTTTTTCGAGAGAAAGTACTCCAAGGCCGTTGCTTTGCTCAAAGAGCATTGAATATGGATATTCTTGCGTTAGTTCATTCCAAAATTTGTAGATTCCGAAGTTCCTGTCCATAACCACGGTATCATGAAAGCATACTATAGCTTTCGGAGCAAGCTTACTCCGCCACTTGGCAAAATCATGTTTAACCGCTTCATAGGTATGACAGCCATCAATATGCAGCAGGTTGATCGATCCATTGTCAAATAGGTCGTTCGCTTCGTCGAACGAAGTACGAATTAACCGAGAAAACTCACTAAAGTTTTTAGTGTTAGTAGCCGACACTTTCTGAAATACTTCCTCACCATAAAAACCCGCTTGTTCATCCCCTTTCCATGTGTCAATAGCATAACACTTGCATGACAAATTGGCCTCCTTAATAGCCTGGCAAAAGGAGAAATACGATGTCCCATAGTGCGTTCCGAGTTCAACGAAAGTTTGTGGCTTACTAATTTGTATAAGCCATGCTGCAAAAGGAATGTGCCCAATCCAGGCGGGCGAGGACAGGTATTTAGGGAAAAATTGCGCAGATTTAACCAAACTTAATAATAAATTGTTCATTTATTACCCCGCTTCATTTTAAAAATTGGGTACAACTATTCATGAATAACCAGCGCTTCTTAACTGAAATGTTTTCCAAAAAGAATAAGGTTCTTACCCTAAGGTGCTTTCGCACGGATATAGGGCGAATAATATAAAATAAGTAAAAGCATTTAAGTCATTATTTATACAACTTCAAGTTTAATCAGTCATCACTTCAACATATGGCTATGTTGTTCCGATTTTATATAAAAAACTGACGCTCGAACGAGGAGAGTGTCAGGTTCTTTTGAACGATGTAAACCCGTTTTTATCAAAAGCACATATTTATTTGGAAGCCTGCGTTTATAGTATTCCAACTTTCCTTTCTTTGTCAACCTAAAACCTCGTGGTTTATTACCTGATCCCCTGAAGTGGTTTCCAATCATCATGAAAGCATCATCGTTCTATTTATGGGGTAACGTATGAGGTTTGTTTACGTAAGACTCCATAATTCTTGAACTGTTAGGCGAACATATAAAATGACGAAAAATGTTGCCCATCCTCGTTGATATTTTATGGTATTAGAGTGGATGAAAAGTTCGATGGAATTGTTATTAAAGCCACTAAATTGCAATGTGGTAAAAATTATGAGGAGCTCCAAGAGGTTTGCCGGGAACGCGTAGTTATGGGGAAGAAGGGAAGCTTAACCTATGGGGCGACACATGACCGTCCAATGCGGCTTTGTTAACGTATGTCTCATACGCGGTCTGAATGGGGATGCCTTGTAAATAAGACCGAGCCAGCTCCCCACAGATGTGTAATGTCTTCCGGGCTTAAACTAGGCAAACAACAATGGTTAAGATTAAATAATCCTCTTGAGCCAATCCTTCTGTAACACCGTGAGATAGCCAAGCATGAAACCACGGCGCCGGGCGAATACCCGGCGCCGCATTGATTTCATTGGGTTGCATTCCCGTTTCACCGGTTCGACAACAGGCTGACCGGGGTCAGTTCGTCGATGAGCGGGTCCATCTCTTCCGGGTCGGCTTCGAACAGGACCGGGATGGTGCTGGCGGCGAGGTTGTCGGCGATGCGGCGGACGGTTTTTTCCGCCTGGACGACGTACTTCTGCTGGGCCCGGTCGCGACGGCTCATCACGCACATGCCGTCCTTCACCCGGTACACCTCCGTCGCCACGTCGACGCCGGACATTTCCGCGAAAAACACCTGCGCGGCAAGGACCGCCGTCGAAATTACCGCCGAAAACAGGCTCGGGACCGACTGGGCCCGGCGGAATTCCACCACCTGACCCCGCATCACGTAGTCGGCGCCGGCAAGACGGCCCATGGCCAGCGCTTCCTCGCGGCTGACCAAACGGTCGTGGGTGGCCTGGCCGGTGGCGTCCCAGAGCATGCGGATCCCCGGGTCCATCGCCATTTGCGTCGCGTAAAGGGTGGTGACGACTTCGCCGCCGCCGGTGTTGTCGATGAGGTTGTTCGGGTTCGGCCGGTCGTGGTAGGGGAGGATAAGCACCCGTATCGCGTCCGGACGGGCGTTCCCGACCACCGACACGAGCGCTTCCGGCTCCTGTTCCGACAAGTTCGGATCTTCGGCCAGCTCGTTGTCCACCGTTTTGATGGTGGACGGCTGCTCGAACGCCAGCGGCGTGCTCGTCACCGGTCCGTTCGGGTCGATGTCCAGTTCCGACACCACCGTGCTGCCCCCGGGGGCGTCCTGGCGGGCGACGGTATCGCCCTGGACCTCGGCGTCGGCGTCGTCGACGTCGTCGTTGTTCAGGAGGGCCAGGTCCGGGTCCGCATCGCGGGCGGCCGGAGCGTCCAGCCGGCCACGGGGAGCCGACGCCGGGATGGCATTGGCCGCCGCCGTCCGGGGAGCGTTCGGATCCGGCAGTTCGGGAACCACCGTCTCCGGCGTGCGGTCGGCCAGCACTTCAAGGGTGTCCGGGTCGAGATCGAACGGGTGGACGATAACGTCATCGTTTTCCAGGACGCCCACCGCCAGCGGCAGGAGGGTCGTTTCCGGAACGATCTCGTCGGCCGGTTCGTTCCCGGCGTCGGCGAGGGCGTCGGTTTCCGGCTCGAGAACTATGGTCGTCGCCGTGTCGCCGGCGTCGCCGGTGGCGGCCGGGGCCGCGGCGGCGAGGCCGAAGGTGGCGCTCTCGTTCAGGCCGCCGTCGGTCTCAAGGAGGTCGCGGGCCAGGTCGTCGCCGGACAGTTTGGCGGCGGAATTGTATTCCGAGGTGAAGCTGCCCCACGGATCCGGCCTCGGATTGACTTCGGAAAAATCAATCATCGGCAGTTCGTCGATGGCGGCGGCGCCGGTGTCCGCGACAAGGGCGGCGGAGACCCGGGGCGTCGAGTCGAGGCTGGCGAAGTCGCGGGCCGGGGCGGCCGTCTCGGCGCCGGAATCGTTGCCGCCGGCGCTGTTGGTGGCGGTGTCAGTGGCGTCGGCGGCGGCGGCGTCGATACCGTCGGCGAGGTCGGCGAAGAAGGACAGGTCCGGATTTGCCGGGTCATTGTCGGTTGCCGTGGCGGCGTCGGCGCTGGTGGACGTCGCCGGTGCCGGGGTCGATTCGCCGGATTGGGTCGGCGCCGGAGTTGGGGTCTTCGCGGCGTCGGACGTCTTGGCCGGGCCGCTTGCGGGCAGGCTGAAGAAGTCGTTGTCGAAGTCCGGAATGGTCGGCAGGGCCGGCGCTTCCTGGTTGTCCCAGGTGGACGGGTCGAAGATGGTCGCGAGGTCGCTCGCGTCCGGGAACGGCGGCGGTTCCGGGAGCGGATTGGCTCCGCTCGCCTTGTCGCGGCCGGCGGAATTGGCGAACGGCATCGTGATTGTGACGGGCGAAAGCATGGCGAGGGCGCTCCCCGACGCGACCTTGCCGAAGTGGCTGAGGGCGGGTCCGGCCTTCTGGAGGAAGCCCTGGACGAGGCGGTCGGAGACGTTCCGGGCCTGGAGATCGCGGCCGCCGCCGGCGCCGGGAAGGGTGGCGGCCTGGTAGTGGTCACCGGCGAAGAGGAGGGAGCCGTCACTACTCGACACCACCCGGACGAACATGCCGGCCCGGGGCGGGATGCTGGCGGCGCGGGTGTCGGTGAAGCTGAACACCTGGCCGGAGACGACGACGTCGGCCTGGCAGCGCCGGCCTATTTCGGCCAGTTCGGCGTTCGTCAGGGACTTTTTCGGAAGCGGCAGGTTCGGCGCCAGGATGACGTTGCCGTCGGCGTGGTTCCGCATCGAATCGATAAAGATTCCCCTCACATGATAGCCCAGGTCGTAGCGGTGCGGGTCGGAGTCGTCCGTGAAGGTCCGGGTGTCCATAAACGGCAGGACAAGGACTTTCTGACCGGCGGCGACGCAGGTGCCGGGAACCTGGTAGACGGTGACCGGTTCGTTGCAACCGGCCATAATGGCCAGGACGGCGACAAAGGCGGCGCCGAGGAAGGCCGGAACGGCCCGGCGGCCGAGCGCCCGTATATGTTCGAAAATACCCATCTTGAACCTTTCGCTTCACAAGGGAAACCATGAGAGTTAAGCTGTCAAACCGTTACTTGCCGCCAGGACGGAAACCCATTCAGGAAAAATGGGCCTGATCCTGGCGTTTTTTTTAGTGGTTCGCGCCGTTTTAATGGGCAACCTTCCAAATAAAACCACTCCCCAAACCATAAAATGAAAACCGATACGTACCTTCGCACCGAGGTTGATAATTACGGTATGATTCAATCTTTACCGCATGCGCCACCCGTAAAAACGCGAAAGCCGCCGTGGCCGTGACGGCCATGAGGCGGCTTACAAGTCTGATAATGCTGTAAAATATAACCTTATCGGTCGTACCCGATTGAGAACTGCCCGGCGGCCCCGAACGTGCCGGGCGCGGGCAGTCATCTACGATGCCTCGCCGTTGTCGAGCCAGAGCTTCCCGTCCCGCAGGCTGAAAATGCGGTCGGCGCGTTTGGCGAGGGACGGCTCGTGGGTGACAACGACCATGGCCATGCCGGCGTCGGCGGCGACGCGCCACAGCCAGTCCGTCACCTCGTCGCCGGTATGGGTGTCGAGGTTGCCGGTGGGTTCGTCGCAGAGGAGGAGTTCCGGTTCCGGCATGAGGGCCCGGGCGATGGCGGCGCGTTGCTGTTCGCCGCCCGAGAGCTGGGCCGGACGGTGGCGCGACCGTTCGGCGAGGCCGACCCGGTCGAGCCATTCGAGGGCGCGGAGACGGTTCGCGCGGCCGAAACCGCCGCCCCGGCCGACGGCGGCGCCGAGCATGACGTTCTCGACAACGTTGAAGTCGGCCAGCATATGATAGTTCTGGAACACAAAACCGATGCGCCGGCCCCGGATGGCGGTGCGGCGGCGGTCGGAGAGGTTCGACGCCACCATGCCCCGGATGACGACCGCGCCCGAATCGGGACGGTCGAGGAGACCGGCGATGTTGAGGGTGGTGGATTTGCCGCTTCCGGAGCGGCCGGTGATGGCGACGACTTCTCCCCGGCGAACGGTCAAGGAGGCGCCGTCCAGGACGACGAGGCGGTTTTCCCCGTCGTGGTAGGTTTTCACGAGGTTGTCAAGGACGAGGGCATGTTCGGAGTGGTATTCGGACTGATCCACGGACCGTTCCGGTGCGGCGGCATCCGCGGTCGATGTCGCGGTGCGGGCCGGATCGGCATCGGCACCGGCATCGTCGGCAATCGTTCTGCTGTCGCGGTCGGCTTTCGCCATGACTATCCCTCCCTCAGGGCCGACATGGGTTCGCGGCAGGCGGCCCAGGCGGCCGGGTAGACGGCGGCGAGGACGCTAACCACCACGGCGGCGAGAAAATAGAGGAGAAGCTTCCACGGATAGATGACGGTCGGCAGCCCGGCTTCGTCGGCGATGCCGAACATTCGGGGCGGATAGAGGGGCTGGCCGGTGACGGCTTCGTACCAGCGGTCGATGCGCGGTCGCCGTCCGGCCGGGTCTTCGCCGGGAGCAAGGGGGGTGACGGCGGCGCCGCCCCCTGACAAGCGCTGCTTCCCGTCGACCGTCTCC
>JAJQFC010000354.1 GCA_021201355.1 Planctomycetaceae bacterium | reverse complement strand
TCAGGTACACATTACGATCGGTTGCGAACGTCTCCAGCGCCCTGAACGTTCCCGTATCCAGCAGCACGCCGGTTTGGGCTTTGCCGAGGCGATCGTCCGCAGCCACGGCAAGGGTGCCGCCCTTTACAATGGTGCCGCCCTCGTAGAAATTGTCGTCGGCCAGAATCAGGGTTCCGTTACCGGTTTTTACCAGTGCGCCTTGACCATGTATGCCGTTGACGTTTTGTCCGAGTTCGGTGCGGCCGTCCACGGCGGCGTGGGTGATGGTGAGGGTGTTGCTGCGGGAATAGTGGTCGGGTTCCCATGTTATATCGGCGGTATCGATAATGCCGTCCGTATTGACGACAAATTGAGACCCGGCCTCTTGGATGTTCACGACAACGCCAAGGACCATATCGTCGGCGTTGGCGACCAGCTCGCCAAAAGCGTCCTGGCCCGCGATGGTTATTTCCGATGAGGTGTTCTGGCCGTTATGGAAGGGATCGCCCGTGAACAGGGTGCCGAGCTGGCTCGCGTCGCTGAAAGCCAGATGGCCGTTATTCAGCACGATGCCCCGGTCGAAATTATTGGCCTCGTTGTCAAAAACGGCCATACTGTCGCCGTCGATATACAGTTGCCCAAAAGCGTCCTGTGGATCCGACACCGTGGTTTTCGCCACGCCCACAATGCCACGGCCGGTAAAGCGGTACGTTCCCCCGCCCGTTACCACCATATCCCCCACGTAGGCCGGTCCATCAGATGAATCGGGACTGCCGCTGCCGTTATCATCCTTTACCATGGTGATGATTTCAGTATTTTTGCGAGTCTCGAGTACCCGGTTCTGATCACCGACTTCTAAAAGATCGGTGGAACTGTCGAAGGCCACCATATTTCCCTGGCAATAGCGCGTGGCGACATTTGTGCTCGTCATCCAATTGTATAAGGGATCATTGAGCCACTTATTATTGAAATCGTTATTGCCGTTATGAGCTGACGACGGATCGGTCGGGGAGGGCGCCAAGGCGTTTTCGCCTGTCCAGATTAGGTGTTCGCTGGTGATATTGTTGTTTCGAAGACTGCTTCTTAATGGACCGGAGTAGGGGGTGACGCCAAGTCCATGAGCGGGAGGAATTGATAATTCGTCTTTAGTGACGGCTGGAGTTCCCGCTTGCGTTTTTATTTGGACTAGCGGGCCAGCCGCATCCTGTGCCATGACGGACGTCACGGAAAGCAAAATAAAGCACAAGAGAAGGCGAAGGTCGATCATACCCGCCTTTGGAGACAAACTTTTGTATTTTTTATGGCGTGCCATGCTCTCCGCCTTTACCGAGATTTTCCCATCAAACCTACTCTGGTATTATGATTACCATTGTGAGATCGTGACCGAACCTTTCTCCGGTAACAAAAGAATGATTTTTCATCTCGTATTTGACCAATTAATAACCGGTAATAAACACTGGTCCAAGACGATCCGGTTGATCATAGTTACTTGACAATGGTCGGACGGGCGCGGCCTCGTCATGCTGGTGTCGAAATGGGGAAACGTCGTACCGCAGGCCTGCCATTTTTCCCGGTAGGGACGGTATTATTCATTCAGGTTTCGATCCGTTCAGAACGCGAAAGCAGCGTTCAGCGAGACCTTGTGGGAATTGGTGTGGGCACCGGCGAAGCCGTCGTAATCCAATGAGACGGTGCCTTTGCGGAACGCCCGCGCCACGCCGACTCCGAAAGTCCCCACCGTCCTGTTGTAGTTCACGCCAAACCCGAAGTGGGTCACGCCGAGAGCGATGGTGCGGCTGGAAAAGAGCACCCCGACCCCGTTGCCTAAACGGTGGTTGACCCCGCCACGCAGCGTCGCCTCCCATGGTCCGCTCTCGTGCTTTAGCTGCACCCCCAAGGTGGCAAAGTGATCCCATTGATAATCATCGTAATAAAGGTGGACCAGGGAGGTGGAGCCAACCCCAAAATTGATGTTCTCGCGATCTGAATAGACGGTTTTCCAACCGGCATATGGAGTAAAGGTCAGGCCATCGTATGGATGGAAATCCATTTTATACCACGCTTCAAGCGCGCTTCTATTCTGGTGTTCCGGACTTTTTGTGCGTCTATCAAAAGGTACTGCGTTGGGGGTATAACGATGCCTCCACAGTTCATCCCCGGTAAACGAATCCTTGCCATGGGACAACGCAAGCGATAAACGGCCATACTCCCGCAGGTCCATGGTACCGGATGCTTCGATGTTATGGGTACGGATAGACTGTTCTGTCACACCTCTTACAGAAGGCCTAGACTCCAAGACTAAAGAGCCGCCTTTGTGGGATGTATAGGCGAATTGGAAGGAAATGCCGAGGCTGACCATGTCGCTGAGTTTTCGGGTATATCCCACAGCCACACCAGTGCTGTTCGAGATGCCCGGGTCCGCAACAGAGTCTTCTCGACTAGGGTAGGGGACCTGACCCGGAACTATGCTTTCTCGTTTCCGAAACTCGGTGATATTTTTATGGCGAAAATGGTTAAATTGCGAAGAAATGGACAGGAGGTTGCGCGGCTACCCGTCGATTGTATCGCCAGGTGACAGGACCAGGGTATATTCCCGTGCCGTAGCCGCGTGGAGCCTGGCGGAAGGCAAAAAAACCAACAAACAGAGAAGCATCGAGACGTACTTTCCACGCATAACTGTCTCCCGTCCGTTAACCATAGTGATCTTGAAGTAATGACACCAGATCGGGCCACAACGTTTAAAGCTGCGAGGCCGAAATGGTTGGGAAAAGCGACGTCAAATTGAAAAACATATCCGAAAATGAATGCGTATTTTAGAGGTATGTTTTTCCCGGCGTAGAAAGAAAAACGGCCAGTGAAGTATCGTGATTTTTTGGAAGGAGGTCAATCGTACCAACGTACTAGATAGGGTCAGAAAGAGTCGGATCATACTTTAGGCTGATGTAACGATAAATCAATTGATATTATTCGATTTTGCGGGAAAATAATGGACGGATCGAGCAACGTATTTCGGTGAAGTTTTTTTATTGATTTCTTTTTTCGAAGGTACTTTCTGAATTATTCATGGGAAGTATCTACTATATCTTCTCATCCAGCAGTTTGACATAGAAGGCGGTGCGGTTTGGGACGCCTAACTTGCCAAGGATTTTGGTGATATGGGTCTTCACCGTACTTTCTGAGATACCCAGTTGTAGTGCCATGTCTCGGGTAGACGTGCCTTGCAGCCATAAGGCCGCGACTTCGCATTCACGCGGTGTAAGGTTGTGTCGATGGAATAGAATGGTCGGATCGGCAGGCGGCGATATTGCCTCCGGTTGTGGCGAGGCGATTCGCTTCGGAATGGGGAATGAACTGTCTGCCGTGGTGATGGTCTCCGCCATTTCGGAAGGTTCACCAATATTAATCCGTCTGATAACCAGGTAGTACGCCATTGCCATCACCGTGGCAATTAATGTTGCCGCACCGATCGGTAACTTCATCGTCACACGGACCAAGAGAAAGCCGAAAACCGAAAGACCCCGCCAGGCATAGAGGAGACCGGCGTATTTTCCGATGCCGTCGTCCGGCGGCGTCAACCCGGCCAGAACGGTGGAAAACAGTACCAAGACGGCAAATTGCCCGGCGGCGGTGGCGGCATGGACCAGCCGGTACAATCCCGGCGTATCACCCAGCATGGCGAGAGACGGTGCTAATATAAAAACACAGGCGCAGGCAAAGGCAATACGCCGGAAATTATCCGCCGGGTTCCGGTCAAAAAGCCAACCGACAAAGGGGCATGACAGCGCGGCTATGAGTTGCAACGGCTCGAATGGCGGCGCTGTTCGGTCCAGGAGGATGGGGAACATGCGGATGTCGATAAAAGAATTCATCACATAAATAAGCCCGGACGCGGCGAAAATCAGTATTATGGTGTACGACCGGTTAGGCACACTCCAGGTTTCCCCGGGCGCATCACGGTTTGATACCGTTCCTTGTGACCGCCTGGTTAATATGCCGAGGATAAGGACGATCGCCAGGATGATGGAGAGGATGATTTGCGTAACATACACCGCATACAGGCCGCTCACCGATTCACCGTTAAGCGGCGCGGCGAAGACAACCAGGACCCTCCAGAGGACAAATCCGGCGGCGACCCCGATTCCGAACCATAGACCGTGATGGCGCGGCGCTGCCCGGGAGTAAAACAGCGTGTAGACGATGGGCATATACAATGCCATCGCCATATTGCTGACATATCGAAGCGGAATATCCTGAAGCCAGCGGTCGAATCCGGCCGTCATGCAGAGAGGGAAGGCAAGGAGGGCAGCCAACGTCGGCACCATCCGCCAGCGTCCGGCCCGTGAAGGCACTCCGGCCTCTGCTTCCCGGAACCACCGGAGCGCCACCGGTAACAGCACGGCGGCAATGGCGAGAGACACGAAAAAAGGGAGCATCACCGTTCCCAGCCGGTTCACCTGGTCGCGTCGCAGAGTGAACGATGCCATGCCGGAATAAAACAGCATGTGGAGAAGAAGCATGGCGGTGACCGGAACATACCTTTTCAACGCTGTACCCATAATGGCTGCTTATTCTTTTCTGGCCTTTTGAATGGTGCGGTGTATACCAATTATAAGGCCTGGAGCCATTCGCCGCAAGGCGCCCATTCACAAGCATGATGGTGCCCGTATAGGGTCGAATGAATTATACAAAAGATGGCATCGTTACAATGGCATGGAGAAAATACTTCCACACGGATGAAAAAAATGGCGGCAGGAAGTGCGGAAAAAATTATCACAAAATTGTCACAAAATCTCATGACACAAGGAAAATCAGGGAATGAGGGTATGCCGATGCGTTAGGTGAAGACGGCGATACGCTTGTCCTCATGAGTTAGGTGAAGACAGCTATACGCTTGTCCTCATTGGTCGAAATCACGATGGCACCTATGCCATATTCCACATCAATAAATTCCTTCGGGTTGTCGAAACATTCCTTAGGCGAGCCCTTCAAAATTCATACAAAAGCTTCAGACCGAGGTTGTGGCTGATGGCCTTGGAACCAAGCAGGGCGTCGTAATCAACGCCAATCAGGAGCCCCCTTGCCGAAGCGGGACGCACTTGCAGGCCCAGGCCGAGGTTGGCCATGTGTTCGTCGTATTTGGCCCCGCGCACCGTGAAGGGCAGGGCGCCGCCGCCCGCGCTGGTGAAGACGGCCGTGCCCCGGGGCTGTTTGTCGCCCACATTGGCCACCCAGTAGGCCCGGCCGATGAGGGTGACGGTTTCCGGCTGACTGCTCCAGCCGATATCCGTGCCCAGCCGCACCGACTGCCGCTGGAAAGTGGTGCCGGAAATTTTCTGGGCCAGGTTCTTCCGCCCGTCCGCCATGTTCGTAGTTTCCTTGATCTCACTTAGGTGGATGCCCTGAAAGGTGTAACCGAGGGACGGCCGCAGGAAAATGTTGTTCTCCAGGGCCACCGGGCGGACCACTTCCAGGGCCAGACTGAAACTGTGGCCATGGTAGTCGGCTTTCAAGTCCTGGTTGAACTCGTCAAGCCCGCTGAGGCGGATCGAACGTCTGGACTCATAGTCCTGCCAGCCCAGGGCGACGCCGACGTTCACAATGAACCCGTTCCGGAACAGGCCCTGTCCGTAGAAACCGAACTGGACATCATCGGCTTCTATTTTCTGGTAGCTGCCGTCCAGCTTCGGCCTGCCGTAGTTGAAGAAGGCGCCCAGCCTTCCGCTGGTATTGATCCAGCGGTCGTATCCGAGCGTGACGCCCGCGGCCTTTACATCGAAATCGCCATAGCCTTTTTTGTAATCGCTGTCCACCGACAGGTAATTGTAGCCCGGCGTGGCCCACAGGCCGTTCTGCCGTGCGTTGCCGCCGCCGTAAGGCGGGTTTACCGGACCCGCGCCGTTGATGGCCGGCCGGGGTGCGGTAGCGTTAAGGTGGTTTAATGCCACGCTGGTGGCGTTCTGAACCAGGAACGCGGATGAATTCAGGGTGTTCCCCATGATTTGGATCAGTTCGCGGTGGTAGGTTGTGGAGGACAGTGCGCTTGTGCCGGGGTCGGCGCTGCCCAAAAGATACATGCCCAGGATGGGATTGAGAGCGTCGGCCGCCGCCACCATGGATTTGGCGAAATCGGGAACGTAGTCCATCTGGTTCGCCACACTGCCGTTGTGGTAATAGATAGAGCCGGCGTCATCGACAATCAGGTTGACATTGTCGCTGAGATTGCTGGTGTCCACGGTGACGTTGGCGGCCATCCGGGCGATCAGTTCGGCCAGGGAGTCGCCCGCACTGGAATCGGCTGAGAGGAAATGAATCCTGTTTATTCCGGGGATGTCATAAACCGCCTGGGTGAGCTGGATGCTGATGCCTTGCTCAATGGAACTATTAAGTGAATTATTTGTCAGGACGAAGCCGCCGTCCAGGCCGGTGATGGTTATGGTGGCCGGGGTGCCGTTGTTTTTCAGGGATAGGGTGCCGTCCACGGTGAGTTTGCCGGCCAGTTCGGTCGAATCGGTCACATTCAGGCCGCTGGCGAAGGCCGGAGCGGCGCTCCCGCCGCCGATAGTGACGTCGCCGACGCGGCCACGGCGGTCCCCAACCAACAGCGTTTCAGTCGTCAGGATGGTATCCGGACTGAAAGTGACAAAGCCCTGATACTCGTCACCGATAACCACCTTTTTCAAATTTTCCAGAGCGCCTTTATTGCGATAGGTGATATTCACCCCCTTGTTGAGATGGAGGGTGGTGTCTTGGGCGTCAATGGTGTTGTTGGCAGCGGTTCCGTCGATGATGTACTCGGAATTGGTGGCGCCGGTGTCGTCAAGGCCGGTGAAATAGACCTCGGCGTCCCTGATGTAGTTGGCGCTGCTAGGCGTGGTGCTGACGGCATTGAAAGTGGTGGCGCCTTCAAATTCCCAGTTGCCGCCGTCGATCTCCACGCCATTGTTGAAAGTGTTGGTGCTGTCGCTGCTTTTGAAGACCATGCGGCTGGCGCTGTCGGCATCGGCAAAATACACAGCCCCGGCGTCACCAGGATTGCCGGCGGTTTGCAGCACCTGGTTATACAGAAGGCTCTTCGTTTCAATGACCACATCGCCGCCCGCGCCGACGGTGACGGTGGGCGCGTCATTGAACGCCAGTTGAGCCTGGACCGGGTCGCCGTCGGCCGCGAGGCGGCTTTCGCCATCGGTGGAATCCATGCTGAAATCGTTGCCCAGAGCTGCCAGGCCGCTATTGTCGGCGACAAGCTTCAGCTCGGCGTTTCGCAGGGTGACCTTGCTTCCGGTCTGAATGCCGCCAGTCCCCGCCGAGTAGGGGGCCAGCGTAACCGTGCCCTGTTCGCCCGCCAGACCGGCGATGGTCAGGCCGGTGGCCGCGTCGATGGTATTGACCAAGACTTCGCCGGAGCCGCCGACCCTCAGCCGGCCGTCGCCCATTTCGCTCAACCGGGCTGCGATGGGGGTGGCGCTGTTGTTGGCGATATCCACATTGCCGGTGACGGCGTTGGTTACTCCCACCCTGGAGACGCCATTGATATGGATGGCGGTGGATGTTTCCGTACCTGTGGTGCCGCCAATCAGAGTAGTAATCGTGGTGAGGGCCGCGCTGTTGGTTCCGCCCACGGCCAGGCTGGTATCAAGGGCGGTGGTGCCCACCGTGTTGATGACCGTATCCTGATCGCCGGTGGTTCCATTAAGGTTCAGGGCGTAATATCCGCCGGTGGTCATGTTGATGCCGACGCCCAGCGTGGTTTTGTTTTTCAAGTTTATGGTGGTGGCGTGATCTTCATCGCTTCCGCCCTCGATGCCGTTGGCAAATGTAATGGCGTTGCCGGCAGGGTTGGCGGAATCGAAGGCAAACACCGACCCGGCCTTCAAAACGCCCAGGGTGAGATCGCTTGTGTTCGACCCGATAAGATTGATGTTGACGTGGCCGGAGACATTGGCCTTGTCATCCACCGTGCCTGTGTTTGTACTGACGAGATTGACCCGGTCGGAAGCCAGGTTCATGGTGGTGGAGGCGTTGCCGTCCTGACCGCCGACGATGTCCCGCAGGTTCACCGTGAGGGTGCCGCTCGCCCCATCTCCGCCCAATGTGATTGCGGAAGCGGCATCGGTTTGGCCCAGGTCGGTTGTGGTCTGGGTGGAGAAATCTTTGAGGGTGACGGTTCCGGTCTGGCTGTCGGCGGCTTTCACGGTTGTGTTTTGACCGGCCAGCGCGCCCACATCAAGGTTGTCGCCGGATACCGTCAGCACGGTGGCCGTACCGGCCCGGCCCACGGTTTCAATGGAAGCGGTTCCGAAATTACTATTGATGCTTATGTTGCCGACGGCGGTTCCGGCCGACAGATTCCCGTTTTTGGTAGTGGTGATTATGGTATTGCCGATAATATTCGTGGCCTCCACGGTGATGATCTCGATGCTGCCGCTACCGATGTTCAGATTAGTTACGGCGGAATCGGTGTCTATGGTGGCCACGTAGAGCTTGTCTTGTCCGTCGCTGGAAGTTCCTTGGATTGTGACCGTACCCTTTTCCAGGCTGGCGGCGCTGACGTCGTTGCCAATGGTCACGCTGGTGCCGCCGGTGACGGAACCGTCGATAATGCCCAGCATGGCGTTGGCCCCTTTGGCGTCAGCCGCGCCGGAGTCATTGACCACCTTGGAGTGGCCGCGCACGGTGCCGCCGTCAAGCACGGTCAGGGTTGAACCCGATTTCACGTCTATTGTCACCGTGCCCGTGTCCATATAAATATCGCCGGAGACTTTCACCGTGGCTTTGCCGGCCTCCGTTCCGTCGCCAATCGTTAGACTCGTTTGGAGGCCGCCGCCATCGCCGATGGTGGACACATTGACCGTGCCGTTGGAGCTGTTTTGGCCTTTAACCTGGTGATTGCCGTTTCTTATATTCCCGGCATGAATGGTGCCGCTGACGATAAGTTCGACCCCAGTCCCAGCGGTGCCGTCACCGAGGTTGCCCAGTTTGACGTTACCGCCATCGACGCTGCCGCTGTTGTTGGTGATGTTCAGAGTGCCAAGGACAGCGCCGTGATGAATTAAAGAAGCGCCGCTGTTGACGGTGATGATGTTAGAGCCAGAGTTAGCACCGATGTTGCTCGTGACGGTGACGCTGGCGGTATCTTTGATGCCGACGGACGCATTGCCGCCAACGCCGATGTTCTTTATCAAATGGCTTCCGCTTCCGCCCAGATCGACGCCGCCGCTAACGTCGGTTTGCTGGCCCCCAAAAAAGCCGTTGCTGTTAATGGTCAGTAAGCCGCGGTTGCTGACAATGTCGCCGTTGAGAATCACTGTGTGATTTTCAGAAGTGACGGTTAAAGTGGAACCGAAGGAATTGTCGTTGCTTATGCCTCCATTGATTGAAAAGACCCCACTGCCTTCGGCCCCGACAGTGATCAATTCCGTGTGGCCGGCTCCATTATCGAACGTAAGCCCGGCTCCTTGTATTGAAATGAAATTGGAGGAGTCCCATTCCGCGACAATGCCGTCGGGGTCGTCAGATTGGATGAAGAGTCCCGTTCTCGCCTCGTATGCTACCTTCGTGCTCGCGCTTTGATCGTTGATGATCTGGCCGCCCCAAGCCGGGGCGGCGCCGAGGCGCTGAAGGAGGAGCGGCGGTTACGGGTTTTCGATTTTTAACTATATGTAATGGTAATTTGAACTGAGTCTATTGACCGTGGAGTACACCGCATGGCGGGAAAAACGCCGCGGCGCAGCTGCCGAAAAACGGGTTTATCCCCGAAGTCACCTGTTTGAACCTCGTTTCAAAAACGGAATCTCGACATTGCAATGAAAAAGCCCTTCGACGCCATCGCCGAAGGGCTTCATTTGAAAATTGGTGCGGAAGAGAGGACTTGAACCCGTAAGCACCGAAATGGCATGCAGTTACAACGATGGACAGAGTAGCGAAAGTTCTGGACACGCCGGCATCCAAGCTGGAAAAAATGAACAAGTTAGCCTCCATCGCGAAACTCCCGATCCGACAAGTTTGGCCGAACCTTTGACAGCGGGTGTACACGCCTCGAACGCAAAAAATGCGCAAGGACTCCACAAGGATTACACAACGGTGCCGCCGCCGGATGCCGCTATCATGCCGCTCATCGCTCGTCTTTTACAAAACTGGTCCACGTTGCCGCCGCAAATCAAAGCCGGAATTGCCGGAATGCTTGAAGGAGTTCTTGGGACGAGGCTTCATAACGTATACAGTAGTTAATAATAAAATAACCACGTCAGTTTTTTGAGAGGAGAACGGCTACAATGGCACAGAATGATTCTCCACCCGACCCCCCTTCCAAGATGCTGTGCCCTATTTAGCAGCTATAACTCTCCACGCAGGGAAGAGTTCGAATACCATGATTATGGTTGTTTTACAGCTGGAAACCTAGCGTCGTTATCCTAAATGGTGAGGGGGTATAATGTAAATATTCCCCGGTACTTGCCAAGCACCGGGAAATCAAAATATAACCCCGCAACATCTACCTTTTTAATTAGTTATCTCCCGCCACTGTCCAATGTTTATGGACGAGTTTGTGGGCATCCACTTCGTCAGCTACTGCAAGTTGCAGATCAGGAACAGAGATTCCGGCGGGAATACCGTTTTTCAGCATCATGAAATCAACGCCGAGGTCGTAATGGCCTGTGCCATCTCCCGGACGATAGAACCAGGGAGGTGATAGAAAGCTCCATTTGAATGAGTGGTCAGCTTCAAAGAGGTCCAAGGCGACGCGACACCCTTCCAGCAGCGGAACAGAGGTCCACGATGCGACGTTATCTTCCAGCTCCTTGTCCGATTCGCCCGGCTTAATTGTACCGTTTTCTTTTCGCTCCGCGGCCGCGACGAAAAAATCCTCGCGCGTGACGTCGGCCAACCAACGCAGGTGATTTGCCGGTGCGACACCGAAGTACCAGCGCGGGAAACGGGGATCGTCAAAAAGCTGTAGCCCCGGCTTGACATAAAGACTGGCCGCGCCGCCGATATATACAAAGTATTTTCCCTTCACCTCCTTGAACGCCTTGATCATTCGGCGCGTACCTTCCACCTGGCGGTAGTACACGCCCATCTCCACTCTATGCCCGCCAGAAAAGGCACTGACCACAACATCATGCCCGTCAATCGCCTGCGCCAATGCGTCGGTATCCATGACAGAGCACGTTATAGAGGTAAGCCCCTCTTTTGTCGGATGCTTGTCTGCATCAAGTGCTACGCCCGTTACCTGATGACCTCGCGCCAGAAGCAGATCGACCAACGTGATGCCGCCCATTCCGGTATGTCCGATGACTGCCACCTTCATGATGATTCTTCTTTACAATACGTATATTTCTCAACTCGCCCTAGAATAAACCCCACACATAGGAAACAGGCATGACCAGCAGCAAGGCGGGAAGCATATTCGCCACCGGGAACGCCTTAATTCCCGCCATGCGTAGCCCCGTCGCCAAGAGAATGACACCGCCACAGCCACAAAAGTCGCTGAACATTGCCGTGTTGATGAATGGAGCGACAAATCCGGCTCCAGCGTAGACAAGCCCTAGGCACGCGAACATCGAGATGCAAAGCAGGGAGACGATAAAACCTATACTAGACGCGAAAATAATGGCGGTGAAAAAGTCGAGCAGGGATTTGTTCATGAGAAATTCCTGGTTGCCGGCTATCGCCGCTTGCATGGCGCCATAGACGCCGGTTGAGATCGCACAGAATAGGATTACGGCAATAGTAAATTGCTCAAGATAGGATTCGCGCTGCGTGCTGAGATCGTTCTTGTTCAGTCGGCAGGCAAACCATCGCCCGCTTTTTTGGATATTGCTCTCCAGATCAATTATGGTTCCCAAGACCGAGCCAAGCAGCATTGCCGCGATGACGACGGTAAGAGATTGCGTTGCTGAAATACTCCCAACGCTCATAGCCATAGTGCATTGGGCAAATATCAGCGGCAGAGCCTTTTTCAGTGTATCTGAAATATGATTCGCCGCCAATGTGCCAATAATGCCGCCAAAAAACACCGCCGCAACATTACATACAATCGATACCAAATCCATCTCCTGATACCTTTATTGCCGCTGCATGATAGCGGCAATAAAGGTCGGTCTGTTAACGACTATACAAGGTTGTCTGGGAAGTTGGCAGGAAGGTCACTTGCCGGACAATCGATGACGGTATTGTTGTCATCTCCGCATTCGCGGATAAATGTAATAGCCGCAAATTTGTCGATCACTTCAGTCGGATACGCTGGACCAGCTTCACGGTACGCTTCCATCTGCTGAATGTGATCGTTTTGAAAACAGACCGTTTTCTTTGGATCATTGATAATCCAGCGGGGGAAAAAGATGGTGCCGTGGATAAAGTTCTCCCCCAGGTTGACAATGATGCTGACATCGGTTCCGGTAGGCTCGGTCCAGGAAATCTTGTAGCTTGATTCACCGACGCGGACCAAATACACCTGTTGGTCCTTGACCCATCTGTTGCCGACAAGGCCGCTGTGGATGCGGTAATCCATGGTCGTCCGGTTCTTGACGTATATTTCGTAATTCCAGCCGTTATCGTAGGTGTAGACAATGTGCTTGCCCACAAGTCCGCTGAGGTCGTTTCTGTCATATGTGGTCATCTCTTTTTCTTTCATTTCAGATTACGCTTCCATGCGGCCGCCGAATTCCTTATAGATTCTCGGCAAAAACGTCTTAAACCGGGTGAACTCGCAGACATTATGCTGCGCCAATCCCTGCACGCTTTCTGCCGGAATCGAGACGCCGGGGGCAGCGTCAGTTCAGGCTGGCCGTCCACCAGGCGGTAGCCCATCCAGAACCGGGTCCGCTGCTCAAGACCCGCTTCGGTCTGGCGGAAAAAGTGACACATCATTGCGGGAGCGGTGATGTCGCCTTCCTTGCGGTTGACGGGAGAAGACCAGCCCTGTCCGCCGGCAAAGGTCGCGACATTGGGTTCTTTCCACCGCTTCATGTCGAAACCGAATTCTTCCGGGGACATGAAATGAATATCCACATTATCCATACCGCCGTTGGTATCTTCCGTGACGTGATGCAGAACACCCCAATTGCGCTGGGACATGGGGATGGATGAGTCGAGAAGGCGCTTCCGGTTCTCTGGGCTGACCATAATGCCGCCATGCTGCGGCGGGTACCAGAGTCGATAGCGCAAATCTTCCAGCGGATGCCAGGCGAACCACCAGTCAACCATTTCGGCGGTCGCATCGGGATACACCGTCTTGTTGGCGATAAAGCCCGCGCTGTTAGGGAGGACACACCAGCCAATCTCGACATCCAGATACCCGGGATTGAGAAGATCGTTCCGCTGTTCCGGAAGGAGCGCCTTGTCCGGATCGCAGGGCGTGTCCATCATCGCCATGAATTCCGGATCGGGGTCGGGAATGGTTTCGTAAAAATACTTTGAGAAAGGACGGGCCTTTTCTTCCGGAGTCAAATCAAGCAGGGTCGCCTTCCTCTTTGTGGATTCGATATACTCGGCATGCGTCCTCTGTGCTGAAAGTTCGGGTTGTGTATTCTTGGACATTTCTGTCTCCTGCTAATGATTGATGGATCAAAAGCGATACAGACGTTTAGAATGCGGCGTCGGGAGTATCGCGGATAATGACAATCTGCTTTGTGTAGAGGAAAAACGACTTGGACCAATCGGCGAACGTGCGGGTGCTGTATTGCAGAATGTCCACATACTCGCGGAACGCGCCGGCCTGTTCCATGGAGTCGTACCAGTGGCACGCCACCAGGTCGTAAATCGGCGGGTTGACCATTTTGAAATGCTTGCGGGCAGCCTCGTCATTTTCATTCAGACGTGAGCGCTTGTTCGCAACGCAGCGGCGCAATTGCGAAGCGGCGTAGGAAGATTTCTCCAAAGCCGCGTTATGGGCTTCGCGCCAATATTTGTGGAAGTCTTCGACATAGACATCGGGATCGCGCATGATATAGTGCATCACCTTCAAAGCGCCCACATTCTTAATCAAGCCAAGGCCCGGATTGAACGAGGGGAGCGGATGCGATACGGGAATCTCCTCTTCCTCGGCCATGACGGTGACGCTATTTGGCTCGTCAGCGAAAAACTTGCCGTCATCCGAAGCCGGCCCCGGTTCGGCGGGCTCGAGCGTTGTGATCATGTCGCGGAAGGTGTCAAAGAACAGTTCGACAACGGCATCGCGATTGGCAAGAATTTCGTATGTCGGATCGGCAAGCGTGCCGAACGCGCTGTCGATAACATGGTTTTGGATATAGGCGCGGATTTTCATCCTGTCCAGCCGGGATATGCCGCCGTGGTAAAACTCGATATACCGCTGGTAATCTGCCTTGGTCAGTCCGGGACGCCTGCGGGATGCCGCCATCATCTTCAACATGGTGTTTCTCCTTTTTTCTTTACGTGCCGTTTCCGGCGAAGCATCAACTGCATACTCATAGTTTACGCTTGCTTGACGCATCAGTCAAATATATGATTACAGCTAAATATATAAGCAGGAGTTATCAGTGGAAATCAGATACTACCGTTACTTTGTGACCTTGGCCGAGGAGTTGCACTTCGGCCGGGCGGCCGAGCGGCTCCACATAGCGCAACCTGCTCTCAGCATGCAGATACAGGCATTGGAGAAGATGCTGGGAGGACGTCTGCTCGAACGCACCAAACGAAGCGTCAGCCTGACGGAAGCAGGAAAGGTGTTTCTCGACCAAGCCAGAGAAGTGCTGTCGCAAGAGGAACGCGCAGTCAGTACGACCAAAAGGGCTATCAGGGGAGAGCTTGGGTGTTTGCGTATTGGCTATAGCGGCAACGCCGCCTACTCGGGAGTGCTGGGTGATGCGTTACGGAAGTTCAGGACGGAGCACCCTCATGTCGAGGTGCAGTTACTCGAATTGAATCCATTGGCTCAGTTGCGGGAGATCGAAAAGCGCGGATTGCACATGGGGTTTTTGACGACCTTGTCCATTGAAATTCCCAAAACAATCGAGACCCGCGTTCTTGCGTCATGGCCGATGGTCCTCGCCTTACCCCGCGATCATCGCCTGGCCGCGAAGAAGCGGATTTCCTTGGACATGGTAAAAAAAGAACCTTTCATCGTCTACGCGAACGAGGAGGAGTTTGGCAGCGCGTCGATGATCCATTATATCGCAGGCTTCGAACCTGTGGTTTCGTACCAGGCCGCGAATGTCATGCTGATGGTGGCGTTGGTGGGAGCGGACATGGGGGTGGCTATGGTCCCTGCCTCACTGATGGGTGAGTCCATCCAGTCAAAAGTAGTGTACCGCCAGCTTTCAGGTATTTCCGCAAAAATGGATTGCACGATTGCGTACCGCCGTTTCGAAAAAGAGCCGGTGGTTCAATTGTTTATTCAATCGCTACTGTCCCTTTCGGATTGAGATTTTTTGCCGTCAATCCAAAGAGCCAAACCCGACTATTTCACCAGTGGAATATCGCTCTCGCGCGTCGTATAATACGGCGACATCAATTCCCGGCGCATCTTCCATCCCTGGTTCACCCCCTGGGCGGCAAAGAAGACCGACCCGGCACCATAGCGCCTGTTTGCCGCGTCGATGGTCCGCATCAACTCGTCGGCAGTACACCGTTCTTCCCGCTTGAAAAACAGGTTGCCTTGGCCTAGTTCCGCGCGGGCATCCACCAGGTCGAGTGCCATGACGCCGGCCTTTTTGAACAATGCCCTTTCCGGTATATCGCTTTCAGACCGGCGTGAGCCGCAGCGATAAGCATGGTCGAATCGGAAGTCGCCGGCACCAGCGGGACGGAGACGCCGGTGGTGTATTGCTTGTCCTGACTGCGGAAAGGATTCGTGGCTATCCACACGTAGAGGCTATTGGCATACGTGCCTTGCTGCCGGAGTTTTTCGCCAAGGCGGGCCGCGTAGGTGGCGGTCGCGGCGGCGAGATCGTCGTAGCTGGTGACGAGTTTTCCGAAAGACCGGGAAACGATGATTTGCTTTTTGCGTGGCGGCGAGAGTTCCAGCGGTATGCAGGGTTCACCGTTCAACTCCCGCACCGTCCGCTCCAGAATGATATTGAAATGCTTCCGAATAAGCATGGGCGAGATATGCTTGAGATCAAGGGCGGTATCGACGCCGAGACGGTTGAGGCGGCGCTTCCACCGGCTGGACACTCCCCACACGTCATCCACCGACAGCTCCCGGAGCGCATCGTCTATCTGGCCTTCCGTCTCCATTTTGAAGCTGCGGCAGCCTTGGTTTTTTGCTGTTCGGTTGGCCGCTTTGGCGAGCGTCTTGGTTGGAGCCATGCCCACGCAGACCGGGATGCCGATCCACTTCCGCACCGTGTCGGCAATATGATCACCAAGCGATTCGGCCAGATCAGCGCCCATGTCCCGGAGTTGGAGGAATGCCTCGTCGATGGAGTATATTTCCATGCTGGTCGAAAAACGCCGCAAGATACGTATCAATATGTTCCATTAACGCAAAACATTCATGGACGTAAAGTAATGCAAGGGAACGGTAAGAACAGGACGTTGGCATCATTAAGGATGGACACATGCAAAGAAATACCGTAGACTAAGCCATACAATTTCTTATCATACTTCTGCGAGAAGATTGGTACCCATTATGATCCGGGCCATGAAAAGCGTCGAATTCCGAAATGCTTTCAAACAAGTCTGCGACAAGGCCAATGCCGGTGACATAATATTCATCACCAGACCGAAGGGCGGCAATGTCGTTCTCCTTTCCGAAAGCGCATACAACCGTATGACAGCCGCGAAAAGAAAGGAGTCACATGTCTGATTTGGCGGAATTGGCCGCGTCCATGCCCATGGAGGATGATCGCGCCAACGGCGTCGCCGCTCCATGGCGCGAACGCGCCGTTTCGGCCGCCACTCCGGCGGTGTTACACAATGTCGTCCTTCCCGGACTCGCGCTCGCTCTTACTAATATAGTCATGTATTCCGGCATGGTCTCATTACGCCTACGGGCGACGGGAACTACCCGCTTACTTGTAATGACGGTCGCGCTGTTTTCCGGCGTCGCCCTGGGTAACGCGGTTATCCAAAGGTTTGTCGCCGAAAGCAGAACCGGGACGGCCTCCTCACCGGTACATCGGGCCATTCTCATACTTACGCTTGGCTTGTCGGCGGCGACGGTGTTGCCCGGTTTCCACCAATACGTGACCAATGAACTCCTCCGCTACGCCGGTACCTTCGCCCATGCGCTCCTGATCGCCCCGACCTACTATTTGGTGTTCACCCGGTTCCCATGTGAATGGCGCGGCCGCTGTTTCGGTATGGCCTGGTTCTTGGGCATGGCATGCTGGAGCCTTCTTTCAGCCGTGGCGCGCGCCGTACCGTATAACAACGCCGAGACGACCTACCATCCGCTCCAGCCCACGCTGTATCTCGTTCACGGCGGCTCCATCATCCTCCTGGCCGGGATTTGCCTGTATTGCTTCGTCTTTGAAAAGCACTCATTTATCTCGCAGAACCGGGAGGAGCCTTACATTCGTCCCGGCCAGAGTGTAAGACGCCGCCTGACCTTGCTGTTGACAGCCGTTCCTGTGGTTATGTTTTTCCTGAACGGCATTCTCGGCGCCCGTTTGACGCCGTCCCTGTTCGCATCGGCCGACGCATCGTTGTATTTCGGCTTCAGCGCGGCGATGGCGGTGGCGGCGCCGCTGGCCGGGTGGCTGATGGATCGGAGCCCCCGCAACTTGCCGCGAATCATTTTGCCCGTATGCTGCGGGCTGTTTCTTTTCGCACCGACCCTTGCGGCGATGAACACCGGCCATAAACTCCATCTCATGCTGCAACCGCTGACGGCAGCGGCGCAATATATCGTTTTCGCCATGTGCTCGGTGGCGGTGGCCGGACTTGCGGATAATGCCCGAACTGGCACCGCCCTGGCGACCCGCATCTACTTCCTGCGTATTGTCAACCCGCTGGTGTTGCTTTTGTGGGGGCCGGTCCTGGCCATAAGTTCCGGCGTCACCGAATTCGCCGCCACCCTAACCGCGTGTTTTATGCTCGCCCTTTCATGGAAAATCTCCCTGCCCGCGACCACGCTCCCAGAAACCGATTCCGCCATCGATTCGAACATGACGAGTCAGGTCGAAGGGAACCTCGAAGCGAAATACAATGAAAAAGATTTCCTTTCGTCCGCCGATCTGTCACCGCGAGAACGGGAGGTCGCAGGACTTATCTTGGAGGGGAAGACGACCCTGGACATCGCCTTCGCCCTCGGGATAAGCGAGCGGACGGTGAAAAAGCACTGCGCCAACGTTTTTCGCAAGTTCGGCGTCGCCAATGCTCAGGCGCTGTATCTGCGTTGTTTTGTCCTCGCGGGCGGAACGTCCGATACGGCGGAATCCAACAAGAACGGGGAGCATTCATGATTCGAGCGATCAAGGCGCTTGAGTTGCGCGAAAACTTCAAGGAAGTATGCGACAAGGTCGCGGCGGGAGAGACATTAATCATTACCCGGCCCAAAAACCGCAATGTGGTCCTGATTTCCGAAAACGCCTTTAATGAGCTCGCGGCCGGCGTGGCACGGGAAAACGAAACCCATGCCTGAACCCGCGCCGTCCCCCCGCACCGAACCCGAAACACCCGCCGAACCGCTGTCGCGGACGGATGGCGTCATCATTCCACTGGCGCTTTTGTTTCTGGTCAACGTGGTGGTTTTTTCCGCGCTAATCTCGTTTCGGCTGCGCCCGAACGTGGGCGGCCGAATGCTGCCGATTATGGGAATATCCTTTGCGGGACTGCTGGCCGGCGCCCTCGTCTTTCCCCGGTTCGCCGATTGGACGGGAACGGCCCGGTCGTGCGGCCGGTGGGGATGGCAACGGGTTCTGGCGGCGGCGTGGTCCGTCTTTGCGCTGGCGACCGTCCTGCCGGGAACCAGGCAGTATATCGAAAACGAACCGCTCCGCTATGTCGCCAACTTCGTCATGTGCCTGTCCATCGCGCCCGCCTATTACCTGTTTTTCAGTCGCTTTCCCGTGAGACGGCGGGGAGTGTGGTTCGGAGCGACCGAGGCGGTGGGCATCGTCATCTGGCTATTTCTGAGTTACCTCGCCCATGGTGTCCCGGTGTCGGCGGAACCGCCGCACCATCCCCTGCTGTCCGTGGTCTACAATGTCCACGCCGGCGCCGGCGCCCTGGCGGCGGCGCTTCTCCTGTACGCCCTGGTTTTCAGCCGAACGCCGTGGGCGGGAACCGCCGTGGCGGAACAAAACGCTTCGGAACCCACCTCTCACCGAATAACGGCTTTCGCGCTTCTCGCCATGGGCTTCGCGGTTTTTTCCTGGGCGGTATTCTCAATGCCCAACTGACGCCAATATTGGTTTCGCCCCGGCCGTTTTGGTCCGAGCATCTGTCCATCGGGTTTCTCATGGCCGGGTCGGCGCTTGCTTCGGGATGGCTTTACGCCACCCGGTCTACAGGATTTGCCCGGAACGCCCTTGCCGTGTGCTGTTGGGTATTCCTGACGGCGCCGTGCCTTGCCGTCCTCAAAGACAGCCCGCGACTGCATATTTTCCTCCAAGCTGTCGGTGCCGCCTGTCAGTATAGCTTCTATGTGGTCTGTACCCTGGCGTTGGTGAAATTGGCGACCGGCCCGGCGCAGGCGACTCTGCTTACCGGCGTCTTTTTGTTCATGCGCGTTGGCTCGGTGCTTGGCTTGCTGCTTATGCGAGGCGTCCACGAAACCAACCAGGGCGTTACCGTCTTCATCGCCACCGCCGTGGCGGCGCTGGTGCTTTTCCTGGCGCGCAGGGTGGAGCGGATTTCAGTCCACCCGCATTCTGTTCTTTCTTCGGCGGCGGACCGTCCGGACGCACCGGCCCACACCGCCGCCACGGTTGCGGAAGCGCAGGATCGCTTCCTCGCCAGCGCCGGCCTCACGCCGCGCGAAGCGGAGACCGCCCGGCTCCTGATTGAAGGTAAAACCACAAAGAGTATCGCTTCTAATTTTGGAATTAGTGATAGGGCGGTAACCAAGCACATGACCGCTCTTTTCCGTAAAACCGGCGTCCCCAACCGCCGGGCGTTCTACGCCGCCTACCTGAAATCGCTGACCGGCCCATCCGCGTCCGAAAATGGCGTAATAGACATCGAAGCAGATGCCGACGAGGCTGAAAGTACCCTCCTGGAAGAAAAATAGCCCTTCAAACCGGCTTCACCCACCGAATCGCCCATAATCACACAAACTTCCGTATGATATTAAGTTACATCTCCGAGAGGCCATGGTGTACCTTTCGGTACCCCTCAATGCAACTATTAGCTATTCATGATGTTGTAAGAATAATGAAATTCCCCCCGTCAACGGAATGATTCCGAACAGGGTGGAAATATGACTTAACCGTAAATTTTTCCATAGGTTAAAACAAATACGGACTTTGCGTGGGGTTTTCCGCTGGTCCGTCTGGTGCGCGTAACGACTGTACTGTCCAGAAAAAGACGTCCTGGCATGAAAAAAAGCGATTTTTCAATTCAGAGATAACCACAGAAATATAAGCATGTTACAGCACAAACGATAAAAAATTCCACCCACTACTACTTTCCGGTACTTATACAAACCAGCCATGTTGCGATAATTGTGCGGTGAAACCTGTACAAGGGGAGATGTATTCGCCGGGCACATCCGTAATTCCGTCATGGATTTCATCGCGAAGCCGGTGCATTATGCCAGGCGCATTTCTTCATTGCCGCAGGGTTACGTGGTAAACCATATGATTATATCTCGACGGAAAGCCGGGCGAATCCAAGTTGGGGTTTTGTTCCTATTCTATAATATGTATCTATTTGGACAATCGGACCGCATAACATATAATATTATGGGGAAATGTCAGATATAGTGGTTCAGCCAATGGATAAGGGAAACGGCTATGCATCAGGTTGGTTTCATGTTCACCACGCGCACTGGGTCGCATCCGGCTGGATATCGCCGTCCCGAGCCTTCCCATGGTTCCTTTGCCACCCGAATGGCAATCCGGACCTTTCTCCTTTGCGGCCTTGCGATATGCTTCGCCCTTCTGCTCACCGGACAGGCCCGGGCCCAATCTGCGGTGCTTCCTGACGCCGACCTGCCGAGCCTGATAAACATAGGCAATAACGATCTCTATCTCCTCGACGGTGCGACGTGGAACTCCCGGGTGGATATCAACGACGCCAATCGGGCGGCACTGCAGATCGACGGGCGCGGCAATACCGTCTCCGTCGATCCGGCCGATCGAATGATCGGCGACTTTACCGTCAACAATTCGATCGCCCTCACGGACATCAA
>JAJQFC010000039.1 GCA_021201355.1 Planctomycetaceae bacterium | reverse complement strand
TCCAGCAAAAAACGCTGGACTTGTTCAAATATCTAGTGAAGGGCCAAACATGAGAAACGGCAGACGCCCAGGCGCCTGCCGTTCTTTTTTTCAACATGGGCAACCGCCGTCGCCTCGGTAAGAACCACGGGCATCGCCACTACGGCCGTCGCCGATGACGCTGTACCGATGCGTCAAGCCTGGCCCGACCTCGACGTGCTCAACTGATGCTTTTTCGACACGGCCTCGTGGTGGAGCCGCCGGGCGTCTTCGTCGCCGGTCAGGGACGCTGTCATTCCGGTCGCGAGGGTGAGGAGTTCCTCGGCGACGGCGGCGTTCGAGGAGGCGTTGTTGACGTTCCGCCGGGCGATTTCCTTCAGTTGTTCCAGGCCGCCGAGAATTTCCCCGGTAATCTTGGCCTGATCCTTGGCCTGTTCAGTCACCTGGTTCATGAGCATGGCGGCGCGGGTGGCGATGGATTCGATTTGGCTGAGGGATTCCGTCGTCTTCTCGCCCATCCGGACGCCATAGGCCATCTTTTCGTTTGATTCATGGAGCGAGGCGGCGGTGGTCTCGACCGATCCGGCCGACTTGTTCGCAAGCTGCCGCACCTCGTTCGCGACCACGCTGAACCCCCGGCCCTGGCTGCCGGCCCGGGCCGCTTCGATGGCGGCGTTGATGGCGAGGATATTTGTCTGGAAGGCGATATTGTCAATAAGCTTCAAGGTCGTTTCGATAAGGCGGGAGCTTTCCGAAATTTCCGTCAGGGCGTCGAAGAGGCGGCGCATCTCGACATTTCCTGCTACCGCCATCGTCTCGGCTTCGCTGATGATGGCGTTTGTCCGTTCGGCCAGATCGCGGTTTGAATCGGCATGTTCCTTCAGGCGGCTGATGGCGCTGCCGAACTGGTCGAAGATGGACTCCTGCTCCACCGCGCCGGCGGACAAGTCCTGGCTGCTCGCGCTGACGTTTTCCGCCACCTGGGTCAGTTCGTGGGACGATACCGATATCTTTTCGACTAGCATGTTCAATTGCCGGATGGTGTGTTCCATCGCCTGGGAGCGGCCGCGAATGGCGGTGATCATCCGGTTGAACGCGGTGGCGAGGATGGTGAATTCCTGGAACCGCCACGACGCCGTCACCGGCGTCATATCGCCCCGGCCGATACGTTCGGCCGTCTCCAGAACTTCGCGGAACGGCCGGGCGATGCGGGACAACGCGAACGCGGCCACGCCGGCCGCCACCGCCATGCCGGTGAGCATGACGGCGATACTGATGTAAAGGTTGTGCCGGGCCGGGTGGAGAAAATTTTCCTCCGGGAGGAGAACGGCGATGCTCCAGTCCGTCGATTCCATCGGCGCCTGAACCATGTAGAGCCAGCCGGCGTCGCCGGCCGTGCGGCTCCGCACCCGGGTGACGCCGCCTTCCCGGCGCCGGAGGATTTCCCGGGCCCGGTCGAGGCCGCCGGCGCCGTCGTCCACCAAATCGTCCCGGAACAGGTTGCCGTGGCGGCGGATCATGTCGTAATCGGGATGGAGGCAGAGGCGTCCGTCCCGGTCCATGAGGACGCAGTAGGCGTCCGACCCGAGCTGGGCGGCGGCCTGGTTAATGAGTTCGGCGTTTTCCTTTACGAGGGTGCCGACAACCATCATGCCGCAGATTTTTCCGTCGGCATACACCGGGAACGAAAACGTAATGCCCCAGCCTTCGATGTCGTTGTCGATGCCGTCCGAATCGATGCCTTCGTAATACTCCGGAGCCATCCAGAGGATTTTCCCCGACCGCATGACGTCGGCGTACCAGGGCATGGCGGTATAGTCGATGTGGGCGAGGTCGAGGTCGACGGAGCGGAGTTGGCCGTTCGCGTCCCGCCGTTTCAGGAGGTAGCGGAACAGCGGCCCCGGGTTTGTTTTCCGCCAGGCCGGATCGATGGCGACGCCGGCGGCGATGACCCGGTCGTACGGCCCGATGATGTTCCGGAGGTAGCTGGCGATGTCGGCGCCGTGCATCTGGTCGACGTCCCGGGCGGACAACTGGTGGTCGAGCATGACGGAGGCGCTCCGGGACAGCGCCTCGACGAGGATGAAATAGGACTCGAGGTTGGCGCGCTGGACCTGGACGTTCTGCCTCAGAATCGTCTCGTAATCGGCCCTGGCCCGGCGCATGTCCGCCATCCAGCCGATGACGACGAGGACGCCGCACACCAGGACGAAAGGAATCAATAAACAGGCGAACAGTACATTTCTAAATGACATATTAATCCCTGCGGATCTGATGGCGGGAAACCGCCGGGCGGTATCCGGATTTGGTGATTCGTCGAACCGGGACTACCGTTACATCGGTACACTGGGGTAAATCGGCGCCGGAAGGCCATCCGTTCGGCTATCCGGGAGGTGAACAATGACGAGGTCGTATTTTTCCGTATTGTAGCCAAGAAACCGGATGAAGCAATCACTTTGCGTTATGCCGCCGGCAAAATGGCGACATCGCCGTCCGACCCGTCAGACACCGCCGGGCCGGTTGACAACCCGCCGCTGATCGGCGATACTGTCTGTTTTACCCTTTTTTGTGGAGTCGCACCGCATGCCCTGGTCTCTCGCCGACATGCTTGGTCAGGAACCGGTTCTCGACCGCCTGCGCCGGGAGTTCGCGGCCAACCGCGCCGCCCATGCTTATATGTTCGAAAGCCCGCCCGGCACGGGGAAGACCACCCTCGCCCGGGGCCTGGCGGCCTGGGTGCTCTGCGCCGATCCGGCTCCGGACGGCGCCGCCTGCGGCGCCTGCCGGCCCTGCCATATGCTTCAAAACGGCAACCATCCGGACTATCTCGAACTCCCCCGCGACACGGCGGAACTGCGAATAGCCCGTTTTATCAACCGGGAACGGGCCGGGTCGACAGAAACCGTCGACCACCCGCCGGTGCTGCCGTTTCTCAGGATGAAACCGGTGGAGGGTGCGCGGCGCCTCGCCGTTATCCCGGATGCCGAACGGATGCGTCCGGAAAGCGCCAACGCTTTTCTGAAAACCCTGGAAGAACCGCCGGGCGACGCCCTCATCATCCTCACCGTCAACTCCCGCGACCGGCTGCCGGCGACGATAGCGAGCCGCTGCCGCCGCATCGGCCTAATGCCGCTTTCGACCGATACGGTCCGGGACGAACTGATCCGGCGGACCGGCCTGCCGCCGGAGGATGCGGCCGAACTGGCGGTGGCGGCGGAAGGGTCGCTCGGCGTCGGCCTGTCCCTGGCGCAGGGCGAGGTGGTGGAGTTCTGGCGCTGGCTTGACGGCGAGGCGTTTTCCCGTCCCGGCGCGTTCGAAGCGGAACGCCTCGCCGACGGCTGGAAACGGTTCGGGAGCGGCGGCGGCGACAACGCCGGCAAGCGGAAAAACGCCCTGGCCGCCCTCGACCTTTCCGCCCTTGCCCTCCGGCGGCTTCTTCGCCGGGACGGACCGCCGGCGGAGCGGGTGGCGAAGGCCCTGGACGTCCTCTACACGGCGGCGGATCAGATTGTGAAAAATGTCAAACCGGACCTGGTGCTTCTCGGCGCCGCGTTCGAAATCATGGCGATATTGAAAGGATAAGGCGATTATGGCTGGCTTACTGGAAATTTTCGGCATCAAGAAACGCGACCCCATTTCCCTCGCCATCGAGGAGGCCATCGGCCTCATGGGAGAGGATGAAATCGACGAAGCCATCCAGGTCCTCGAGGACCGGGCCATTCGCCGCGACCCGACGCACAAGCGGGCCATCCTCCACCTCGGCGTCTGCCACATGCTGAAAAAGAACTTCGACCGGGCCGAGGAGCTTCTCGAACCGCTCACCGTCGGTAAAAAGATGGATTCGGAAAAGGCGGCGGCCTCCATCGCCCTTGAAAAAATCGCCAAGATGCGTGAAGAAGAGGCCTACGGCGGTGCCCGCTAAGGACGACGCGCACACCACCCGAGGCCGCAACGCCGCCGCCACGCCCGGATCGTCCGACCCGTTCAGTCGGTCGGACCAACCTACCCCGTCTGGTTCGTTCGGCCCGACCGAGTCGACCGGGTCGACGTGCTCATCCGAACGGCCAAACCATTCGTCGCTGTCGTCGGCTTCGATCCCCGACCTCACGGACGAACTGGCCTCCGCCCGGGATGTCATGGTAGACCGCGACCTGGCCGGACGGGACATCACCGATCAAACGGTCCTCGACGCCATGCGCCGGGTCCGCCGCGATCTGTTTATCCCGGAGAGCGTCCGGGTCTACGCCTACGACGACACGCCGCTCCGCATCGGCTGCGGCCAGACGATTTCGCAACCCTACGTGGTGGCGTTCATGACCCAGACCCTCGGCATCACGCCGGGCATGCGGGTTTTGGAAATCGGCACCGGGAGCGGCTACCAGACCGCCGTCCTTGTCGAACTCGGAGCGGAGGTGTTCACCATCGAACGCCACGACGACCTGTCCCTGGCGGCCGAACATGTCCTCGACCGCCTCGGCTACGGCGACCGGGTGACGATGCGGGTGGACGACGGCACCCTCGGCTGGCCCGAGGAAGCGCCGTTCGACCGGATACTCGTCACCGCCGCCGGCCCGAAGGTGCCGTCGCGGCTGACCGACCAGTTGGCGGACGGCGGACGGCTGCTGATTCCGGTCGGCGAACACCGGGGGCGGCAGGATCTTGTCCTCGTTACAAAGATCGGTGACACGTTCAGCCAAGAATCGATTCTCCCCGTCTCGTTCGTCCCGCTCGTCGGCGCGGACGGCTTTTAAGTATACACAGCGAATACACGATACTGATTCTATGGGAGACGCCATGAAATCACTCACCAAGGAAATCACCCTGAACATCCCGTCGCGGCGGGCGATAGTGTCATTGCACCGTCAGGTGGAGGAACTGGTCAAGGAGTCCGGCGTCAGGGACGGCCTGGTTCTGGTGAACGCCATGCACATCACCGCGTCCGTGTTCATCAACGACAATGAATCCGGCCTCCACCACGACTATGAGGTCTGGCTCGAAAAACTGGCGCCGCACGCGCCGACCAGCCAGTACCGGCACAACGGCGCCGAAGACAACGCTGACGCCCACATGAAGCGCCAGATCATGGGCCGCGAAGTGGTTGTCGCCATCACCGACGGCCGCCTCCATCTCGGCCCCTGGGAACACATCTTCTATTACGAATTCGATGGCCGGAGGCCGAAGCGGATTCTCGTCAAAATCATCGGGGAATAGGGGACGGAACGCGGACAGGTTACAGCCGGGTGAGGCACGACGCGCCGGTTCGGTTCGACCCGGCCCTGCATCGAGGTATCCGAATATGCCAGCCACCCGCGAAGCCCGCGCCACCCTCCGCCTGAAACGCGTCTACGAACCGGCCGCCGCCGGCGACGGTTTCCGCATCCTCACGGACCGCCTGTGGCCGCGCGGCCTTTCAAAGGAAAAGGCCAGGGTCGACCTCTGGGCCAAGGACGTGGCGCCGTCCACCGAGTTACGGAAATGGTTCAACCACGACGTCACGCTCTGGCCGGAATTCGTTAGACGCTACCACGCTGAACTGAAAAACAACCCAGCCCTCCACGACCTCGCGGTCGAACTCAGCAGGCACAAAACCGTCACGCTCCTGTTCGGCGCGAAGGACGAGGAACATAATCAGGCTGTCGTGCTTTTGAAATCTCTCAAAAAACACTGGTGATAAATTCGGCAGCCATAAAACGCCACACCGATAACTTGCAATACACAATGCTTTACGATAGACTGTCCGTTGCGCTATAGGTGCATTGCTTACAAAGAATTGAGTTGATCGCTGTACGCAAGAGACGAAAACAAAACGACCAGAAGTACACAGTAAGCCCAAGCGTTTTCAGATAACTACATCCACTTCGACGTGTTGAAGTGTGATTGTGTATCATCACGCACGTATGTGTGGGATAATACGGGTTAACTGTATACGCTTCCTCCGGGTGATTGTCGCTTTGGCGGCAGTCCGGTGGAGGTAGCGGGCTGAGGGGATTTGGTCGTCCTCTTGTCTCTTGCGGCCGGGCTGACCGCCTTTTTTAATGGTCGGCTCCGATTTCGAGAGGGTGCCGCCCTTCGTCTTGGCGAAGGTCTTGGCCGGAACGAAGGGGACGACCATGGGAAAAATGCCTGAGCAACTTCGTGAAACAATCGCCAGAAACATTCGTCAGCGTCGCCTTGAAAAATATCCCGGCAGAGGCGGCGGCAAGAGATGCGCCGAAGAATTCGGCGTCAGCCCACAGCAGTGGTCGCCGTGGGAAAGCGGAAGACGCACGCCTGACGAGGTACGGCTGCAGCAAATAGCGACGTTTTTTGGAACCACCGTGGAATGGCTTCGAACCGATCATAACCTTGTTACAGATATTTCGGCGAACAGTCCAAACGCACAACCCGCCCCAAACGCCTCCCCGTCAATGTACCGGTTAAATTACCAGATTCTCTACGAACTGATGGTCCTCTCCGGCAAACTTCACCAACTCTGCGCCACGCTCCTGTCCGAGGGGATCGCTCTCCCGATACCGGCAGGAGCGCCGCCCGTCACTCACTGGTCTCCGCACCATGAGACCGTCACTTCTTCCGAAGCTGCGTCGACGCCCAGCGGGCCAGGCTTTCCCGGTTGATTTTCGCGTTGTGGCGGATGTCGGTCGGGAAACCGTCGTGGAACAGGATATCCCTTATTCCGTCCGTCAGCCGGTTTTCCCCGGCAAGGGCTGACAGTTCCCGGCGGATCGTGTCGCTCTGCGTTTTCACGTCCACTCCCGGTTTCACTTCGATAATGATGACCGGGTTTTCATAGCCGTCTCCGGCGGCAACGCCAACCAACGCGCTCCGGGCGACCGCGCCGTGGCGGTTGAAGACCGCTTCCGTCGGGATGGTGAACAGGTCGCCGCTGGCGGTCCGCACCCGGTGCGCCTTCCGGCCGCAGAACCATATCCGCCCGGCCTCGTCCCGGTAACCGACATCGCCCATCCGGTGCCAGAACCGGTCGCCGTCCCGAATCTTCGCCAGGGCGTCGGCCTCCGGGAGGTTGTGGTAGTGCCGCGAGGCATGGTCGGCCTGGGCCGTTATCTCGCCGATCTCGCCGTTCGGAAGCACAAGACCGTCGTCCCAATCCGGGATCGGCTGGTCGTCAATGCGGATGATTTCCACCCGCACCCCGGCCGCCGGGTACCCGACCGGCACGCCAATCGTGGCCCCGGCCGCTTCGCCGGTTATTTCCAACACTTCCCGTCCGCCGATGCACGCCACCGGCATGCACTCGGTCGCGCCGTACGGGGTGTACGTGTCCGCGTTGTCCCCGATCACCGGGCCGAGGAGCCGTTCATGCACGGCACGCGGCACCGGCGCGCCCGCCATCACCACCCGCCCGAGGGTCGGGAGGTGGATGTCGTTCCGGACCGCGTACTCGGACACCCGGCTCCAGAGGGCGGGCGAACCGAAGGAGAAGGTGCAGCCTTCCCGCCGGATCGGTGTGATGACGTTCGGCGGATTGACGAGGCCCGGCCGGACCGGATTCATGTCCGGGATGACGGCGGTCATGCCGAGGGCAATGGAGAAGAGGGAAAACCCGGGGAAGGTGGCGGCGTCCTTGTCCGAGTCGGTGATGCCGAACGCCTCGGCCAGGATGGCGACCTGGCGGTCGAGGGCGCCGTGGCTGTACTCGACCCCCTTGGCCGGTCCGGTCGAACCGGTGGTGAAGAGGATGGCGGCCATTTCGTCCGGGTCCGTTTCGGCGATGGGGAACGGTTCGGTCGAATACTTCCTGAATTTTTCCCAACTGTACCCGCCCCAGAACCAGCGGCGGCCGTGGGTGACGGCAACCCGGAACCCGGGGAAGTTTTTCCGGGACAACCGCCGGATGGCATGCGCCAGCGGCACCCCGACCATGGCCTCCGGAGCGAGGACGCGGACGCACTCAAGGAGACGCGTCCCGCCCATGCCGGGGTCGATGAACACCGGCACCGCCCCGACCTTGAACAGGGCGAAGAAACAGGAAAAGAACGGCAATCCCGGCCTCAGCATGACGAGGGTTTTTGTCCCCCGGGTGATGCCGGCCTTGAGAAAGCCCCGGGCGGCGGCGTCCGAGTCGCGGTCCAGTTCCCGGAAGGTGTGGCTGACCGTGGCCAGGCCGCCTTCTCCCTTGTCGCCCGGGCCGGAGCAGAGCACCACCGCCGGCTTGTCCGGGTGGCGTTCGGCCATGTGGCGGAGCCGTTCGGCAATGTTGACATGACTGGCCATGACTATCCTCGTATGAATTGGCTTTTAAATATACGGCATCGTCGGCCGGAGAAGAGGAACCGCTAACGGCATCCGGATTTCATCGCGCGCTTTCGGTGCGGAAGAGGTGCCGAAAGCCGGATGCGCCGATGTCTATGGCGACGAAAATCGGTTACAGGATGCGATTACTCAACACGGAAACCGCTCAGGTCCATCGGCCGGTCGCCGCTGAAACGGACTTCCCGCTTCGCCTCGCCGATGCGGGCGTCGATGAATTCGCGGGCGGCTGGAAAGTCGACGCTCATTTCTTCGATAACGTCTTCCTCCTCGGCTTCACGGCGGAAGTCGTCGAGGGCGGCGGCGGCTTCTTCGTAGGCGGCAACGGCGCCGGTCCAGTTTTCCTGTTCCTGCAGGATGGTGCCGACGAGATAGTGGTACGCCGGGGTCTCGCCGTGCTCGGCCCGAAGCCTGTCGAGGATTTCCAGGGCGGCGTCGAGGCGTCCCGAGTCGGCCAGGATGGCGGCGCGGTGGGCCTCGGGATCTTCCGAAAACAGGTTCGGGTAGAGGCCCGGGGTGCCGAGCCGTTCCAGTTCGTCAAGGATGGCGAAGGCCTGTTCCGTCTCGCCCTGTTCCTGGTGGACCCGGGCGGTTTCGAGCCAGGCCGGGCCGTCTTCCGGGTTACTTTCGAGATGGCGGTAGGCGGCGTAAAGCCTGACCTCGGCGGAACAGTCCACCGTTCCCCAGAGGCCGAAGAGGAGGATGGCGCCGTAATCCTGCCCGGTCTTGGCCCGGTGCGATTCCACCATCTGGGACAGGGAATCGTCTATGGGCGGCGAATCTATGTTGAAGCGACCTATCATGCGCGGATCTTTCTAGTGGAATTGTACGTACCAAAACGCGGCAACCGGGTTCTGACACGGTCCCCGCCGAATAGCGAGATCTGTTTTGAAACAGGATACTGTCAGGCGTCGCCAATGAACTGTCGAATCTTCGTCGTGATGGCTTCGCCCGCATCCTCGAGGAGATAATGCCCGGCGTCGTATTCGTCGACCCGGGCGCCGGGGAACCGTTCCCGCCAGATCCCGAGGAAATACGGCGTGAAACACCAGTCCTTCATGCCCCACTGGACGAGGACGGGGACATCCCGGAGCGCGTCCGGCAACCGGTCCTCGATGTCCTTCAGGCAGGCGTAGGTCGCTCCCCTGGGGAACAGCGGGATGTCGTCGACAAAGCGCTGCACCGCAATCCGGTTGTGCCAGTTGTTGTACGGCATGACAAACCCGTCCCGGATCGCCTTCGGGAGCGGCCGGACCGTGGTCAGCCGCGTCGCCAGTCCGGCGAAACCGTTCAGACCCCGGACGAGGAGCGGGCCGAGAACGGGCGGCCGGCACAGTTTGATGCGGAGCGGCATATCGCCCCGAACCGAAGCCGACGTGTTCAGGACCACCAGCCGGGCGATGCGTTCCGGATGGCGGACCGCGTAGCCGCAGCCGATGGGGCCGCCCCAGTCGTGGACCACGAGGGTGAACCGTTCGCCCGCCGGAAGAACGGAGTCTATCCAGCCTTCCAGGTTGGCGATATGGTGTTCGAGGTTGTACGGGTACCGTTGCGGTTTTTCCGAAAACCCGCAGCCCAGGTGATCGATGGCGAGGCAGCGGTGACGGTCCCGGAGGGCGCGGACGAGGTTCCGGTAAAAATACGACCAGGTCGGATTGCCGTGGACCATGACGACCGGTTCGCCGTCGCCTTCGTCAATATAATGAAGCCAGTGCCCGTTTACGAGGGCGCGGCGGGAGGCGAACGGATATTCCCGGGTGAAGGATTCATGGTCCGCCGCTTTCGGGTCGATGCCGATGTCCCTGAGCCACTGGCGGTCGGCCGGGGTGACGATGTTGTCGCCGGCCCGGCGAGTCGGATTGTCCTGATTCATGCCCGGTACTCCATTCCAAGCATCATGCAGGACAAGCCGCTCCCGATCCCCAGGAGGGCGAGGATGTCGCCGTTCTTCATCGCCTTGTGGGCGAGGCCGAGGGCGACGGCGCCCGGCAGGGCGGCGGAACCGGTATTCCCCATATACATGACGGTCGGAAAGTCCCGGTCCTCGCCGAGGCCGAGCGTTTCGAGGGTCAGTTTGGCATGGGCGCGACCGACCTGGTGGGTGAAGATGTGCGCGGGCGTGTCGTTTGTCCAGCCGAGTTCCGCCTTGGTCCGCTCCCAGGTCCGGGCGGCGAGGGCGCAGCCGGCGTGAAGAAGGCCTTCCGAGTCCGTGTTCATTATGGGGCCTTCCGGCAGGGCCAGCCCGGGATCGGCCTTGCATAATTTATTGCCGCCCGAGTCGGTGCCGACCATGCCGCCGATGAGGCGGTGGCCGGGGACGAGGCCGTCCCGGACGAGGACGACCGCCACCGCCGCCGATCCGATGGTGAGGCTGGCGAACTGATCCTTCAGGCGGCGTTTGTCCGGGTGCCGGTCCGAGAGAAGGGCGTTCATGGTGGCGTCGTGGAGCGGTTCCGCCACTTCCCCGGAGACGACGATGCCGGCGTCGATCTGCCCGGCGTCAATCATCGTGGCGACGACGGCCATGCCGTTCAGGACGCCGAGGCAGGCGTTCGACAGGTCGAAAATGGCACAGTCCTCACCGAGGCCGAGCATTTCATGGACAAGGCTGGCGGTGGCCGGTTCAAGGAAATCGCGGCAGACCGAGGCGAGGATGCAGCAGCCGATGCGGGAGCGGTCGATGCCGGATTGGCGAAGAGCCCGTTCCCCGGCTTCGGCCGCGACGGCGGACGACCGCGTGCCCGGGTTCCAGAACCGGCGTTCGAAAATGCCGGTCATCAGTTCCAGCCGGCCGGCCGACAGTTTGAGCCGGTCGTAGACCGGCGCCAACCGCGCCTCGATTTCGAGGCTTGTCACCACCCGGGGCGGTTTCACCAGGGTGATGGCGGCGACAGAGGTGTTTCGAAAAAGCAAGGGACCATCCTTTACAATAATTGACCGAACGGGTGGCGCGGTCGCGACCGGGCCACCCGAGAGTTAGAGAATGAGAGAACCGGCAATACCATTCTATGTCACGGTTTGGACAGCGTGTCTTCCCGCACGGTCCGCACGTCTTCAATAATTTCCTTCGCCGGCTTGACCGGTTCCCGGCCGTAGAGGTGCACCATGTCCCGGATGCCGCCGTAGGGGGCATTGGCCAGTTGGTCGGATGTCAGGCGCCAGCGCCACTGGCCTTCCCCGAGGCCGGGCCGGTTCATCCGGCAACTGTTAGGCAGGTCAAGAACGTCCTGCATCAGCACCATCGCCGTGTTCGCGACAGACGAAAACGCCAGGCGCATGAGATCCCAGGCCATGCCGGAACCGTCGCGGCCGAGGTAGCGGCGGGCGCAGTCCCGTTCCTGGTCGAGGCCGTAACGGTCCATATGGTCGTAGTCCGGCCCGGTGGCTTCGTACCAGCCCCGGGTGGTGTCGTTGTCGTGGGTGGCGACGTAGCAGACCGTGTTCCGTTCGTAATTGTGCGGAAGGTAGGCTTCGGCCCCGCTCGAAAAGGCGAAATGGAGCACCTTCATGCCGGGGAGGCCGTTGTCGGTCCGGAGCGTGTCGACCTTCGGGGTGATGACGCCGAGGTCTTCCGCCAGGATCGGCAGGTTGTCGCCGAGTTCCTTCTTGAACACGTCGAACAGGGCCTGGCCGGGGCCTTCGACCCAGCGGCCCTTGATGGCGGTCGTCTCCCCCTTGTCCACGGCCCAGTAGGCCTGGAAGCCGCGGAAGTGATCGATACGGAGAATGTCGACCATGGCCAGGGTGGCGCGGACCCGGCGCACCCACCAGCCGAAATTGTCCTCCCGGATGGCTTTCCAGTCGTAGAGGGGGTTGCCCCAGAGTTGGCCGGTGGCGGAGAAATAGTCCGGCGGCACCCCGGCCTGGAAATTGGCCTGGCCGTCCTCGTCCAGGAGGAAAAACTGCGGTTCCGACCAGACATCGGCGGAGTCGTGGGCGCAGTAGATGGGGACGTCGCCGAGGAGCTTGATGTCGCGGTCCGTCAGGTAGCGCTTGAGGGCCGCCCACTGGCGGAAAAAGATGAACTGGCAGAACTTGTGGTAGCGCATCTCGTGGGCGAGGAGGCGGCGGAATTTCTCGACCCCTTCCGGGGTGTGGCGCCGCAGTTCCCGGTCGGGCCATTCGTACCACGGCTGGCCCTTGTAGAAGTCCTTCGCCGCCATGTAGAGGGCGAAGTCGTCGAGCCAGCTCTTGTGGATCTGGCGGAACAGTTCGAATTCGCGGGCGAGGTCGGCGTGGCCCCGGGCGTCGAGGAAATGGTCCTGCGCCTTCCGGAGGGCGCGTTCCTTGAAGGCGGCGGCGGCCGGGTAGTCGGCATACATGGAGTTCCCGGGAGCGCCGTTCAAATCGGACCGGTCGAGAAGTTCCAGGTCGACCAGGTTGTCGAGGGAGATGAGGAGCGGGTTCCCGGCATAGCTGGACATGGTCTGGTACGGGCTGTTGGCGCCGCCGGTCGGTCCCAGCGGGAGCACCTGCCAGACGCCGATGCCGGCCTTGTGGAGAAAATCGGCGAAGTCGCGGGCGGCCTGGCCGAGGTCGCCGACGCCGTGGCCGCCGGGCAGGGAGGTCGGGTGGAGAATGATGCCGGCAAGTCGGGGGAAGGGCATGGTGATCTCCTTATGGGGACGCGTGGACGCGTGAAATCATGGCTGGAACGTGCCGTCATTACGCCGGGAAAAAAAACGCCGCCGACAAAAGAAACCGGCGGTGGACGAGAATGCCCGTCGACCGTCGGTGCCGTAGTGGGAACGAAATCGGTATAACGTATGCGGAATGCTCCCTGGCACGTCGTCCTACGCTTTACGATAGACGTTAAGACCGACCTTTTCATCGCGATCGGGAATGGTGACATTGCCCTCGGTCGTGCCGATGATGATGGTTTTGCCGCTCGAAGAGGGGCCGAATTCCTTCGTGAGATCAACCTTCAAGGTAAGGATGTTGCCTTCCACCGACATTTCCACGTTTTTCATGCGTATTCTCCGAATTGTGTCCCCGGGAGGCCAGGGACATCCTCCTCCGTCATATCAGGCAAAAAACGCCACATTTTTTTTGGAAGGGGAATCCCGTTCCTTCCCCGCGTGCACTTTACCAATTCCACCACACCGTGTAAAGGGACGATTATCCCGGCCGGTACTTTTTCACAAAACCACTGACGAAGCCTTTCCGGACCGGAACCCGGGCCGGAACCGCCGGCTTCCCTACAGAATGGCGGCGGCGGCGGCGGCGAGGGGCGACCGTTCCGCTTTTTTCAGCATGATTCCGCCGAACAAACCGTTCGACTTCATCCGTTCCACGCAGTAGATAAGCCCGTTCGACGAGGCGTCGAGGTAGGGGTTGTCGATCTGGTACGGGTCTCCCGTGAGGACAATCTTGGTGCCGTCGCCGGCGCGGCTGACAATGGTTTTTATCTCGTGCGGCGTCAGGTTCTGGGCTTCGTCGACGACGATGAACTGCTTGGCTATGGACCGGCCGCGAATATAGGTAATGGCTTCGAGTTCGAGGAGGTCGTTGTTGATGAGTTCTTGAACTTTCCGGTCGGCGGCCTTGCCGCTCAAATGCTTGCCGCCGTCCGGACCGACATGCATGAGGAAGGACAGGTTGTCGAACACCGGCTGCATCCAGTTGGCCATCTTGGCGTCTTTCGACCCCGGCAGGTAGCCGAGATCCTTTCCCATGGGGATGATGGGCCGGGTGACGAGGATTTTCTCGTAGCCGTACACCACCTCGCGGTTCGCTTCGACCAGACGGTCGTCGACCCTGAGCGTCTCCAGCCCGGCGGCGAGGGCGAGGAGGGTCTTGCCGGTGCCGGCGCCGCCGACGAGGGCGACCAGTTTGACGTCCGGGTCCATGAGAAGCTGGAGAGCCATTTCTTGTTCCTTCGACCGGCCCTTGACGCCGTAGGCGGTCCGCCAGGAAGGATTGAGTTGCTTGACGCCGCCGCCGCCGCGTTCACCATCCGAGGCGCGGCAAAGGGCGCTTTGACTGGGGTTCGACACGTTTGTCAGGATGGCGAACTCGTTCGGGTAGAGGTCGACGCCGGGGACGGCGGCCTGCTCTTCCTTGAACAGGGCGTCGATGACCTCTCCGGGGACGGTCAGTTCCCGGAAGCCGGTGTACATATCGTCCGCGTTGACCTTGTCCTGCATCCAGTCCTGCGGTTCGATGCCGACCACCGCCGCCTTGATGCGGAGGTTCAGGTCCATGGAGACGAGGATGACGTCGGCGTCCTGGTGGGTGAGCTGGATATGGACGGCGGCGCGGAGGATGCGGTTGTCCGGCATGTCGCGTTCGAGGCCGGGGGTGGCTTCGAGGTGGTCGTCTTCGATAACCATGATGCGGCCGCCGTCGTCGTTGTGGATAATGCCCTCCGTCAGGGAAATCGGTTCGCGGCCTTCGTTTCTCGCATAGGCCTCCTCCTCTTCCCGGAGGCGGTCGATGTAGCGGATGACGGCGCGGGCGTTCCGGCCGAGTTCGTCCGACTTGGTTTTGAATTTGTCCAGTTCCTCGATAACCGTCATCGGCAGGACAACGACGTTGTCCGTGAACGAGGTCAGGGCGACGTTGGTGTGGAGGAGGACGTTCGTGTCGAGGACAAAGTATTTTGGCATGATGTTTCCCCTCGTATGCTGCGGTGTTGGTAACGGAGTATCGGGTATTTTGCCCGGTTATGACCGGACAATTCTACTGCATGCCGAGAGCCAGTATGTAGGCTGCCAGCTTGGCGTCGAAGGCCTGGCCGGCGTCCGACTCCCGGGTGTAGAACGCGACGAGATCCGCCCGGGGCACAAGGACGGTTTCGATGTTTTCGGACGGATCGAATTCGGTGGTCGGGTGGCGGTTTTCCGGAGCGTCTTCGTCGATGTCGGCCAGGACCATGGTGACGTTTTCGTTCGACAGGCCGGGGGTGGTATAGGCCCGGGGGAACAGCCGGAGGGACGTTGCGGCATAGCCGGTTTCCTCCCGCAGTTCCCGGGCCGCCGCCTGGTCCGGGGTCTCGCCGGCGTCGACAAGGCCGGCCGGGAATTCGTAGACGTAACAATCCGCCGGCGGCCGGAACTGGCGAATATTGATATACCGGTCCGACCGGATGAGCCGGGGGATGACGAGGACGGCGCCGAAGTCCCGCCGCCGCACCGCCGCTTCCCATTGCCGGCTGACGCCGTTCGCGTCGCGCCAGGTGAGGAGCTTGGTGACGATGAATTTTCCGGTATGGACGGTTGTGGCGTCGGTGACTGCGGCGTCGTCGGGCATGGCGTTTATCCTGTCCGGCCGGGGCCGGGGGTGAAGTGACGGTCACAGGACGGCATTTTCCCGGGCACGGGCGGTGGCGTCGCCTAGGCGCCGTCCCAGAAGGTGCCAGTCTCTTTTTTCTGCTTGCCCTTGCCGGGCGGGGCGTTTTTGGCCGCCTCCAGGTACTTGTCGTAGGCCTTCATGATGTCGACGGCGTCACTCCCGAGGACGTAGGCGAGGTTTTCCCGGCTGGCAATGATCCCCTCGCTGCGGCAGGCCCAGTAGGCGACGCGCAGCTTGGCCCGGTTGAGGTTTTCCTTTTCGTCCCGGGACATATAGGTCTTGGACCGCATGCTTTGGATGTACTTGACCGCATCCACTACGTCGTCTGGCGGGTTCGAACTGGACATCTAATCGCTTGCCTCCAAGCTTCGGAATAGTACAATGATACCGGAATGGGGGTAAAGGATCAACAATGGAGAATGAAAACCGCCTGGAGGTGCGGAACCTGTCCGTCGCCTTTCGCCTGAACGACCGCCGGGAAGCCCTCGCCGTCGACTCGGTGTCGTTCCACGTCGGCCACGGCGAGACCCTGGCCCTGGTCGGCGAATCGGGCTGCGGCAAGTCCGTCACCTGCCTCGCCCTCATGCGCCTGTTGCCGATACCGCCGGCGCGGATAGTCGGCGGCGAAGCCTGCCTGTCCGGCCGGGAACTCCTCGGCCTCCCGGAATCGGACATGCGCGCCGTTCGCGGCACCGCCATGTCCATGATATTCCAGGAGCCGATGACCAGCTTCGACCCGGTCTACACGATTGGCGATCAACTGGCCGAAGCCATCCTCGCCCACGAGCGCCGGGCCGATCCGGAGGCGGTGACGGAACGGGTCGCCGACGCCATGGCCTCCGTCGGACTCCCCGATCCGAAAAACCTCATGCGCCGCTACCCCCACGAACTGTCCGGCGGCATGAAACAACGCGCCATGATAGCGATGGCCCTCCTCGGCAACCCCGAGATCCTTCTCTGCGACGAACCGACCACCGCCCTCGACGTCACTATCCAGGCCCAGATCATGGACCTCCTCGCCGATATCCGGGAGAAACGGGGGATGTCGATGCTGTTCATCACCCACAACCTCGGCCTTGTCGCCGAACTGGCCCGGCGGGCGGCGGTCATGTATGCCGGACGGATCATCGAGACGGCGACGGTGGCTGATTTATTTCATGAACCGCTCCACCCGTACAGCGCCGGCCTCCTGGCAAGCATTCCCCGCCTCGAAGCGCGGGTGGACAAACTCCAAACCATCCCCGGATCGGTTCCCGGCCTTGCCGATCGCCCGCCCGGCTGCAAGTTTGCGCCGCGCTGCGACTTTGCCGAGGCCGTGTGCCGGGAAGTCGACCCTCCCCTCGCGGACCGGGGCGGACGGCTGTGCGCCTGCCACTTTCCCGGCATCGCGCTCGGACGGGGTGGCGTGAGGGGATTCGACGCCGCCGGCGATAATGCCAGTGGCGGAAGCGACGGAAGTGGCGACGGGGTCGGCGGCACTGCCGTTCCTGACAGCGTCGGAGACAGTGCCGGTCCCGTATCCTATGGATCCGTCCTCACCACCATTCCGCCCGCCCGGCTCTGGTCCGGGCCGGCGGTTGAATAATGGAACCCATTTCAATGTCTGTAACCGCACCCGAGAGCGTAAGTGTCAACACCCCCGACAGCGCCAGCGTTATCCATGCCGGTACCGGACCGGGACGTGACACCGCCGCCGCCGACGAGGTCCTCATCCGGGCCGAGAACCTGACAAAGCATTATCCCATAAAGTCCGGCGTCTTCGGCCGGGAAACGGGACGCGTCAGGGCGGTGGACGGGGTGTCCCTCACTGTTCACCGGGGGGAAACCTATTCCCTGGTCGGCGAATCCGGTTGCGGCAAGAGCACCACCGGCAGGCTGTTCCTCCGCCTTGAAAAACCCACCGCCGGATCGGTCCTGATGGACGGACGGGACATCACCCAGCTCCGGGGACGAAAACTCCGGACCTTCCGGCGTCAGGTGCAGGTGGTGTTTCAAGACCCGTTTTCCAGCCTCAACCCCCGCATGACGGTCGGCGGAATTGTCGAGGAAGGCCTCGTCATCCACGAACCCCGGATGACGCCGATGGCCAGGCGCGAACGGGCCCGGGAACTCCTCGCCCTTACCGGCCTCGGCGCCGACGCCCTGGACCGCTTCCCCCACGAATTTTCCGGCGGCCAGCGCCAACGCGTCGGCCTCGCCCGCGCCCTCGCCACCGATCCGAAGTTCCTCGTCGCCGACGAGGCCGTGTCGGCCCTCGACGTCTCCATTCAGGCCCAGATCATCAATCTTCTCCAGGATTTGCAGGAACGGTTGGGGATTGCCTATCTGTTTATCGCCCACGACCTCGCCGTGGTCCGGCACCTGTCCCGGCGGGTCGGGGTCATGTACCTCGGCCACCTGGTCGAGGAAGGCCCGGCGGCGGAGGTGTTCTCGGACCCGCTCCACCCGTACACCCGGGCGCTCCTCTCGGCCATCCCGGAACCGGACCCGGACCGGCGGAAAAAACGGGTTATTCTCACCGGCGACGTGCCGAGGGCGGACAACCCCCCGGCCGGCTGCCGGTTCCACACCCGTTGCCCGGAATGCCGTCCCGAATGCACCCGGGGAGACATCCCGGAAGTATCGCCGGGACCGGGTCGCCGGGTGAAGTGCGTGTTATACGCATAGCGTACCACCCTTTACCGGCGAATCGGGCCGTCGCCGGAACCCGTGCGCACCTGCCGGGACCGGTAGCGGAATAATACCGGACCGGTCGCCCATCCGTTCATTTCACCATACCGTTTCTCCGGTTTTACACCCTCACGACGACCGCCGCCACCCGATCCCCGCGCCACCGGCGCGGGGTGGAATCCTGATTTCCCTGTTCACAGGTGAATAAGGGCGGATATAGTGACAGGTATACGTATTCGATTATACTATCCTATTGGAACCGATTCCGTCTTGTTGGAGAACCATCATGAACCGCCTCATGTCCGCCGCCGTCGGCGATGTTCCGTTTGATCGCGTGCTCACGAACGCCTGTATCGTCAATGTCTATACGGGGGAAGTGTATCCGGGCGAAATCGGCATTGTCGGCGACCGCATCGCCTATGTGTCCGAACCGAACGAAACCGGCCTCGCCGCCGCCGACCGTTACGACTGCGGCGGACGGTTTGTCCTTCCGGGACTTATCGACACCCACGTCCATATGGAAAGCGGCATGATGACGCCGGCCAACTTCGCCCGCACCGTCATCCCCCACGGCACCACCACCATCCTGGCCGATCCCCATGAGTTCTGTAACGTCCTCGGCCTCGAAGGCATGGCGTATTGCGCCGAGGCGAGCCGGGACATTCTCCTCCGCGTCCTCCTTGCCGCGCCGTCCTGCGTGCCGTCGATGCCGGGGGAAAGCAACAAGATGGCGTTCGGCCCGGACGAGGTCGGCCGTCTTCTCGACGTTCCCGCCGCCGCCGCCCTCGGGGAAGTCATGGACTATGTCGGGGTGGTGCGGCAGGATGATCGGATGATGTCGATCCTGGCCGAGGCCAGAAAGCGCGGGAAAATCATCCAGGGACACATCATTAATCCGACGGCGCGGGAACTGGCGGCGTACATGGCCGCCGGGGTCGAATCGGATCACGAATCGCGGCTGACCGACGAGGCGCTTCGGAAGCTCAGGACCGGCATGGTCCTTGAGTGCCGGAACGGGTCCAGCGCCCGGAATATCGCCGCCCTCGCCCCGGCCCTGAAGGCGGCCGGATACCCGGTCAACGCCACCCTCGCCACCGACGACCGGGAGCCGGACGACCTCCTCCACGACGGCCACATCGACGAGGCGATCCGCCAGGCCGTCCGGGCCGGAGTGCCGCCGGTCCACGCCATCCAGATGGCGACGCGGAATGCGGCGCTGTTTCTCGGGCGGAAGGATATCGGCGGCCTGAAGCCGGGGCGGTGGCGGATATCGTCGTCGCGGACAGCCTGGACGACTTCCGGGTCGGGGCGGTGTTCGTCAGTGGCGTCCTCGCGGCCGAGAAGGGCGAGTTGGTGGTCGACATCCCGGCCGGGACGTCGGCGGTGGAGCAACGGAACACCATGAACCTGGCGCGGCTGCCGGTGCGGGACGACTTCCTCGTCGCGGCTTCCGGCGACGCCGTCGTCCTGAACGCCATGTCGTTCCTGAACGGCGATCCGTTCCACGCCACCCTGGCGCCGACGCGCGTCCCGGTGCGGGACGGCGTTGCGGACATCGGGTCGGTGGACGGCCTTGTCACCATGGCGGTTCTCGAACGGCACAACGCCACCGGGAACATCGGGGTGGCGCCGGCGGCAAACATCGGCCTTCGCCGGGGCGCCGTGGCCGGGACGGTGGCCCACGATTCCCACAACCTGTTCGTGTTCGGGAAGAACGTTGACGATATGGTGCTGGCGGCGACCTGTCTGGCCCGGTCGGGCGGCGGCTTCGCCGCTGTCGAGGACGGGCGGGTGCTGGCGGAGATCCGGCTGCCGGTGGCCGGGCTTGTGTCCACAAAACCGGTCCGGGAACTGGCGGCGGAAGTGGACGCGATGAAGACGGTTCTTCGGGGGCTTGGCATCGACAACCACGCGCCGGTCAATTTCCTCACCTGGTTCTGCCTGGCGGTGCTGCCGGAAGTGCGGTTGACGGACAAGGGCCTCGTTGAGACGACGACGCAAAAAATGATCCCGCTGTTTGCGTCGTGACCGGTACGTCCAAAGAATTCGGGAAATCACCTGGCGGCGTGCCGCAGGGCGTTCGGGTATAAAACGGATGTCAAAAAAAACGCTGTTCGCATCGAAGCGAACAGCGGAGTCGTATTTGTCTCGTTGCGTAAACCTCGCCCTACTCGCCAAGCACTGCCGAAAACCGGTCCGATACCCGCCGTTGCACTTCCGCTTCCGACACCACCTGGCCGTCCGACATGATGATCCGGCGGCGGCCGAACTTGGCCACGTCCGGGTCGTGGGTGACGATGACGATGGTGCGGCCTTCTTCATTGAGGGCGTGGAAGAGGGCGAGGATTTCGGCGCCGGTCTTCGAGTCGAGGTTGCCGGTCGGCTCGTCGGCGAGGAGGAGGGACGGCTGGCTGACAAGGGCGCGGGCGACAGCGACGCGCTGGCGCTGGCCGCCGGAGAGCTGGTTCGACTCGTTGTTCATCCGGTCGCCGAGGCCGACCCGCTCAAGGGCGGCGGCGGCCATGGGCCGGGGATCGCGGACGCCCGCGTACATGAGCGGCAGTTCGACGTTTTCCAGGGCGCTCAGGCGCGGCAGCAGGTGGAAGCCCTGAAATACAAAGCCGATCTTTTTATTCCGAATAACGGCCAGGCGGTCGCCGGACAGTTTGGCGACCTCTTCGCCGTCGAGGAAATATTCGCCGCTGTCCGGCTTGTCGAGACAGCCGAGCACCTGCATGAGCGTGCTTTTCCCCGAACCGGAGGCGCCGGTGATGGCGACCATTTCGCCCGGCTCGACGAGGACGTCGACGCCGTCCAAGGCGCGGATCTCTTGGTCACCGATGATGTAGGTTTTCCGCAGCTGACGGGCATCTATTACTGGAACAGACATATTCGCGTCTTTCATTTCATGAGTGAAAAAACTGCCGAACCCGAACCGGTCGCCGCAGCGTTTACCGGTGCGTTCGGCACCGTCACCGACGGCGGGACGTACCGGCGACGTCGACGGCGCTGTCGCCGCCGGTTTTTGCGCCGACAAAGC
>JAJQFC010000344.1 GCA_021201355.1 Planctomycetaceae bacterium | reverse complement strand
GGTGGTGAACGTGCTCTCCGACTTCGCCCACCCGACCCAGGCCATGGCCGATTTCATGACCATGCGGGAACGGTTCGGCGATCTGCGGGGGAAGACCCTGGCCTATGTCGGCGACGGCAACAACGTGGCCCGGTCGCTCCTGTCGACGGCCGCCTACCTGGGCGTCCGCTTTATTTGGTCAGGCCCCGACGGCTACCGGCTGACGGACGACTACGTCGCCCGGGTCAAGGCGAAGGTGCCGGACATGCAGTTCGCGGAAGAGTCCGATCCGGCCAGGGCGGTCCGGGAGGCGGACGCCGTCTACACGGACGTCTGGGCCTCGATGGGCCAGGAAGACGAGGCGGCGAAGCGGGAACAGGAATTCGCCCGCTACCAGATTAACGAACAGCTCATGGCGAAGGCGCCGAAACACGCCATCGTCCTCCATTGCCTGCCGGCGCACCGCGGATCGGAAATCACCGACGGCGTCATGGACGGCCCGCAGTCGGCGGTGTACGACCAGTCGGAAAACCGCATGCACATCTATCGGGGGCTGTTCACCCTGTGGGCGAACGAGTGGAGCCCGGACAACGCGTAAAACCGGGTCGGCGCCGGTCCTGTCGTACCGGCGAGACGGCGGCGCGGTTTTGTACATTCGTATGTTCGATTTTTTATTCACGAAAAAAGGACGCCGTCGCGGCGTCCTTTTTTTGACGATGCAAGATTCATTGATTCGTGCGCACCTACCGCGTTTTCGCCGCCCGGTCACTTTTTCCTGAAAAACAGTTTGGCTATTTCCACCAGCGGCAATGGCGCCAGGGACAGGCCGATTATCCATGCCCAATGGGTTCGGGTAATGACGGAAAGATGGAAAAAGTCGTGGAGGTACGGGATTTCGATGACTATGAGCATGAGGGCGATGACGACGGCGAGGGCGCCGAGAAGGAGGCGGTTCGAGAACATGTTCCGGAACGCCGAGTGGTGAGACGACCTGACGTTCAGGACGTGGGTAATCTGGGTAAAGGCAAGGACGGCGAAACACATGGTCCGGCCGGTGGCGACGTCCGTCCGGTTCCCGACGACGAAGGCAACGAGGGACAGGGCCGCTATCATGATGCCCTGAAGGACTATCCGCGCAAGATACGCCGGGCGCAGGATGCCCTGGTCGGCCGGTATCGGCTTCCGGTCCATGATGTCCGGATCGGCCGGGTCGACCGAAAGGGCGAGGGCGGGCAGGCTGTCCGTCACCAGGTTTATCCAGAGGATCTGGATGGGAAGGAGCGGCGTCGGCCACTTGAGGAGAATGGCGGTGAAGATGACGAGAATCTCCCCAAGGTTGGTGGACAGCATGAACTGGATGGCTTTCAGGATATTGTCGTAGATCCGCCGGCCCTCTTCCACCGCCCGGACGATGGTGGCGAAGTTGTCGTCGGCGAGGACGACGTCGGCGGCGCCTTTCGACACGTCGGTGCCGGTGATGCCCATAGCGAGGCCGATGTCGGCCAGCTTCAGGGCCGGCGCGTCGTTGACGCCGTCCCCGGTCATGGCGACGATGTCGCCTCGGTGCTGGAAGGCGCGGACAATGCGGACCTTGTGTTCCGGCGCGACCCAGGCGTACACCGACGTGTCCCGGACCACCGCCTCCAGGTCTTCGTCTGTCATGGCGGCGACGTCGGCGCCGGTGAAGTCCTTGTCGCCGTCCCTTTCGATACCGAGTTCCCGGGCGATGGCGACGGCGGTGACCCGGTGATCTCCCGTTATCATGACAGGCTTGATGCCGGCGTGGCGGCAGGTCTCGACCGCCGCCTTGACTTCCGCCCGGGGCGGGTCAATCATCCCGGCCAGCCCGGCGAAGACGAGATCCCGTTCGACATGTTCCGAATCGACCGGTTCCGGCACCGTGTCGACGTCCCGCATGGCGCCGGCGAGAACGCGCATGGCACCGGCGGCCAGCGCCTCGTTTTGACGGCGGATGGCGGCGCGGTCGTCGTCCGTCAGGTCGCGGACCGCGCCGTTGTCCCGGATGCGGGTCGAGCGGACGAGCACTTCGTCGACGCCGCCCTTGACCCAGACCGCCAGGCGGCCGCCGGCGTCCCGGGTGACGACGGACATCATTTTTCGTTCCGAGTCGAACGGCACCTCGGCGACGCGGGGAAATTCGCGGTCGAGTTCGTTCTTGTCGATGCCGTGTTTGACGCCGAGGTCGATGAAAGCGGTTTCCGTCGGGTCGCCGGCGGTGGTCCAATCGTCGCCCGAACGGGACAGTTTGCCGTCGTTCGGAAGGAGTGTCGAGCGGAGGAGGACGGTCTCGTCCGGCGTAAATTCGTCCGCCACCGACCGGGCCGGACCGGTGCCAGGGGCGAGTTGCATCACCGTCATCCTGTTCTGGGTGAGGGTGCCGGTCTTGTCCGAACAGATGACGCTGGCGCTCCCGAGCGTTTCCACTGACGGCAGGTTCCGGACGATGGCGTTTTGTTTGGCAAGGCGCTGAACGCCGACGGCGAGGACGATGGTGGACACGGCCGGCAGGCCTTCGGGGATGGCGGCGGCGGCGAGGCTCACGGCCACCATGAACATTTCGACTAGGTCGCGGCCCTGCAGGTAGCCGGCCAGGAATATGACGGCGCAGACGACGACGGCGCCGATGCCGAGGTAGCGGCCGAGCTGATCGATACGCACCTGAAGGGGCGTCTTCGCGTCCGGGACGGACTGGAGCATGCCAGCGATTTTTCCGACCTCCGTCTTCATCCCGGTGGCGACGACGATGCCTTCGCCGCGGCCGTAGGTGACGATGGCGCTGGAATAGGCCATGTCCTCCCGGTCGCCGAGGGGGACGTCGCCCTGGAGGGCGTCGGTGTTTTTTTCCCGCGCCAGCGATTCGCCGGTGAGGGCGGATTCCTGAATCTTCAGGTTGACGGCCCGGGTGAGGCGGAGATCGGCCGGGACGAGATCGCCTGTTTCGATGATCACGACATCGCCGGGAACGAGTTCCCGCGCCGGAATCGTCGCCACCCGGCCGTTCCGCCTGACCCGCGATTGCGGGGCCGCCATCTTTTCCAGGGCTTCGAGGGACTTTTCCGCCTTTGTTTCCTGGAGGACGCCGATGACGGCGTTTACTATGACAATGAGGAGAATGATGACGGAGTCGGTGACGCCTTCGTCGTGGAGGACGCCGATAACGCCGGAGACGACGGCGGCGGCGAGGAGGATGAGTATCATGACGCTGCGGAACTGGTTGACAAAGCGGGCGAAGAGGGATATCGGTTGTTGACGGGCAAATTCGTTTGGACCGGCTTGGCTGCGCCTGCCGTCGACTTCGTCGTCGGCGAGGCCGCGCTCCGGGTCGACGTCGAGCCGGGCGGCGGTTTCCTGGACAGTGAGTTCGTGAAAGGCGGATGCGGACATTGGCGGCTCCATGACGGCCGGCCGCGCGCGGCGGCGGCGGTGCCCTCATCCCGAACGTATCATACGGCAAGGGCCGGACCATTTCCATGGTAAAACGGGTGTCGCCGCCCGCCGCAGTCGGCGCTGTCGCGACGATGGAGCATCTGACCGACGGGAATCGCCGATGCGATTACGGTGAAATTCCGGCGACTTTTTTTGGAACACCTCCGTCCCACCATTGGCCGCGTCAGAGACTCCGCCGGTCCTGTCGGGACTGGTGGTCGGACAACAAATTAATGCCGTAACCGAAATGGCCGACCGAACTCCTATTGGGTGCCACGCACGAGTCACCCATGAGGAAATGCGCTCTCCTGTTCGGCACCTTGACACCGCTGGTGAACGGTCACCCGTTCACCAGCGAATTAATGCGGCGAATAAAAATGATAATTAATTTGAGGTGGATTGTCTGTTGTCCAGGGTGAATGACGTTCCCGGCCGATAAAAAAGGCATCGGGCTGGTCCGGGCAGACTGACTGCGAGAGTGGTTGAACTAAACTAACAAAAACAAGCAATGGAGGAGTAAACGCAATGTTTCGTCTTCTTAAACGTGCTCCGGCGCGATTTCGCAAATCATTCGGGTATTCATGGGCTGGTTTAAAATGCACCTTTCAGAAAGAAGAGTCTTTCCGGCTCGAGATAATCGCCCTCATAGTTATGCTAATTTTATTTGCGTGTATTTCCTGGCCGATCTGGAAGAAATTGATCCTTGTCGCATCCTATCTTCTCATTCCCTTGATGGAAATTGTTAACACAGCCATCGAAGATCTTTGCAACCTGATCACCCGGGAACAGAACGAGCTGGTGAAAAACGCCAAGGATAAAGGCGCCATGGCGGTCTTACTGGCGATCATAATCAATGCTATCGTGCTGGCTTGCTTGCTATTGTATTAATTGAAAAAATTCGCATTTCTCTCTTCCTCCGGAAAACGTTTCCTTGTACCATTAGGGAAATTAGGCGCGGTAGATCGGTTGAGCCTAACGGTCATATGGAGGAACGGCGATGAAAGTGCGTAACAAAAGAAAACTCCGAAACGGCGTCGATATACCCCTCATCGGCCTTGGGGTTTTTCAAGCCGCCGACGGCGAAGAAACGATAAAAGCGGTTCGATGGGCCATCGAATCCGGATACAACCATATCGATACCGCCCGTGTCTATAACAACGAAAAAAGCGTCGGTCAGGGGATACGGGACAGCGCCGTGCCGCGGCATAAAATATTTGTAACCACCAAGCTGTGGAACGACGACATGCGCGCCGGCCGCGAGCTCGACGCCATGGACGACAGCCTCCGCGATCTCGGCCTTGATTATGTCGACCTCTACCTAATGCACTGGCCGGTGGACGGGTTTGTCGAATCGTGGCGGGCGATGGAGAAAATCCTCGCCAGCGGCAAGGCGCGGGCCATCGGCGTCAGCAACTTCCAGCAGCACCACCTCACCAAACTCATGGCTGAGACGACGGTGGTGCCGGCGGTGAACCAGTGCGAATGCCACCCGTTCCTATCCCAGGCGCCACTCCGAAAGTTCTGCAACAAAAAGGGGATAGCGTTTGTCGCGTGGAGCCCTTTGGGAGGGAAGGGGGCGCCAGTCCTCGAGAATCAGGTCATCCGGGCGATAGCGGAAAAGTATGGAAAAACACCGGCCCAGGTGACGCTTCGCTGGGAGCTCCAGCGCGGCATGATCACTATTCCAAAATCCGTGCATCAGGAAAGAATCAGTGAAAACCGCCAGGTGTTCGATTTCGAGTTGGGACCGGAAGACATGCTGGCCATCGACGGCCTGAACCAGGACCGCCGCATCGGACCCAATCCTGACAATTTCGATTTTTAATTGACGCTCCCATTGCGCCAGTCATTAAAAACGGTTCCCGAACTTCGGGAACCGTTTTTCATTCGCCCGGAACGAGTGCCACAGCGCCATCGGCTAACGTGGCCCTCGACTATTCAACTTCGCATAGTTCAAGGCGGGATGCCAGCCTCCCTGCCGTGAATCCCTCCCGTGGGTACCAAACCCGTTAATTAATGGAACACGGATGTCGGCTGGTGACGAGCCGGACGAATCTGACCACCGTCAGAGTGAACAGCCATTTCCCAGCCATATTTCGGTCCATTGGGACAACAGTGGTTCTGGTGCATTGTCGGGCATCAGACGAGGAGTAGTCCGTCGGGTTTTTAGACGGTTGTATGGCGGATTGCTACAATGTTTGACCGGTTATGAATGGATGCGCCCGGGATGCCGACGGTCAGTTTTCCGGAAGCATCTTCGGCATCAGTGCCGGCCTGACGAAAGGCGTCTGCGGCAATGGCTCGTGCTGGTTCATGTCTGGCATGGTCAATCAAAGGCCGGCGTCAGGCTTATTTTTCGCCCGGCGTTTTGGGGCGGAGAATACGCCGAGAGTCGGCTTTGACGAAGTATACGGCGACGAGATCGGGCATGAAACAGGTTCGATTCAGTCGGAGGGATTACCGAAGCGGTTTCGGTCCAGGCTAAAAATACATCCCGACGGTGCCGAGGAGCCGGTGCGTCCTCGAGTCTTCCCGGCCGGCGAAATCGTAGCGGGCCCCGAGTTCGTAGCGGGTGCAGTTGTAGGCGACGCCGGCGCCGAAGGTGTAGGTGCTTCGCGGATTGTTCCGGCCGTGCACCGAAATGCTCCGGGACGGATCGAGGCCGTAATAGTCGACGCTGCCGGTCATCCCGCTTTCCCGAAGGTTGTAGGAATAGCCGCCCTTGGCGAAGAACCGGAGGCCGCCGCCGCCGATGAGGTTCCGGGTATACTGGATCATCAGTTCGGCCGGAAGATGGACGCGGCGGTTTTTTACGCCGCGAATGCGCTGGGTGGCGATGCCGTCCAGGAACGAGTCGTGGTCGCTGTTTTTGGCCTGGAGGTAATTGACGCCGATGGACGGCGTCACGGTCCAGCAGTCGTTCAGCCGGAAATCCACGCCGAAGACGGCGGCGAGGTTGAGGGTCGTTGTCCGGTACTCGGACTCGGCCCAGGCCGCGTCCTCGATGGACGGGTCCCGGCGGCTGTCCTTCAGGTTGTTCTGGGCATAGGTATAGGCGCCGGACAGGGACGCGAAGGCGCCGGAACAGTGGCTCCAGGTGCCGTAGAGGCCGACTGACATTGTCTCGATTTCCGAATCGCTCGCCAGCGCGCCTTTGTCCTCGTAATCGCCCCGGTTGTAGGCGAAGGCGGCGCCGACGGCGACGTTCTCCGCCACCACCCGGTCGTAGCCGCCGACCAGGCCGTAGCCTTCGTAGTCGTAGCCGGAAAAACAATTTTTGCCATCGACGCTGTGGGTGTAGGCGGTGGCGCCGGCCCAAAGCCGGTTAAGGTGTCTGGCATCCTGGACGGCGCCGGAGCAGGCGGCGCTGCCGTCGGCGTAGTCCCGGAGGGCGGTGAACTGGCAGTGGATGGCCTTGGACCGGGCCTGCAGGTCCGACATGAACATCCGGCTCGCTTCCATAGACACGTCGGTTGGGCCGTAGAGATGGGCGCCGTTGATGTATTCGAGAGTGTCCTTGCCGACGACGTGGCCGTTCGGGTTGGCTATGGCGTCCATGATGGCGATGTTTTTGTCGCCGGCGTCGCTGGCGTCGGAGACGACGTCCCCCTTGACAATGTCGTAGATGAGGTTGCCGAGGTCGTCCTTTATCTGGCCTGGACACCACATGTCACGGAGGTTGTCGATGGCCTGTTGCCGGTCATCGTCGGAACCGTCGAGGATGACGCGGCCCTCGATGGAACTGACGTAGAGGATGTGCCGGTTGTCGCTGATGTCGTAGCCGAATTTTCCCATAATGGATTCGGTCTTCAGATCGGCGTCGGAGGTGATGACGCCGGTCGTCTCCATTATCCAGGAGGCGCCGACTTCGCTGTCGCCGGCGACCGCCGCCTTGGCGAAGTCGGTCGTCAGGGCGATGATGCCGGTGGATTCGATTTTTATGTCGGAGTCGGCGATGAACCGGGGCGTCTCGACAGTGTCGCCGATGCCGCCGAGAATGCCGGCGGTGAAGGTGCCGTTCAGGTTGACGGCGCTGAAGCCAAGGGCGAAAATCTTCGCCGTGTCCGCCGTCAGGTGTCCGCCGGCGGCGACGTGGAAAAGGCCGTTGTTGGTCGACGTGATGACGGCGTCGGCATAATTGGCGATGGCCCGGCCGCCCGAGTTCACCCGGAAGTCGCCGGTGACGTCGATGGTGGCGCCGGCCGCCGCGCCGCTGCCGCCGCCGGTAACGCCGGTCGGATAGTCATCCACGCCGAGGTAGAGGCGGCCGCCGACGGCCAGGGACGCCAGCTTCAGGCTGTCTGTGCCGGTGCTGGCGACGGTGAGTTCGCCGCTCTGGTTGATGACGCCGGCGAACTGCCGGGCGTCGATATCGCCGTAGGCGCCGTTTTCCGTGCCGTTCACCTCGAGGCGGACCGAGTCCTTCCCGGTATAGGCGGATTTCAGCGTCAGGGTGTTGCCGGCGCCGGCGTAAAGGATGTTGTTCCCGTTCATGACGAGGTGTTCCGCCGTGCCGGCGGTGCCGAGGTTGATGGTGCCGCTCGTCCTGGTGGCGGAGAGGGCGCCGTATTCGCCGAGGGTGAGGCCGCCCGAAAACACGACAGCGTTCCCGGACACGTCCAGCCCGACCACCTGTCCGGCGGCGGCGCTGCCGACGACGGCCCGTTCTGTCACCTTCATCTGGCCGCCGGTCGGGGAGGTGACGTCGACCATGCCGCGAAGCTGCCGGTAGCCGAGCATGAGAATGTCTTCGTCTGCCTGGATGGTGGCTTTGTCGTTCTGGCTGGTCAGGCTGACGGTGACGTTCGACGTCCCGAGATCGAGTACCGCCGTATCGGCCCACAGGGTGTGAGAACCGGCGGCGGGACCTTTGGTAATAAGGATATCCGCATTATCGATAGTGAACCGGCCGCCCCGGGCGACGACGCTGCCGCCGGTGATTTCCATGCTGCCGCGGGTGGCCGGGGTCTTCCCGTTGTCGATGCCCAGAAGAATGGTGTCGTCGGTGGCGTCGTTCACGAGGGTTCCGGTCACCGTCATCGTGCCCTGGTAGTTGTTGCCGGTTCCGTTGACGGTATAGGTGGACCCGAGAGTGATTTCCGTTTCGCCCCGGACGATGGTGTCGACGTCCCGCGCATCGACGAAATCGCCGTCGACGGTGAGGTCGCCATAGACGTTGAGGGTGCCGGTGGTGGTGGCGGCGGAGAAGGCGCTGTTTGCCTTGAGGGTGAGATTGGCGACGTTGATTTCGCCGTCGATGATTTCGAGAAAGCCGTTTCCGCTGCCGCCGCCGACGGTGACGTTCGCATAGTCGCCGGGAGACGGCGACCCGGTGGCGTTCCGGAGAATGTGGAGCGCCCCGCCGTTGGCGGAAAGAGTGGCATTGTCGCCGGCGGTGGTGGAAGCGCCTATGGTGAGGCTGTTCGCGACGACAAAGGAGTCGCCGAATCCGGCGATAAACCCGTTCAGGAGTTTGTTGCTGTTCCCCTGGAGGAATACGCTGCCCTGTTCCAGCGTGATTTCGACAGACGACTGATAGCCGAGGCCTTTGGTGGAAGCATTGATATGGAGTTCCGAACCGTCGCCGACGGTGAAGTCGACCGGTCCGGGGATATTGTTATTCTGAAATGTCTGGATGATGAATTTGTTGGTGCCGTTCCTGTTGCTGTCGCCGATGTTGACGGATATTCGATCCATGTCTTTTGGATCGAAAGTGCCGACCGTCACCTGAACGCCAGTCCCGGTGGTGCCTTGCTGGTTGCCAGATTCTATAGTGATGGTCTGTGCGGCATTGGCGGCTTCCGCCTCGAGTTTGTCTATCGATAGGGCGAAGCCGTAACCGTCGCCGCCGATAATGAACGACCCCGTATCCATGGTGACGGTTGGCGGCACCTCAATCGGGTCATTGGCGTCATCGAGAATGAACGTGCCGCTTCCCAGCGTCCCCGGAAAGTCAATCGCCCAGGCCCGCGCCGCCGCGACGGTCACCATTGCCGTCAACACCATGACGACGCCGATGCGCCGGCGCAGGCTGGTGTCGTGTAGAGGGCAGACCATCGTTCGCATTTCCACTCACTCCCGACTACGGCGCCGCCGGCGGGTAGGACCGGCTGCCACCGCACACAATAACGGATCAAGGTGTTCCAGGCGTTACTTGCCTGATAATGACCCGGACATTCAGAGTTTTTTGAAAATACCGGCGGAGGTGGACGGCGGATAGTGGATGGTATGGCGGCGGGACCGGCGATTCCGGTACGAAATTACCAAAGGAACGAACGGCAGTGCTAGATACCGCCGCGCCGGATCGGGTATTGTGGCACGATGGAGCGTTCCGGAATCAATCCGGCCAGTGGCAGCCGCCTGGCAGCTCGGGACAGTGCCCGGTCGGAGCCTGGCGGTAGCAACGCATCGATAACTCAGGGAGCACAGCATGTTCCGTATCGGCATCGGCATCGACACCGGCGGCACCTATACTGACGCGGTCGCCTACGACCTTGACAGCCGGTCCGTCGTCGCCACAGCCAAAGCCCTCACCACCCGCCGCGACCTCGCCGTCGGCATCATGGAGGCCCTGGACCGCCTGCCGGGCGATGTTCTTGCCAGGCCCGTCCTCTTCGCCCTTTCCACCACCCTCGCCACCAACGCCTGCGTGGAAAACCGCACCGGCCGGGCCAGGCTGGTGTTCTTCGGCGGCAACCGAAAAAACATCGACCGCTTCGGCGGAGACTTCGGCCTGCCGCCCGCCGATGACATCATCCTCGCCGACTCGACGGCGAATTATTCCCAGAGCGGCCTAGGCGATGTCGATTGGGACCGGTTCATAAACGGCCTGAACGGCAGCCTCGACCACCTGGACGGCGTCGGCGTTGTGGAAATGTATTCAATGCGGAACGGCGCGGTTATAGAAAAACACGCCCGCGATCTCATTCACCGGCGGTCCGGCCTCCCGGTCGTCTCTGCCCACGAACTGGTGACAGACCTTAACTGCCTGCAACGGGCCGCCTCGACCCTCGTCAACGCCAGCCTGTTCCCGACCATCCACGCCTTTATGCTGGCGATCAAACGGAGCCTGGCCGAACGCGGCCTTGACGCCCCCGTCGTCATCGTCCGGTCGGACGGCTCCCTCATGTCGGAAAGCTTTGCCGAACTCCGTCCGGCCGAGACGCTCCTGTCCGGCCCGGCCGCCAGCGTCATGGGCGCTTCCGCCCTCGCCGGGGTGACGGACGGCGTCGTTGTCGACATGGGCGGCACCACGTCGGACATCGCCGTCATCCGGAACGGCCGGCCGCTCCGGGCCGAAAACGGCATCGCCATCGGCCGCTGGAAAACCGGCATTCGCGGCCTCGATATCGACACCGTCGGCCTCGGCGGCGACAGCGCCGTCCAATACGGAACGGACGGGATGGTCCTGAAGGAACACCGAGTCGTCCCCCTCTGCATCGCCGCCGCCCGTTACCCGCGCCTGAAGGAACGCCTGGCCGCACAGTTCGCCGTGCCCTTCAAACACACCCGGTGCCTCCACGAAGGTTTCATCCTTATGAAGGACATTGCCGCCGACAGCCCGTACACGGACCGGGAAAAACGCCTGGCCGACGCCCTCCGGGACGGGCCGCTTCTCCGCCGCGACGCCGCCCTGGCCAGCGGCCGCGACGAGTACAGCCTCGGGGAGGAGCGGCTGGTCCGGGACGGCGTCGTCGCCGTCTTCGGCCTGACGCCGACTGACATCATGCATATCCGGGGGGATTTCGACCGCTACGACGCGGAAGCGTCGCGGCATGGCGCCGCCTATGTCGCGGAGAATCTGGAATGCACCGTGGCGGAACTGGCCGACATGGTGTACCGGGAAGTGACGCGGAAGCTGTACCGGGCCGTCGTCCTCGCCCTTCTCAGGCACGAACAGGTTCCCGGCCTGCCCGGCGCGGACGATCCGGCCCTCCTGGCGATTATTGAAAAATCCTACCAGGCCCGGCGTCACGGCGGCGGCAAAGGCCTTCTCGATTTTTCCTTCCGGACCGACCTTCCGCTCATTGGCATCGGCGCGCCTGTCCATGTCTTCCTGAATGACGTGGCGGCGCTCCTCGGCACCACTGCCATCGTGCCGGAACATGCCGCCGTCGCCAATGCCGTCGGCGCCATTGTCGGTCATATCCAGGCCGAGGCGGTGGTCAGGGTCCGACCGGTTTATATCGGCGATAGCGCGTCACGGTATTCGGTTTATGCCGACGAAGCGGTACGCGAGTTCAAGACCGGTCCGGAGGCGGAAGCATACGCCAGAAAAGAGGTCGCCTGCCTCGCCGCCGAGCGCGCCCGAGAACAGGGAGCCACCGGCGACCTTTCCGTCACCACCCGGGAGGAAGGCCACGACGCCCACACCGAACACGGCACCCTCCACCTGGAAACCGTGTTCAGCGCCTGGGCCGTCGGCGCCGCCGGCTTCAACGGTACGGCCGGGTAACGCGGGTCGTGTGTACCGGCACGGACTACGGCGGAAGAGCCGGTGTCATTAGGGCGACATCCCAAAGCGGATTGCTAGACGGAACGACCAAACGTCGGAGTGTCAAAATCGTCCGCATGGCCGGAATGCACACACCCGAATAGCCCGTTGGCGGGCGCAACCGGACAATGCCGCGTCCCGGACAGTTATCCAGCCGGAACGCTGTCCGGTGCCGTAGCGGACGGTTCCGTCTCTTCGAGAGAATCGATTCGCCGGGCCGGGTGGCGGCCGCTGACGCCGGCCGAACTTACCGGCGTCGGTTCCAGCCGCCGCCGTCCCGGGCCGAGGGTGGCCAGGAGCACGCTCGACAACACCAACGCGGCGCCGACATACCCGTAAGGACTCAGCACTTCGCCAAGAACGACAAACCCGAACAGCGCCGAAAACACCGGTTCCAATGCGTACAGAAGACCGGTCCGTTCCGGCGTTGTGTATCGCTGCGCCACCGGTTGGACGACAAAGCCGTAGGCGCTGCACAGGAGCGCCAGTCCGAGGACGGCGCCCCATTGCCCGCCGGTCGCCGGAAGGGACGGGGTCTCGAAGAGGAGGCAGCCGACAAGGGCGAAGGCGGCGGCGAACCCGAGTTGCCAGACGCCGAGGGCGAGTCCGTCCATCCGTTTGGTCGCGTGTCCGGCCACCAGAATGTGGACGGCGTAGCACAAGGCTGACAGGACGCAAAGGACGGCGCCGCCACTCAGTTCCAGCCCGCCGCCTTCCCCGAGGGTGAGGAGGGCGGTTCCCGCCAGCGCCGCCGCCACCCCGGCCATGACGCCGCCCCGGGGCGCTCTTCGGCCGATGACGGCCTGGAGAATCGGGACAAACATGACGGTGGTGCTGGCGAGGAAGCCGGCGGCGGAGGCGGTTGTCGTCCGGAGGCCGAACATGATGAGGGTGAACAGGAGAAAGACGATAAAGCCAAGGACGGCGCTGTAGGCGAGCGTGGTCCGGTCCGGTGGAAAAACCCGCCGCCGGAACAACGCCGCCATGACGAGGAAGGCGATGCCGAAGCGGAGAAGAATGAGGTTGAACGGCCCCAGCCCGTCCAGGCCGACTTTCATAAAGATGTAGGATATGCCCCAAACCAATGAAACGCTGGCGATGAGGGTGTCGGCGCGTCGTTGCGTCATTTTAAGCTCCGTGGCGTGGATAAAGGGTAACGTTTTCCCGGGCGTCCCGTCCGGCCCGATGAGAGATTCCCGATATCCGTGACTGTACCGGCCGCCGCCGCGTCCATCAGCAAAATCATTCAGTGGATCGCGGACTCGGAGGCATGGAATAGTATCTCGAATGAAATACATGACGGAATGGAATGCGGCGATTGCGGCGTCCGGCTCTTTTTTTGATAATCGCCACTGGCGACCGGACGATCCGCGTCGACGCGTCGGAACGGCTTCCACCTCGAACGGAATCTTGAATGGACACGACGAAATACGAAGTGTTCCTGAAAATTGTCGAACAGGGCAGCCTGACCCGGGCGGCCGAGGAACTCGGCTACACCCAGGCCGGCGTCAGCCACAGCCTGAACGCGCTTGAACGGGAATGGCGGATGGTCCTTCTCCGGCGGGACCGGTCCGGCATCCGCCTGACCTCGGAAGGGCAGCGGCTCCTCCCCCTGATAACGGCCGTCTGCCTCGCGAACCGCGCCCTCGACCGGGAAATCGCCGACATGCACGACCTTAACGCCGGCCTCATCCGCATCGGCGGCTTCACCAGTATCGCCTCGCAGTGGCTCCCGGACATCCTGGAAACATTCCGTTCCCGCTGTGGCAAAATCGCCTTCGATCTGGTGCGCGGCAACTACCGGGAAATCGCCGACTGGCTCATGGACGGCGACATCGACGTCGGTTTTCTCCGGATGCCGGCGCCGTCCGAGTTCGACCAGATCTTCCTTGGGCAGGACCGCCTCGTCGTCGTCCTCCCGGAAAACCATCCCCTCGCCGCCTGCGACCGGATTCCCCCGGACCGCCTGGCGGACGAGCCGTTCCTCCTTCTCGAGGAAGGCCCGGACAACGAGATCCTCGCCCTTCTCCGGGAACACCTCGTTACGCCGAACATCACTTTCCGCACCTCGGACGACCACACCCTCATGTCCATGGTCGAACGCGGCCTCGGCATCGCCGTTATGCCGGAACTGGTCCTCCTCCGCATGCCGTACCGGTTTGCCGTGCGGGAACTGGAGATTCCGGCCTACCGGAAAATCTGCCTCGCCATCAAGGACCAGGCCGCGCTGACCCCGGCCGCCCGCCGCTTCGTCGACTTTGTCCAGGGTGAAGGCCGGAGCGCCTGGGCCAGGGTCTATGGCCAGCCGGACGGCGGAACGGCCGCGAAGTCGCGGTAAAAAAGCAGCCTCCGTCTAACGACAGAGGCTGGTTCCGGCGTGCGCCCGGCCGGGCGCACGCAGAAATAGGAAGGCTGCACAGTCTGTTCACATCGAATACGCGAACCGGGCCGGATATCCGCAGCCACGCCGACAGCCGGTGAGCGACGCGTCCGGTGGACCCGTCCGTGACAACGCCATCGCCGGCTCAACGCTGTTTCAAGACCGGTCCCGTCGCCGCTTTCCAGTTCACATCTTGCTGTCGACTCCTTTTTCGCCTTGGAACACCGGGCGGCAAATGCGTCTGCCGCGTCTCATCTTCTGACCAGCACCTTGCCGGCGGCGGAGTTGACAAAGGCGTCGTCCCGGTTGGCGACGCGGCCGTTGACGAGGACCAGGGAAAAACCGCTGCCGAGGCCGCGCGGTTCGAGGTAGGTGGCGTGGTTCTCGATACGGTCGAGGTCGAAGACGACGAGGTCGGCGTCGTAGCCCTCCTGGATGCGGCCTTTTCCGGCGATATGCAAGCCTTCGGCCGGGGCGCTCGTGCACTTCCGCACCGCCTCCTCGAGATGGAGGACTTTCCGATCGCGGACATAATCGGCGAGGAGCTTCGGATAGGTGCCGTACTGGCGCGGGTGCGGTTTGCCGCCGTCCGGGTAGATGGAGTCGGAGATGATGTAGGAATAGGGCAGTTTCATGATCGCCTCGATGTCGTCGTCGCAGGCGATGAAGTTGATCATGGAGACCTCGCAGTCCTCTTCGGCAAGGAGGGTGAGGCAGGCGTCGTCCGGGTCGACGCCCCTGAGGGCGGCTATTTCCGTAATGCGTTTCCCTTCGCAGTCCTTGTTCTTGTCCGTTTTGACGGACCCGACCATGATATTTTCCCAGCCGAGCAGTTTGACCTGGTTTTCAAACCCGGCCGGCGGCCCGGTGAGGATGGCCTTGCAGCGGGCGCGTTCGGCCGGGTCCTTGAGGCGGCGGGTCGCTTCGGCGAGGCCGCCGTCGAGGAATTCGGGCGGGAGCACCTGGGCCAGCTGCGAGCTCCCCGCCTCCCACGGATAGACGTCCACGGTGATGTCCATGCCGGCGCCCCGTTCGTCCTCGATAAGCTGGACCGCCTTCTCCCGCATGTGCCGCCAGTTGATGGCGCCGACCGCCTTGAAGTGGCTGATATGGAGCGGCACGCCGAGGCCCCGGGCGATGGCGACGACTTCCCGGATGGAGTCGAGAAGCATGGTGCCTTCGCCCCGGACATGGGTGACGAGGGGGAGGCCGGTTCCCCGGAGCGGCGCCAGCGCTTCGATGAATCCGGGGAGGTCGTAGTAGGTCTCGGGGCGTAGACGAGGCTCATCGACACGCCGAAGGCGCCGGCGGCGATGGCGTCTTCGAGGTAATGGTGGACGGCGGCGACCTCGTCCTTGGACAGCGGGCCGGGGGCGTAGCCTTTGGCGGCGGCGCGGAGGGTGCCGTTGCCGACCAGCATGCCGAAGTTGAGGGGCAGGTCGAGGCGGCGGACGGCGTCGAGGTATTCCGGGAACGTCTCGAATGAGGCGCCGTCCGGCAGCGTGCCGATAATCGGCTTCAGGTAGGCGAGGATTTCCGTCCGGAAGGCGGCCGGGCAGGGGACGATACTGAGGCCGCAATTGCCGTTTATCGTCGTGGTGATGCCCTGCCGCAGTTGCACCTCGCCGAAATCGGGCCGGAAGACAAAGGCGTCGGAGTGGCGGTGGATGTCGACAAAGCCGGGCGTCGCGTACATGCCGCCGGCGTCGTAAACTTCCGCCGCCGGTTCGTCGATGGCCGGCGCCACCCGTTCGATCCGGCCGGCCGTGACGGCGATGTCGCCGAGATACGGCGGCGATCCGGAACCGTCCACCACCTGGCAGTTTTTAAGAAGTAGATCATGCATGGTTTTCCCCTTGGATTGGCACAGGATCCAGACGCGGGCAAAATTGATAGGGTCTTCCTGAAAAGTTGATTGACCGGTTCGCCGGTGGCGCTCCGTTCTGGTAGATTTAAACGAGGGAACGACTACTCCGTAAACGGTTATAGATAACGGGTGTGGTACACTATCTCACATTTTTTTTGAGAGTGCCGGAATTCCCGTCTTCTCTCTTCTTGTATTTTACCGGCAAAAACGGCGTAAAAACGGGAAAAATTTGGATTTTATCCAGAATCCGGTTGACCAAGCGTGAAGTATGGTGCAAAATAAATTTTAGGTACGGGCGGCGAACAAACCGTTGATAGCCTGTACCCCTCCGGCACCCGACCGCCTTCATCCCCCACCGTTTGTGGCCGTGGTACCGTCCCTTCCCCATGGCTGGAGAGCGGCATGTCTATTTACGAAGAATTGGGACTGCAACCCATCATCAACGCGGCCGGCACCTACACCGTCCTCGGCGGATCGCGGATGAGCGAGGCGACCCTCGCCGCCATGTGTGAAGCGGCCCGGGATTTCATCCCCATCCGGGAGCTCCAGAAGGCGGTCAATGCCGCCATTGCGAAGCTGACGCGTAATCCGGGCGCCTATGTGCCGAACGGCGCCGCCACCGGCCTCTACCTGGCTGTTGCCGCCGCCATCGAGATCCGCCGGAAAAAACCGTTCAAATACGTGACCCGGGACGAAATCGCCCGGTCGCACGTCGTCCTCTACAAGGCCCACCGGAACCCGTACGACCTCGTTGTCCAGAACCTCGGCGCGTCGTACCGGGAACTCGGCTTCGGCAATCTCATGCATCCGGTAACGGTCGAGGATCTTGACAACGCCATCGACGACGACACCGCCGCCGTCTACTTCGCCGCCACCGGGTGGGTGGCGCCGGGCGGGCTTCCGTTGGAGGAAACGATCGCCGTCGCCAGGCGGCGCGGCGTGCCGGTGATTGTCGACGCGGCGGCGCAACTGCCGCCGGTGGAAAACCTGTGGAAGTACACGGAAATGGGCGCCGCCACCACCCTGTTCTCCGGCGGCAAGGATCTGAAGGGGCCGCAGGCCAGCGGCCTCATGGTCGGCGACAGGGAGTTCCACGAAATCGTCGCCTCCATCGGCTTCCCGAACTACGGCATCGGCCGGATGATGAAGGTCGGCCGGGAGGAAATGGTCGGCCTCTACATGGCGGTGAAACAATTTGTCGAAATGGATCACGATGCCCGCTACCAATGGCGTGAGGACCAGATCGCCATTCTTTCCGAAGCCCTCCGGGAGCACCCGGCCCTCACCGTCACCCGCACCTACCCGAACGAGGCCGGACAGCCCATCGCCCGCGCCTTTGTCGGGCTGAAGGATGCCGGCCGGAACGCGGCCGAGCTGGTGGAACACCTCCGCCGCAACCATCCGCCTATCCACGCCTACAGCGAAGAGCTGCCCGGCGTCTTTATAAATCCCATGTCTCTCCGGGACGGGGAGATCGACTGTATCGTCGAGTGCCTGCGCCGGTTCTCCTGAACGGGTGTGACGACCCGCTTCACAGATTGACGAACCGGAACGGCAGGCGTCGACTTTGCCCCGGCGCGCGAACGAGGCCGCGCCGCGGGCGGGTACACGGCATCCGCCGGAGAAGCTGATCCGGGCCGGACCGGATGGTCCGCCCGACCGTATCGGGAAAATGACGGCGCCGGGAACAGATTCCGATTGCCCGGGCGGGGACGACCCAATGGTGGCGGATCGTTCCCCCGGGGCGACGGTCGGAAACTGGACGGCGCCGGGTGCGACAGGCCGCCAAAGCGCGTTTTTTCCATAAGCGCGATTGATGCCGTACCGACGCGCCGTTTCATCCCTTTCCGAACGCGGAGTACGATCGGCGACTCTCCGAAACACACCCGAACGGTGGCACGGCCGGATGCCGGAGTGCGGTATGGAATGGCTACCCGGATAGGAAAATCCACCACTGGACGAAAAATATTCATCACTGCCGCGCGCCGGCGCGAATCATTGTTTCGCCGTGGCGGCATCACCTGATACGCCTTCCCCGGTCTTTGTTTCCCCGGGGGGAGTCCGTCCGGCTTTCGAATGCCGGGGACGCCGCCCCCGGGGAGACATGGGTCCGGCCTTTCACGAGGTTTCTTCAATTTCTAGAAAGCCGTCATTTCGTTCGGTTGCCGGAAGCACATTCATCCCCACCTGTACGCCCTGGCCAGTCCTCGGAGCGAAGGGAGCGTGAAATGGACAAAACACATGCCTTGTACTTCGTCATCGGCTTTATCGTTTACAACGTCATCATGATCGGCATCGGCATCTGGTATTCCCACGGCAAAAATACGGGCAAGGGATACCTCACCGGCGGCAGCAACCTCTCGACCTTCCTGGTGTTCGCCACCATGGGCGCCACCCTCATCGGCACCGGATCGTCCATCGGCGCCACCGCGAACGGCTTCCGGGTCGGCTGGGGCGGGTCCGCCTACGGCCTGGGCGCCTGCCTTGGCGTGTTCCTCCTCGTCTTCATCATGTACCGGGGCCGAATCCGCACCAAGGGATTCATCACCATGGCCGAGGAGGCGCAGTACCACTTCGACGGCAACCTCAAAATGAAAAACGTCATGGCCGTCATGATGATGATTATCGAGATTATCTGGCTCGGCAACCATATGAACGGCGGCGCCACCTACCTCGCCTACATTACCGGGTTCGACCCGGTGCTGTCCCGGGCCATCATGGGCGTTATCTTCGGCGTCTACGTGATCATCGGCGGCCTCCTCGCCGTCGTCATCACGGACGCCATCCAATTGATGATCCTCTGCTTCGGCTTTGTCGTCATCACCCTTGTAGCCATCCCCGCCGCCGGCGGCTGGGATCTCATCTCCGCCACCATCAGGGAGTCGGGGAACGCGGGGAACCTTACCTTCTACGGCGTCGGCACCCTCGGGGTGATGGGGCTCATTTCCCTCATCTACACCGTCGGCATCCCGGCTCTCGGCACGCCGACCTACCGGATGCGCTGGTACTACTCGAAAGACGACATGGCGGCGCGGAAGGCCATGACCCGGAGCGGCATCCTTCTCTTCGTCTTTTCCCTCGTCCCGGCCATCATCGGCATGGCCGCCTTCACCATCGCCTACAATTCGAACGCCGAAGCCGTCCTCAAAACCCCTGATTTCGCCTTTACCTACATGGCCACGCAAGTCCTCGGGCCGCTCCTCGGCATGCTGTTCATGGTCGCCGGCCTGTCCGCCACCATGAGTTCCGGAGACTCCGACGCCATCGCCTGCGTCACTATCTTTATCCAGGACATCTACCCGATGATTACCGGGAAGGAACTGGAAGAACGCCGGGTGCCGACCTGGTCCCGCATCGGGGTGTGCGTCACCCTGTTCTGCGCCTTCATCGCCACCCTGTTCGCCCGGGACGTGATGGGGTACATCTCGAATGTCATCGGATCGATCATCCCCGGCGTGTCGGTGGCGATGTTCCTGGGCGCGTTGTGGAAACGGGTGACATGGCAGGGCGGCCTTGCGTCCATCTTCTCCGGCCTTATCTTCGGTATTCTCTTCCTCGGTTATACGCCGTTCAACCAGTGGGTCATCGCCTCGTTTACCGGACCGGCCATTCCGGCCTCCATCGTGGCGCTGGTCTGCGGCGTTGTCTGCAGCCTGATTACCGCGCCGCCGACGAAGACGGAAGAGGAACGGATGGCCGCCGTCCTCGCCGCGCGCGGCAAGAATATCGAAGTCGGACACTAGCGCCTTTTTAAATATGAGTGGTTATTTTCTAAGTTTTACGGTTATTACTGGAATAACCGAGACGCACAGAGAAAGGTTTGCGTTCACTGTAAAACGCTATCAGGGCGTTTTTCACGAGCGGCACGAACAATTATCCCAACCGAACCCGGCGGCTCCCGCGAGCCGTCGGGTTTTTGGTTATGGGCTGTCGGTTATTTGGTTTTTGGCAATCGGACCTGGCTTCGGAGGACGTCCCGCGTCGCGTGAGGCGGGGCGAACTTCCTCTGGCAACGCGGGCGGGACGGAGTACAATGGCGACGGGAAACCACACCTCACAAGGAGAAACGATATGACCGCGCAATTGCCTGTCAGCCAGTTCCGGGCCGATCCCGGGAAATGCGTCGCCTGCGGCATGTGCGTCCTCGACTGTCCGACCCACATCATCGATATCGCGGACTGCGTCGCCCGTGTCGTTCCGGAAAAGGATCCGGAATGCCTTCGCTGCCTCCACTGCCTGGCCGTCTGTCCGTACGGCGCCGTCAGCGCCGCCGGCGTCGACCCGGAGGATACCGAGGCTGTCACGCCGTTCGACCCGGATTCCCTCCGGAACCTCATTCTCGCCCGGCGGTCCGTGCGCCAATTCGGGGCGGGGACGGTGGATGAGGAGACGTTCAGGCGCATTCTCGCCGTGGTTCGGGAAGCGCCGACCGGCGTCAATGTCCGCCATCGCCGCTTTACCGCCATCCTTGACCCGAAGGTTTTGGCGGAACTCCGGGACAAGGTGGCGCACGCCCTCGTCGCCACTCCGGAAAAACTCCCGCCGGAACAATCCTGGCTCGTCGACATCGCCCGGGAATGGCTCGACGACGGCGTCGACGGCATTTTCCGGAACGCGCCGCACCTTCTCGTCGTCACCGCCGGGCCGGAAGGGATATGCAAAGTCCCGGACTGCATCATCGCCCTGTCCTATTTCGACCTCTACGCCCAGGCGAACGGCATCGGCACCACCTGGTGCGGGATGGTGGAGGCGGTGCTCCGCTACCTTCCGGAAAGCCGCCGCTGGCTCGGCGTCCCGCCCGATCACGAAATCGGCTACGCCATGCTGTTCGGCCCGGCCGGCGTCACCTACCGGCGGACGGTGCGCCATGACGACGAGGACGTCCTGGTTCTTGACCGGTTAGAGGAATAAGGATGCGGAAAAAACCATGACCAGCTTACGCATTTAAACAGAATCGCCCCACGCCGGGAAAAGGCGCGGGGCGTTTTTAAAGTTGTAAAGGGGGGGGGGGGTGAAATGATGGATGTCAGTTCCGGTACCAGATTTAATAGGAGATGATGACGGCCAGGCTGGCGCTGGCGATGATGGCGGCGACGAGG
>JAJQFC010000016.1:9275-21336 GCA_021201355.1 Planctomycetaceae bacterium | reverse complement strand
CGTCGGCATGAAGTCCCGCGGCGTCTACGAGACCCCGGGCGGCACCCTCCTCATGACCGCGCACCGGGACCTGGAAGGCATCACCGTCGACCGTGACGTCATGAACCTCCGTGACAGCCTCATTCCCCGCATGGCCGGTCTCATTTATAACGGCTACTGGTTCTCGGACGAAATGAACGCCCTGTTCGCCCTGGTCGAGGAAAGCCAGAAATACGTGTCCGGCCGGGTCGATTTGGAACTGTACAAGGGGAACGTCACCGTCGTCGGCCGCTCGAGCCCGAACAGCCTCTACGACCCCCTTATCGCCAGTATGGACGACGACGGCGGCGCTTACGACCAGACCCTCGCCACCGGATTCATCAACCTGCACGGCCTGCCCCTTCGGGCCCAGGCCCGCCGTGCCGCCAAGGCAAGGAAAGCGAAGTGATAGCCAAACCGGTCTCGAAACTGGTCCAGGAACTCGAGGCCAAATCCTTCACCGTTATTGGCAGTCCCTGTTCGGACGGGTACGGCGGGGAGGCGCTCCAATACCTCCACGCCGGCCTGGCCGGAGCCGAAGGGGACTTTATCGCCGTCCTCGGCGACGTCTCGCCTCTCGGGCGCGATCCGTACTACAAACGCGTCTCGCACTTCATCGACCGCTATGCCGACCGACCCGTCCACGTTGCCAGAGGCAACCACGACGGGCCGGATTTCGAGGCATATTTCGGCCATGCCGACCGCGCCGTCTTCGCGGAAGAATTCACCTTCATCATGCTGGACAATTCAAACCGGCGCTTCTCGGACGAGACCCTCCGGTTTTTCTGGGAAACGATGGCGCTTAGTGAAACGCGGAACATCATTGTCTCCTTCCACATCCCGCCGCCGAACCGCATCTCCGGCGATTCCATGTCGGTGGCGGACTGGACCAAGTTCGAGGAAGCGGTCGGCGTCTGGCGGAACCGGATAACCCTTCTCCTCTGCGGCCACGCCCACACCTACTTTGAAGACGAAATCGACGGCATCCGCCTCATCGTCACCGGCGGCGGCGGCGCCAATATTAAAAAACTCGAACGGGTGGTCAGTCCGCCGCACCATGCCCTGGAAATCAGCCTGGACGGGAACGGCCGGCCCGTCGTGCGCCAGCGGCCGCTCATCCCGAATTCCAACGTGTCGGAAAGCGGCGAAATGCAGGACGTCCTCCGCCACGTCTACGAAATCCAGTGCCGGAATTACGTGACGATGCGCCTCCGGGCCGAAGAGGAATTCCGCGCCAACCGGCCGGAAGCGGCCCACCTCTACCGGGCCGGCATGGAAAGCAGCCTGTCCCAGGCCCGCATCATCCACCGGCTCCTCACCACCAGCCCGGCCGCGGTTCTGTCTTTCGAGGACGGCGACGGGAAGGACCTTCCGGCGAAACGGCTGTCCGTCGCCGAAGCGGTCAACGACGTCCTGTCGAAACGGGTGCTCCTTGGCGCCGCCGGAGCGGAAAAGACCTTCTGCTCCCTCCTCGCCAAGACCGGCGCGAACGACCCGGACGAAGACATCGAGCCAAACCATTATTACCTGTGCGGCTCGTGCGGCGTGATTTTCGCCGGTTCGGAAGAACCGAATTATTGCTCCACCTGCGGCGCGCCCGGGCATTCCTTTTCCGAAGTCAAATAGCAGGAAGCAACGTTTTTTACCGGGACGTGTCGGCGGTTACGCCCTCGACAACGGGAGGCCGCATTCTTTTTTCCGTCCACGACCGGCGAAACCGCGGTGCCGCAATGAACGGCGCCCACGGTTTTTTCCTTTATCCGGTTCGCCGGACGACCGGCTGTCAGGCCGCGGCCGGGAGGCCCCGCTCCCGGCGGCGGCGACGCGGTTCGACATCGTGCAGGGAGTTGTTTTTGCGAATCCTTTGTCTCGGCGACAGCCTTACCTTCGGCTCCGGCGTTCCCCGGAAAGAGTCCTGGACCTTCCTGGCCCAGGAACGACTCGGCGTCCGCCTCGTCAACCGGGGCATCCCCGGCGACACCACCGGCGGCATGCTGGCGCGGTTCCAGCCGGAAGTGGAAAAGGTCAAACCGAACCTCGTCAGCCTTATGGGCGGCTTTAACGACATTTTCTTCGGCGGCGGCGACGGCCCGGCCCGCGCCAACATCGCCGCCATGGTCCACCAGTCCGCAGCCCGCAGCCTGCCGGTCGTCGTGGCGACGCCGGTACCGCTCGACGTGGCGACGGCGCCGGCGGAGTGGGCCGTGGCTGTGGACTTTTTCGCCGCCCAGGAGATCGGCCGCGACTATGCCGAATGGCTGCGCCGGTTTTGTCAGGCGTTCCAGGTGCCGCTGGTCGACTTCTGGGGCTTGTTCGAGGAACCGGAACAGCGCCGCCTCGGAGCCGGCCTCTATGTCGACGGCCTCCACCCGAACGGGCGCGGCCACGCCCTGATGGCGGACCGGTATTGCCGCGAAGTGGCGAAATTGATCCAGGCGTAGACGCCCGGCCCGGCCGCGGCGGCGCCGCCTTCACCTCTTTTCCGTCCGGGGAGGCGTCATGCAGGAACCAACCACATTCTTTTCCCGATACCAGGGTCTGGCCCGATTTCTTCTCCTCGTCGCCCTTACCGGCCTCGCCGCCTGTGTCTGCATTCTTGGCGGCATGAACGCCCAACAGTCCGTGTCGGTGGCGGCGTTCGTCATGCTTGTCTCGGCGACAGCCCTGTTCTGGGAGTTTCATCTCGCCTTCGCCTTCCTTGGCATCAGCGGCATGCTCATCCTGAACATCCTCGACCTCGCATCCCTCGGCACCGAGACGAAACTGGACGTCATCATCTTTCTCATGAGCATGATGATTATCGTCGGCGTCCTGAAGGATCTCGGCCTGTTCAGCTGGATAATCATCCAGGTTCTCTCGCTGCCGAACATCACTGGACGCGGGCTGGTGGCGGTGGCGTGCATCCTCGGCGTCGCCATGTCCTGCCTCATCGACGAAATGGCCGCCATCGTCTTCGCCATGGCCCTCATCTTCCAGATCGCCGATGCCCTCGACGTCAGGCCGATGCCGTTCATCATCATGGTGGTGATGGCGATCAACGTCGGATCGGCCGGCACCATGCTCGGCAACCCCGTCGGCATCCTCATCGGCCAGAACGCCTCGCCGCCGCTGTCCTTTAACGACTTCATGATCTGGTCGTTCCCGCTCATGCTGGCCGAGTTCGTCGTCATTCTCGTCCTCATGCTTTTCCTGTTCCGAAAACAGATTGCCGTCCTCAATGAAAAGCTGGAACAACGACGCCAGAGCGGCCTCGCCCTGGCGCCGATGGTGCGGGTGCCCCACACCGCCGGCCTGTTCGTCCTGGCGCTTCTTCTCGCCCTTCTTATTCTTCATAAACTGATCGAGCGCCACCTCGGCCTCGAAGCCAACACCATGCTCATCACCGCCCCGCTCCTCGTGTCCGGCGTCCTTATGGCCTGGCGGCGGGGACAGGTCAGAAAGTATCTGGAGCAGGACGTCGAATGGAACGTCGTCATCTTCCTGATGATGCTGTTCATGATTGCCGGCGCCTTGGAACGCACCCAGGTGACGGACGTCATCGCCGGCGCCCTCGACCGTTCCGTCGGCAGCAATCCCTCCCTTCTCCTTCCGACCGTTCTGGCGATTTCCGCCATCGGCAGCGCCTTTATCGAAAACATCGTCTTCGTCGCCGCCTTTATGCCGGTGGTGGTGAAGCTTGACCAGACGCCGCTTATCTGGGCGCTCCTCCACGGCGCCTGCCTCGGCGGAAATATCACGATGGTCGGGTCGACGGCGAATATCGTCGCCGTCGGCATGCTGGAAAAACGCTATTGGACAAAGGTTCACTTCTGGATGTGGCTGAAAACCGGGCTGATCGTCGGCATCGTCTCATGCCTGATATCGTGGATCGGCCTGACCATCCTATCGCCGCATATGCCGACCCGGGCGGAACGGATCGCCACCGAGTTACGGTACGACGCCGGCGCATCGGCCGAGGAATCCGCAACCGGCCGGTAAGGCGGATGCAATACCACTCACGTCCCCAACACCTCTCCAAACACTTCGGGGGAGAACCAGTGACGGTTCTCCCCCGAACAGGTATAGTATATACCACTTTCCTTCACGCCGCCGTTCCCGATATCGCTTTCTCCGGGACGCCCTCATGGTATAGTCACTTCCAACCGCCGCGCGCCACCCGGCGGAGATTCGCGTCAAGCGTCTTGAGCGCGTCTTCCGGCGTGGCCGACTTCGACAGCACCTGGTGGACGGCGTTGTAGAACTCGCTCGACACCCGGTTGTACTTGGACCCGGTGACGGCGGACGGGCGCGGCACGGCATTCATGAAGACGTCGAGGATGGCGACCGGATTGGCCTGCTTGATATCCGGGTCGTCGAACAGCTCGACAATGCTCGGGGTGTAGGTGCCGAGGATGCTGAACTTTTTCTGGCCTTCGCGGCCGGTGATGTAGAAAAGAAGATCGGTGGCGATGTCGATATTCTTCGAATAGCGGGACACCGCCATGCCCCAGCCGCCGAGGGCGCCGGTGGATTTTTCGCCGTCGCCGCCCTTCGGCACCGGAAGGATGCCGATTTTACCCTGCACCGGACTCGCTTCCTGCTGGGCCAGGGCCCAGGCGTAGGGCCAGTTCCGCATAAACACCGCGTTCCCGGACTGGAACACGCCGCGCGCCTCTTCTTCGGCGTAATTGAGGGTTCCCTCCGGCGTGATGGTGCCGACCCAGGAAGCCGCCTCGCGAAGAGCCTGGACGGCGTTCGGGTTGTTGACGGTGACTTTGCCGTCCGCGTCGACGATGGTGCCGCCGCCGTGGGAGGCAAGCCATTCGAGGGCGACGCAGGTCAGGCCTTCGTAGGCGCGGCCCTGGAAGACAAAGCCCCAGATATTGGCGTTGCCGGCCTGGCGTTCGGCGTCCTGAATAAAGGCGGCGGTGTCGGTCAGTTCCTGCCAGGTTTCCGGCACCGGCTTGTTGTATTTTTCAAGAAGGTCGGTCCGGTAGTAGATCATGCCGGCGTCGAGCATGAGCGGCAGGCCGACCACCCGGTCGCGGACCGTATAGGCGCCGACAACGGACGGGATGTGATCGCCTATGCGGGCGTTATCCGGATCATATTCCTTCAGGTCGAGAAGATGGTCGCCAATCAGGCCGGGCCAGACCGAGTCGATGAAATACAGGTCGACGTCCGACGTGCCGGCGGCGAGCTGTTGCTGGAACAGGGCCAGGGCGTCGGACGAACTTTGCGGCGACGTGAGGATGTTGACCTTGTGGCCGGTATTAGCTTCCCAATCCGCCACCACCTGCCGGATAATCGGCGCCTCGACCGGGTTGAAGAACATGGTGAGTTCCACCGCCATCGCCCCGGCCGAAACCGCCACAACCATTATCGCCGCGACCAGCGCGACTCGAAGTGAAAATGCCCTACGCATGCGCTTCTCCTCTAATCAGTGTGATTAAACCAGCCTGTAGTACTATCCCGTAAAATCTCTTTATCGCGGTGCTTCCGTTGAAAGGAAACCGTCGACCGCCCGCGTTCCCGCCGACCGGTTGTCTCTTCATCCTGGACAGGTCAGTCGAAGACTATGCCGGAGTCGGACCGGATTATGCAGTCTTTCAAAAACGCCACAGCCTTCGCGAAACCTTCGTCCATCGACATGAAAAGATCCTCGTGCTCGATACTGATGACGCCGCGGTAGCCGCCGCGCCAGAGTTCGGTGATTATCCTCTTCCAGTCGATGGCGTCGTGGCCGTAGCCGACGGAGCGGAAATTCCAGGCCCGCTCCGAAATTTTCTCCGACGGGAGCGTCTCGAGAACGCCGTTCCGGCGGCGGTTGTCGTCGTTGAAGCCGGTGTCTTTGGCGTGGAAGTGGAACAGGGCGTTTTCCCGGAGGAGCTCCCGGATGGATTCGGTGATTTCCACCTGCTGCCAGAACATGTGGGACGGGTCGTAGTTGGCGCCGATGGCGGGGCCGGCCTCTTTCCGGAGACGGAGAAGGGTGGCGTTATTATAGACGACCATGCCGGGGTGCATTTCTATGGCTATTTTACTGATGCCTTTTTCCACCGCCAGCGCCGCCTCCCGCTTCCAGTAGGGGATCACTTTCTCGGCCCACTGCCAGTTCAGGATATGCTGCATGTCGGGCGGCCAGGAGGTGGTGACCCAGTTCGAGTATTTGGCGTTTTCCTGATCCCCGGGACAACCGGAGAAAGCGTTCACCGTGTCGACGCCAAGCTTCGGCGCCAGGTCGAGGGCGGCATGCCAGAGGCGGTTCGACTCGTCGGCGATGGCCTTGTCCGGGTGGAGAGGGTTGCCGTGGGCGCTCAGGGCGCTGATGACGAGGTTCCGTTTGGCGAATTCGTCCCGATATTCCCGGAGGGCGGCGTCGCTTCCGAGAAGCCGTTCAAAGTCGCAGTGCTTATGGCCGGGGAAATAGCCGCAGCCTATTTCCACCGCGTCGAGGCCGGCCGACGCGATGCGGTCGAGCATCTCCGTAAGGGAGAGATCGCCGAACAGGGGGAAAAGACGCCAATCTTCATTCCTGTGCCTTTCATGTAATTGAACTCGCGGCAGGTGCCACAATGGACCGAGGCTCGCGCGTTGTACTTGAATACGGTGTCCGTGCCGGGTGGCGATAATCGGGTGAATGGCGCTGAGGCGGAGAGCGTACTTCTCGGGAGTCGGTTAATTTTTATTAACCATTTTTTACGTTTCTTTAATCAAGGATACCGGATATTTTTTGCTAGTCAACCGATAATTTCGATAATTTTAGTTGCGTGCTGATTTTTTTCGGGTAGTATGACAGTGGAATTTGATTAAAAATTTTAACCAAGGATTTCAGCGGATGTTTGACGAACACAATCTCGGCCGCCGTCGACCGCGCCTCACCGACATCGCCCGCCGGGCCGGCGTCTCCGTCGCCACCGTATCGAACGTCCTGAACAAGAAGGGCCGGATGTCCAGGGAAACGGTGGACCGGGTCATGCGGATTCTCGACGAACTGTCGCCGGTTGCGGCCGCCGGCACTCCGGGCGCCGCCGCCGTCAACGGGAGCGTTCTCCTCGCCAGCGTCGACCCGGGAACCAAGGTGTTCCAGTCATACCTGCATCTCCGGCTCCTCGAAGGAATGCAGTCGATCCTTGAAGAGGAAGGCATCGGCGTCAGCATGGCGGATTATTCCGATCCCGAAGCCTACCGCCGGGCGGTCCGCCGCTTCCGCGCCGCCGTCCTTGTCGGCTTCCCGGACGACCCGGACAACTGGGCCGGCGAATCGCCGGTGCCGGTCGTCTGGGCCCTCCGGACCACGGCCCGGACCGGCGACGTCGTTCAGGAAGACAACCGTGAAATCGGCGCCATCGCCGCCGAATACCTCCTCGGCCTCGGCCACCGCGTCGTCGGCTATCTGGACGACAGCCACATCGAGACGCTGGCCGAACGGCGCTGGTTCCTCGAGCGCGCCCTGGCCCGGCACGGCGGCCGCCTCGTCGCCGCCGCCGGGAAAAACCTGTTTAACTCCGGGCCGGACGGCATGTCCATCGACCAGCCGCAGACCGCCCGGCTCATTCGGGAAATAGTTAAGGCGAAGCCGCGTCCCACCGCCCTGTTCATACCGGGCGACCGGCTCTGCTTCGCCGTGTATTCCATACTGACTGAACTGGGGATGACGCCGCAGCAGGATCTCCACATCCTTTCCTGTAACAACGAAATCCCCATTCTTTCGTCCATGACGCCGCGTCCGGCCAGCGTCGGCATGAACATCGACGCCATCGGCCGCCGCGCCGCCGAGACCGTTCTCTGGCGGCTGCGGAATCCGTCCGAACCGCCGGTCCGCGTCCTGGTCCGGCCGCATCTCGTGCTTCCACCGTCCTGACCCGGTGCGGAGCGGTCGACACCGCGCCTGGACGCCGTCACCGCCCGCCGGTTCGCCGCCGGCGACAAACGGCGCCCTTGTCGTGCCAACCACCCGACGGGCCGACGGTCCCCTCCCCTTTTTCTTTAAAGGACATGGTCATGAGCAAGGAACTACGCATCGGATTTGTCGGCAGCGGCGGCATCGCCGAGGCCCAGGTGGAATCGCTCCGGAAGGAAAACGTCCCCGGCGTCTCCGTCACCGCCGCCGCCGACGTCAGCGCCGACCGCCTGAAACAGTTCGGCGGCAAATACGGCATCAGCCAGTTGTACGCGGACTGGCGCGAAATGATCCGAAACCCGGACATTGACGCCATCAGCGTCTGCACGCCGAACAACCTCCATTTCGCCCCGACGGTCGAGGCGCTGAAGGCGGGAAAGCACGTCCTCGTTGAAAAACCGATGTCCGTCACCGCCGCCGAGGCGCGCGAGATGACGGCGGTGTCGAAGGAGGAAAACCGCCTCCTCATGATCGCCTTTCAGCACCGGTTCAGCCCGTCCGTCCAGATGCTCCGGCAGTACGTCAAGGACGGCTCTTTCGGAGAAATCATCTACGTCCGGGCCCAGGCCCTCCGGCGCCGTGGCATTCCGTCGTGGGGCGTTTTCGGAAGGAAGGAAATACAGGGCGGCGGATCGATAATCGACATCGGCGTCCACGTTATTGAAATGGGCCATTATGTCATGGGGTCGCCCCGGCCCCGGACGGCGCGAGGCTCCATCCACACCTACCTCGGCGACAAGCCCTGCGGCGTGCAGTGCGAATGGGGCAAATGGGACCACACCACCTACACGGTCGAAGACCTCGGCGTCGGCTTCCTCACCTTCGACAACGGCGCCGCCATGACGGTGAAAACCTCTTTCGCCGCCCATGTCGAAGAGGATATCTGGACCATCCAGGTCATGGGCACCAAGGGCGGCGGCACTTCGGCGCCGGCTAAGGTGTTTTTCGACCACGGCGGTTATATGCTGACGTCGACGCCGGCGTACCTCGATAAATACGATCCGTTCGATTTCAAGATGCGCCATTTCGCCGAATGCATCCTGACAGGCATTCCCTGCGAAGCGCCGGCCGAGGACGGCGCCGCCGTGCAGACAATGCTGGAGGGATTATACCGCTCCGCCGAAAAGGGCGCCGAAGTCACCCTGGACTGACGACGCGGCATTGCCGGAACGACCTCCCGGCGCCTTCCGAAACCTTCCGAAACCTGCCGTAACCTGGGAGGAGGGAGGCCGTTCGACGCAACAGAGGCTCCGAAGTCAGCCCGGTCCGTACCAACCGCGTCCTCAGTCGGCTCCCTAAGGTTTACAATTCAACCACGTTAAGATCCGTTCCTTGTCGCCACCCCCGCCCGAAGGGGTGGCGATGTTTTTTTCGGCCTGGTTTACTCCATTTGAGCGGCCCACAGCCGTTAACCAGGCTTTTTTTTTGACCATGGCCGAATAAATCGAATGTTTCCATTTACTGTTTGAAAAATTCGATTTTATCGCATATTGTTAATTTACGACATGGACGTCAGTGAAAAACATCTCGAAGTCTTGCCCGGAGCGTCAGACAGTAGATTGATATGCCGGCCGTTTCTCGACAATTACAGCGATTCTGTAGTGGAAACGACAGCCAGAGCCTACGGCGCCATCCGATCGGTCCCCGTTAAGGTTGGACAACGATGCGGTTGGTCCATTAAGTATGACTAAAAATATCGTATCAGTGTAGTGCCGGTTGAAGAGGGTTTTCCGGAGGGTCGAGGGGACATCCCCGATAGGCGCTACCACCAGCCGGCCGTCCGGGTGATGTAAAAAAGGAGTCGTGAATATGAGTGTATTACTCAGCCATTATGCGCGGATTCTTCAGGAAAAGCGCATTATGTATCTTCCCTCGTGCGTCGTGGTGGAAATGATGGCGCGTTTGTTCAGCCAGGTCTCGCAAATCAACCTTTCCGGAAACCTCCATAATCTCATGCCGGACCTTCTGGTCCTTCTCCGTCGAATGTCGACAAACCTTCACGCCACCGCCGAAAGCTATCGGTCGGATCGTATCGGCTTCCTTGTCGGGAGCTGGAAAGAGGACAAGCTGAGGGCGCGGAAATTGTTTTTCGACCTCATGTCGAGGCTCGGTTATATTAGTGAATTACTCGGTGCTGTCGAAAAGGCCCTCCTATACCGGGCCATAGAAGAAATGTCCAAGGAATGGGCCGAACTGGACCGGCTCATGGAAGCGAAGCTCCGCACCCGCCTCGTCGCCAGTTCACCGCCGTCCGAATCGGCCCGGCAGCTCCGGCCGGATAGTCTCGACGGCTGGCGGTCGATGCTGGTGGCGACTGCCGCCGATCTCCAGACCCGCTCCGCCGAGGAACCGGACCTGTGCCTCGTCCTCCTCTGTTCCGAAAAAGCGCGCCGCGCTCTTATAGACGTCATCAAGGCGGCGGCACCGGACAATGACGTCCTGCCGGACATCATCATCGCCATCCACCACCAGGACGCATCGGTATCATGTCCCCGCTGCGCGCTACTTACCGAAGCTCTCCAGAATAGCGAACCGTCCGAATACCGCCGGTCGGGATCGACGTCGCGGAAAATTCGCGATTCGCGGCGCGGCGTCACCATTATACGCGGCCGTCAGCCCATGCCGCCGTCGCTGGCCGGCATCAGTTCGAGATAGTAAGTCTTCACCAGCGCAGCGCTAACGTTATAAAAAACGGCCGGACACCCATCTTGGGCTCCGGCCTTTTCATTATTCAGAAACTGCCGTATAACGCACTCGGCAAGCATCGGTACATATCCGGTACGACGCTCCACGTGGGCGAACCGCAATCCGATCACACCAGGCGTTTTATATGATCCATCCGATCGCCGGGGAGGAGTTTGACCGGCGGGATGTCAATGAGGGTGTGGCAGCCGGGTTCCATCCGGGTCACCGCCCGGGCGCAGGAGACGAGTATCTGGGCGGTCAGGGCCGGGTTGTCGATACGCATGTCGAACTTGAGAATCTGGTTCGAGGCGATGCCGGAGGCGCCGGTTCGTTCGAGGAGGACGCCGTGGGACGAATCCATCACCGCCGCCAGTTCGTCGGCCGTGGCGACGAAACGGACATCCAGCGGATCGTGGGCGAAGTAGTGATCGGCGGCGAGGTTTTTCCGTATCGCCTCCTGGTCGGCGCCCGTTTCCGGCAGGATATAAACGAGACGCGAATGGCGGCCGCCGCCAATCGGTATGGTGACGGATGTCGCGTCGGCGACGCCCGGAATGGCCCGGGCGGCGACGGAATGGCCCATGGAACGACCGCGACCGAAATTCGTAAAGGTGGTGCCGACCGGCGTCATCGCCTCGAAGAGGGCGCGGAGAACGGAGTCCGTTCCCGGATCCCAGCCGGCGGCGGTGATGGCGGCGCAGCCGGCGGCCTTGGTCGTGGCGTCGAGAGCGGCGACGAGGTTGCCGATTTCATCGTGGATGTCGAAGCTGTCCACCGTCGAGACGCCGGCGGCGTGGTAGGCCTTGGCCGCGTCCGGGACGAGCCGCGACGGACCGCAGAGAATCGCCACCCGGGGTTTTCCCCTGGCCTTTTCCAGATCGGCGAGATCGGCGAAATCGGGCAGGCCGCGAAGATCCAGGGGCCTGGTGCCGACTGATCCCTTGCTCCGGACAACGCCGAGGCATTCCATATCCGGCGCGGACTCAAGGCTGTGAATAACGTTCCGGCCAATATTGCCGAGGCTGTGAACGACAACGGTGGTTTTCGTCATGGTGGTTCCTTTCCTCAATTGTAGGCGCATTCCGGCGCAAAGGTCCGAAATGATGCGCTGCTGTCATGGTTCCTTGTGATGATTACCGGCGAACCATTATCACCATGTGGAGAACCGGGCGAAACAACTTTTTCACCGTCGGCTTAAGCCTACCGCTTCTCCAAGCGTTTACACGCCCGCCCTCGCCGCCGCGCCTTTCGGCGCGCTGCCGCGCACGGCGGCAGCGAACGGCAAACACCCACCGGTCAGCCGAGTTTGTCGAACCCTTCGGCCCGGGCCACGGCATCCCGCATCAGGCTGACAAAATCCTCCCGGCCGGCGATGCGCCCGAACAACGCCGCATCCCCGGCGTAGGCCGCCACCGGGTCGTGGCCGGCCAGCATGGCCCTGGCCGCGTCCGGGTTCATGACGGCATCCTGGTATTC
>JAJQFC010000016.1:0-9265 GCA_021201355.1 Planctomycetaceae bacterium | reverse complement strand
GAATCTTTCCCTGCGCCCAGCGGCGGAGAAAGACGAAAAACAGGGCGGGCAGCATGGCGGTGTCGGCCGGCGTCATTCCCCGGTCGTAGCAGTCCAACAGGGTCGGCGTGATCATCGCCGGTATTTTGGAAAAACTGTCCGCCGCCACCCGCTGGTTGGTATCCCGGATGTTCGCGTTGGCGAAGCGGTCGAGAACCGTGTCCCGGTACTGTTCGAGATCGAGCGGGTTCGGCGTCAGGCAGGGAATAACGTTGTTTGTCGCATAGTCGTACGACAGGGTGCGAATGGCCGGCGTCGTGACGCCTTCATGGATATACTCGAGCCCGCCCAGCGTCCCGGCCCAGGCGATGCACGAATGCGGCACGTTCAGGAGGCGGATCTTCGCCTCTTCGTAGGGCTGAACGTCACTGACCATAAGGACGCCGACCGCCTCCAGGTCTGGCCGACCGGCGGCGAATTGGTCCTCGATGACCCATTGGATAAACGACTCGCCCATCACCGGCACGGCGTCCCGGAAGCCGGTGGCGGCCAGCACCCGGACCGGGATGTCGGCGGCCGGGCGCGGCGTTATCCGGTCGACCATGGAACAGGGACAGGTGGTGAATTCCTCCGCCCACCCGATAAGGTCGCGTTCGCCTCGAAGGGTAAGAAATTCGATGAGGCCGTCCCGGAAACGCTGGCCGTTGTGGCGGACGTTGTCGCAGGAGAGGAGCGTCACCGGTCCGGTCCCGGCCGCCATCCTGGCCCGCAGGATACCCGCCACGGTACCGTAGATGGTGGTCTTGGCGCCGGCCAGATCGGCCTGGAGATCGGGATGCGTCTGGTCGAGGCGGAAAGTTGTGTCCAGATAATAGCCCGCTTCCGTGACGGTGAAGGCGACAACCCTGGTGGACTCCTTCGCCCCAATGGCGGTGAGGGCGGCGAGGTCCTTGTCCCAGCGGACGATTTCCCGGATGGACCGGATGATTTCGTATTCCCGGTGGCCCCGGAAATCGACGGTCTCGAGGACGTATTCTCCGTTCTGGGCGGCAAGGGCGTCCAGCATCGGCGATACGTCGTCCCGAATATTTCCGAGGGCGATATGCCAGTCGGTTCGGCCTTGTTTCCGCAGTTCGTTCATGTACCAGGCCTGGTGGGCGCGGTGAAACGATCCGGCGCCGATGTGGAGCCAGGTATACTGTTCTTCAGCCATTTGTTTTCCTCCTTTCATAGAAACTGTTTCATAACTTGCATCGTCAGTCGGAAACGGGGAATTGCCGGCGGCAAGCTTATTTTTCGCCCGTTATTAGGGGCGGAAAACACGCCGAGAGCCGGATTACACGAAGTCTACGGCGATGAAACCGGTTAGGAAACAGCTTCTGGTGATAACGCGGTCGCCGCGCGTCGGTGCCCGGCCGGCCGCCCTCAAACCTGATCTAAACTTTCCAGGACTCCCGCCAGCGACGGGTAGACGTTCCGGTACACCCCGGCCAATCGGGAGTACGAGGCGTGCCGGTCCGGATCGGGGACGAAAGTCCGCTCACGCCTGACATAGGCCTTGGCGGCGGCGGCGTTGTCCGGGAACAGGCCGGCCTTGACCGCCGCCAGGATGGCGGCGCCGTTCAGGCTGCCTTCGCCGACGCCAAGACGGGTAAACGGCTTCCCCGTGATGTCGGCGCGAATCTGCATCCAGGCGTCCGACCGCGATCCGCCGCCGCTGGCGAGGAACACGTCCGGGAGAACGCCGGTCCGTTCCATCGCTGTCAATGCCTGGGCGAGGTAGAAGGTGATGCCTTCAAGAACGGCCCGGTACATTTCCTCCAGTGTGGTGCTCGACTTCAGGCCGACAAAGACCCCGCTGGTGTGGCGGATGAATTCCGGCCACTGCGGCGGCTCGTTGTGCGGCAGAAACAACAGGCGGGTCGGTCCGTCCGGAAGGCGGGCGTTCAGGTCGTCCAGCGTTTCGTTCGGCGCAAAAGTCCGGCGGAACCAGTCGACGAGGTATCCGGAATGGTGGTAGAGGAACGACGCGAAGAGGCCGGGGACGACATGGTGCTCAATATTCATGTTTTCGGCGAAAAACGCCTCCGTGTCGCCGGGCCAGGAAAAGATCGGGCAATAGGATTCGTACGTCCCCATGCCGACGACGGCGCTGCCGCTCTCGATACAGCCGCAGCCGAGGGCGTTCAGGACCTGGTCGTGGCCGCCGGCGACGAGGAGGACGTCGTCACGGAGCCCGAGGCGGCGGGCCAGGTCTGGCCGGACCGCGCCGACGACGTCGCCCCCGGAAACGATGTCGCCGAGCTTGTCCCGGTCGATGCCGCTCCATTCGAGAAGGACGTCGGACCAGCGGTTCTCCCGGACGTCCAGGAGAAGGCTTCGGTTGGCGAGGGAGTTACTGGCGAACGGGTCGGCGCCGAGCATGAAGGCGATAAAATCGGCCCAGAAGAGAAATTTATCGGCGGCGCGGTAGGTGTCCGGATCGTGGTCCCGGATCCACATCAGTTTTGAAAAGGTGAAGTTCGGGCCGGCCCGGTTCGGGCTGATCCGGTACAGGTCGCGGGCCGGCATATCCCGGTCGAGGCGGACGGCGTATTCGACGCCCCGGGCGTCGTTCGCCAGGATGGACGGGCCGACCACGGTCCGGTCGAGCCGGACCGGCACCGCCGCCTCGCCCATGGAACTGAACGATATCGCCCGGACCTCCCGGCTCGGCACCGCCGGATTGGACAAGACTTCCCGAACGGCGTCTTCAATGCGGGTCCAGGTGCCGGCGGCGTCCAGTTCCGAAATGCCCTGGCGCGTCGACATGGCGCCGTAGCCGCGGCTGGCCGCGGCGACGAGGCCTTCCGGAGAAAACACGCCGACCTTGCAGGACGACGTTCCGGCATCGATGCCGAGCACGTGCATTGTTCTATCCTCCCGAATTTCGCGGCGCGGTCTTGTCCGGTCACGCTGAAGCGGTTTTTGACAGGTCACGTTCCGGCTTTACGCTTCCAGCTTCGCCGCCAGCCCAACCAGGTCGAGATCGTGTTCGATTACCTCCCGGGTGGCCCGGTAGGTCGCCTCGACGGCCTTTTCGGGCGATTCCCCGACCGCCTGCTCGTAGGGCTGGCGGATGTTGGTGGCGATGTTGATTTTGGCAATGCCGTTCCTGAACGCTTCCTGGAGATATTCCTTCGTAATGCCGCTGCCGCCGTGGAGGACGAGCGGCACGCCGGCGGCGGCGTTGATGGCGGCGAGGTGGCGGATATTCAGACGGGCGGCGATTTTCTTCGCATCCTTCCGGTCCGGCGCGACGGCGCCGTGGAAATTGCCGATGGCGACGGACAGCCAGTCGACCCCGCTTTCCCGGACAAACCGTTCCGCCTCGGCCGGGTCGGTGAAACCTTTTCCTGTCGCGAACAGTTCCTCGTACGGCATCATCGGCCCGGCCTCGTGGCCGATGACGGCGCCGAGTTCCCCTTCCACCGGGACGTCCCGGCCGTGGGCCAGCTGCACCACTTGGCGGGTGGCGTCGATGTTGTCGTGGAGCGAGAGCCGCGACCCGTCCACCATCACCGACTCGTAGCCGAGGTCGAGACATTCGCCGATCTCCCGCAAATAGTCGACGCGGACGCCGTCCTCGTCGATGACCGGAAGGTAGTCGAGGTGAAGGCGGGTGTGGCGGGAGTCCTTATATTTTTCGTATTCGTCCCGTACCGCCCGGTAGCTGCCGGCGTCGAATTTGAAAATTTCAAGCCGGGCCACCTGAATGAGGCCGAACGAACCGGTGTCCCGGATGGCCCTGACCACCGGTTCAAGCATCGGGAGATAGGGAATGTTATAGGCGGGGACCACCAGACCCTTTTTCCAGGCGTTCCGCACCAGTTCGCGCGTTGTTGGGAGTGGCATCGCATTTTCCTTTTTCTTTCCGACAAGGACGTCGTGGCCTGATTTGTTTTCTTAAAACAGCATGACCTGGAAGCCGAGATACTTCGTCATCGCTTCCGCCACCGGTTCCATGACCGTGCCTTCGGCGACGCTGACGTGGTGGCGGAAACCGGCGTAGCCGATGCGGAGGAGCATCTCCTGCATGCCCGGAATGTCGGCGACGCCGGCGCAGCCGAAGAAGTCGTCCGGGATCGGGTCGTTGGTGAATTCGCCTTCGCCGAGAAAGGCGAGGACGGCGCCGTCCCGGGTCAGGAGGCTGCCGTAGGTCATCGGCATCGGCCGGATGTGGCCGACGTTGCAGCCGTAGGTGCAGCCGCTACCGATGGAGTTCATGAGGATGGCGTGTTCCTCGATTTCGCCCTTGGCGGTCATCATCGACTGCGGCACCGGGCCGCAATGGAAGAGGATGCATTTGTCCTCCTCATCCCCGTAGTTGTTGTTCCAGTCGAGGCAGGCGGACGGGCCGCCGCTGGCGGCCTGGAGGGCGTGCATCATGACGGCGTTCGCCACGTCCAGCTCGCAGGCGGCGGCGATGCCCCGGTCGTTCATTTCCGAAAGAACGACGCAGGGGGAGACGCCGAGTTCGGCTTCGATTTCCATCCAGCAGCGAAGGGCGATGGCGTCGAGATGGTAGTCCCGGACCATGTCGTCAACCGCGACCCCGAGCTTTGCCAGGACGGCCAGGCTGGCGCCGGGCGTTTTCGACCAGCCGGCGTAGGCGGCGAGGCGGTTCCGCTTCGCCGTCACGGCCGGGGCGTAGTCGTCGAGTTTACGGACCCGGGAGAACAGTTCGGACAGGTCGTACGTTTCACTGGTGATGCCGTGCCGCTGCAGAGCCACTTCGTCCCAGCAGACGGTCTTGAAGGCGGTGGTGCGGGCGCCGATGGCGCCGACGCGGAGGTTCCGGACTGCCCTGACGACCCGGCACAGGCGGTCGAAATAGTCGATGTTCGCGTCGAAGGCCGGGCTGCCCGGTGCGACGGTGTGCGGTTTCTGGATGGTGAAGTCGATGTCCGACTGGACGAAGACATCCATGATGGACATCTTGCCGCAGAACGAGTCGCGGCGGGTGGCCGGGGCCATCCGGTCCAGTTCGTCCGGATAGGCCTGGATGAAAATCGGCTTGTCGCAGTCGCGGAACGCCGCCATGGCGCCGTTTTCGTCGCCGAAATTCGGCAGGGCGAGGATGACGCCGTCGTAAGCGTGGCGGTTTTCCTCGAGGAACGCGGCGTACTTCCGGCCTTCCTCGAACGTCTCGACCGCGCCGGCCCGCGTCGCCTCGTACGGCATGGCGACGACCTCGTGCCCGAGGCGGCGGAGGCTGTCCGTCAGTTCGCGCCGCGCCTCCTGTTGCAGCTCGGCCGGGAACATGCCCCGGTTGCCGAGGTAGAGGGCGAAGCGGGATTTTTCGGCGAATGGCGCCATGAGTATCTCCTTGTAGGGTGAGTGTGGTTGTGGTCGCGGTTAAATGGTGGAGTCGCGGTGCCGCCCGAACGGGTCAGTCCTGGCAGAACGCCGCCGGCGACCGCGCCGTCAACTGCCAGTACTCCCGCGTCACCTGTCCGAGAATGGCCGCATCCGCGACCGCGTCGAGGCCGGATATTCGCGAAAGAACCGCGTCCGGCCCGTCACGGCGGACCGCCCGGACAATTTCCCGGTCTTCCGCCAGAACGCCGTCCTCACCCGCCGGCGAGAAAGAGAGACTCGCCGCCACCGCCCGCGCCGCGTTGTCCAGTGGCAGGCCGGTCTCCTGAAGAAGCCGCAAGGCGCCGATGCAGCGGTCGTCGGGACCGAGTTTCCGCCGGAGATCCCTTCCGACCCGAACCACCGGATCGGCGAGGGCGCGGTTGTGGAAGCGCCGGAGAAGATCGTCGGCCCAAGCGCGGTTTTCGTCAAAAGTAAAAACATCGGCGTGACGGACGGCAAGGCCCCGGGCCACCTCGTACATTGCCCCGGCGGTGACGGCACGGACGGACGGGTCCTCCATGCATTCATAAATGTATCGCCTGCCCGAAAGAAAGCCGGTGTAGGCGGCGGCGGCATGGCCGAAATTGTGCAGAAGAAGTTTCCGGTCGACATACGCCTGAAAGTTCCCGCGCCAGGCCACGCCGGGCACGACAGGCGGCGTTCCCGGGTAGGCGTCCCGGTCGAGGTAGAGGGTGTTGTACGCTTCGGACCACACGGCCAGCGGGTCTTCATCCCGGACCGCCTTCGGCGTGGCCGGAACCATCTTGCTGATTGCCGCCTCGATACAATGGAACGCTGCCGCCGCTCCACGCCCTGACGACGGCGACTCCTCCCGCAAAGCGTTTTCCACATGATCCGTCATGACGGCGGCGGCGGCGTTGAGGTTTTCACAGAGCATGATCGGGAGGGGGCGGTGCGGCCATGGAGCGCTGCCGCGAGGTGCCGGGCGGCGCTCCGGAGATTACTTCCGCCCATCGACGTCCCGACGAGATCCGCCCGGGCCAGAACATCCCCGACCTCCGCCTCGTCCCGAAGATGCACGCCGGACACGTTCTCCACCGGAATGATCGGCGATTCGCCCGGGAGGAGGTCGTCCTTGATTGTCACTTCGTAGCGGCGGCGGCGGTTCAGGGCGGTGATGACAGCGTCATCGACGTCAAGGAAGACGACGTCCCATCCGGCCCGCGAAAACAACTGGCCGATGAGGGAACGGCCGATGTTGCCGGCGCCGAATTGGACGAGAAGTTTGGCCATGCTGGAATCTCCATAATTTCCGGTTTTGGGCGGGGACTGATTCAACAGTAGGTTTTTACCGGAATTCGTGCAAGGGGTAGAACCCGGTTTGCCGTGCGGTTTTTTTCCGTTATTTTTCATGGCCGATTTGAGCGACGCGTTGATATAATGGTATTAATCATTCACTGTGGCGAAATCGTTCACGCGGTCGGCTGCCTGTTCGTCCCGGTTCGTTTCGCCGGAGGGACGGATCAGGAACGCGACAGACACATGTATTGATGTGGGTACGCGTGAAGGTTACGGTGCGCGTTCCCCGGTGGATTGCCGATTGACACGCGGCGCGGTTTGTCTATAGATACAGATAGGGCGAGCGACGGGAGGCCCTGAAGGAGCCGGCTGTACCATGCAACCTTGCGATGACGATTCACCAGAAGGTCCGGACAGTACGCCGTCCGATTCCGTGTCGTGTCAGGAACGTCTTGATTGCCGGCCGCGACCGTGCCACCGGGCCGATACCGCGCCGTTGTTCACGGAAAGCGAAAGGTCGCAGGACTTCCGCCGCCGCTTCTTCCCGGACGCCAGCGCCGCCGATTGGTCAAACTGGCACTGGCAACTGCAGAACACCCTCCGAAGCGTCGACGACCTGGACCGGATATTCGGCCTGACCGACGACGAAAAAGCGGCCATGACCGGCGCCGCCGGCGGCCTGCCGACCTCAATCACTCCTTACTACGCCTCCCTCATCGACGCCTCGAATCCGGCCGATCCGCTGCGCCGCGCCACGGTTCCGACCACGGACGAACTGGTCGAATCGCCTGGCGAAGCCGCCGATCCGCTGGGAGAGGAAGGTCAGAGTCCGATTCCCGGGCTTATCCACCGTTACCCGGACCGGGCGCTCTTCCTCGCAACGGAATACTGCTCCTCGTACTGCCGGTATTGCACCCGGTCGCGTTTGGTCGGTCAGGCGGAGCGGAAACGGTACTGTATCGGTCACTGGCAGAAGGCTGTCCAATACATTCGAGAGACGCCCGCCATCCGTGACGTCATCGTCTCCGGAGGCGATCCCCTAACCCTTCCGGACGAACCGCTCGAATGGCTCCTCATGAGCCTCAGATCAATTCCGCACGTCGAGGTTATTCGTATCGGCACAAAGACCCCGGCCGTGTTACCGATGCGCATCACCGGCACGCTCCTTCGCGTGCTTCGTCGGGCAAACCCGTTGTGGATGAGCCTGCACTTTACCCATCCCACCGAACTCACGCCGGAGACGGGCGAAGCCTGCGCGCGCCTGGCCGATGCCGGACTGCCCCTCGGGAGCCAGACAGTTCTCTTGAAAGGCGTCAACGACGATGTTCCGGCCATGCGGTCGCTCATGACCGGCTTGATGAAATTCCGCGTCAGGCCCTATTACCTGTACCAGTGCGACCCGATCCTCGGGAGCGCCCATTTCCGCACGCCGGTCGCCACCGGCCTCGATATTATTCGCGGGCTTCGCGGCCATGTGTCCGGCTATGCCGTGCCGCAGTACGTCATCGACGCGCCGGGCGGCGGCGGCAAGATTCCCCTTCTGCCCGAATATGTCACCGGACGGGACGGTGACGACATCCTCCTCCGGAACTTTCGCGGGTGCGAATACCGCTATCCGGACGTGATGTAGGCCGCTATAACGGGAATAGCCGGACAGGAAGTTGTACCTACCTTTCCATTACCTACACTCACCGTGCCGCCGTACGAATGCGTTCAGCCGCGTATATCGGCCCGACGATACTGGACCGCCTCGAGGAGGTGGTCCGTTTCTATGTCCGGGCTGTTCGCCAGATCGGCGATGGTGCGGGCGACCTTGAGAATGCGCCCGTAGGCCCGGGCGGACAGGCCGTACTCCCGGATGGCGGCCCGGAGCAGGCTTTCCCCTTCCGGCGAGAGGCGGCAAAATTCCTCCACCTCCCGTGGGCCCATGGTGGCGTTGGCCGGAACGTCCCGTCCGGCGAAGCGTTTCTCCTGGATAGCCCTGGCCGCCAGCACCCTGGCCCGGAGCGCCGCCGACGTCTCGCCGCCGCGCTTTTCCATCAGCCTGTCGTGATCGACCGGCGGGACCTCGACATGGAGGTCGAAGCGGTCGAGGAGCGGCCCGGAAATTTTCCCTATATATTTCGCCACCTGGTTGGCGCCGCAGCGGCAGATCCGGCGCGGATCGCCCCGCCGTCCGCAGGGACACAGGTTCATGGACATGACGAGGAGGACGCGGGCCGGGAACGTCTCGGCCCCCGACGCCCGGCTGATGGTGATGGCGCCGTCCTCCAGCGGCTGACGGAGCGTTTCCAGGAGGTTTCTCGGGAACTCCGGCGCTTCGTCCATGAACAGGACGCCGTTATGGGCGAGGGATATTTCTCCGGGCCGCGGCACCGAACCGCCGCCGACCAGCCCAGGCATGCTGGCGTTATGGTGCGGCGAGCGGAACGGGCGGGTTTTCAGCAGACCGCGCCCAGGCGGAATCTCCCCGGCCACGCTGTGGATTTTCGTGGTTTCCAGGCTTTCCTGCCGGGTCAGGGGTGGCAGGATGGTCGGGAGCCGCTGGGCCGCCATCGTCTTGCCGCTGCCGGGCGGTCCCATAAGCAAACAATGGTGGCCGCCGGACGCCGCCACGAGCATGGCC
>JAJQFC010000021.1:863-21368 GCA_021201355.1 Planctomycetaceae bacterium | reverse complement strand
CGGTCGCCGCCGCCGAGGACGAGGCTGGCGGCGCTGCCCCTTGCGATGATGTTCGTGTTGGCCGTGAACAGTACGCTGCCGGCCGACGTGATGGGGTTGGCGCCGCCGACGGACAGGGTCATGGCGTCCTTGCCGTTCCCGAAAACGAAGGCGCTCTTGGCGCCGCCGAGGGTGATGGTCGCATCTTCCCCGGACGGCGTTTCGGTCCTGCCGTAGAGGTGGAGGTTGCCGCCGTTCACCTTGAAGGAGGCAACGGCGCTGTCGTCCTGCGTTTTGAAGACGCTGGCGCCGCCGAGGAACCAGTCGCCGACGCCGTTTTTCACCACGTCCACCCTCGCCGTGGCGGCGACGGCGGCGGTGATGGAACCGTGCATGGCGATAGCGGCGCCGGTGCCGGCGGTGATGGAGAGAGTGCCCTGGTTGTCGAAGTTGACGACGTTCGCCAAGCCGTTCGCGTAGTTGTCGGTCATGGCCATGGTCTGGTTGTCCGAGACGGTGAAGAGTAACGTGCCGTTCGTCGTGATAAAACCGCCACGGTTGCCGGCCCTGTTTCCGGTGATTATCGAATCGGTTATGCGGAGGTTGGCGCTGTCCGCCCGGATTGCTCCGCCGGCGACGGCGGCCGTGTTGCCGCTGAAGGTGCTGTTGACGATTTGCGTGGTGGCGCTGGCGATATATATCGCGCCGCCGGCGCCGGCGGAATTCCTGATGAATTTTGTGTTGTCTATCTTGCCGAGGCTTTCCGTGGCGAACAGGCCGCCGCCGATATAGTTGTCGTCGGTTTTATTGCCTTCGAACGTCGAGCCGATAATGCTGCCGTCCATACCGTTCTGCAGATAGAGACCGCCGCCATAGATGTGGCCGATGTTGTTCCGGAACGTGGTGTTCTCGATATCCCCTTCCATAAGGTAGACGCTGGCCATGCCGCCACCGAAGTTGCTTTCATTCTCTTCGAACAGGGTGTCGGTGATAGTGCCGGTCATCCTGAGCGTGTAGAAACCGGCGCCGTAGGTGTAGTCGTTGTCTTCCACCGTCCGATTGCCGATGAACTGAGTATTATCCAGGGTGCCGACGAAATACGATGTTGTCATGCCGGCGCCCATTTGGCCGGAGGTGTTGTTTTTGAAGAGAGTATTGGAAACGGTGCCGGTGAACGTGCCGGTGACGTCGATGCCGCCGCCGGTGTTGTAGGACGAATTGTTGTTCTGAAAAACGGAATTCTTGACATTCGACGTCATGCCATTCTGAACCGAAAGGCCGGCGCCGCCGAAGGCGTTGCCGTTGTTCGAATTCTTGTTGGAGGCGGAGTTATTCTCGAAGACGACGTTCTCCACATCGCCGCTGAACGTGCCGCCAATATAAGCGGTGGCGTACTGCCTGACTTCGTTCCCGGAGAAGGTGACGTTTTTCATGTCGCCCGAAAAGTCCTTTTCTACATAAAGGGCCGACCCGACGCCCGGGTTGGCGGCGGACTGGTGCACGACCTTGTTATTGAGGAACTGGACATTCTCCAGGCCGCCGGTGATGGCGCCGGTATAGACGGCGCCGCCCTTGCCGGAAAACGGCGTAGCCGATGCGTCGTGGGTGAAGATCAGGTTGGATAGTTTGCCGATGGTCCCGGACGACCGGGTGGCGAGAATCCGGGCGGCGCAGGCGCCGGTAATTCGCGTCGCCGGCGTGTTGTCGGCGTTGACCGCGCCGGTGATGCTGGTGCCGTTACTGGGCGTCGCCAGGACTTCCGTGAGGTTCCAGTTGCCGGCTCCAATAATCACCTCCTGGGTGGCGGTGTTCTGGAGGGCGGCGTTAAGATCCTCTATTGTTGTTACCGCCTCGCCGGAACAGGCGGACGCAGCGTATAGACAAGCCAGAACGGCCGGAACAAGACTTTTTCGACACGTATTTAAAAACGGCAATTGTAACATAAACGCCTCCTTTCGCGTTTAAGTTACCGATCACCGTTATAGTTTTTTAGTATTATTTTCTATGTTTCTGATAGAGGTTGCCAACTTCTATAAGAAATCATTTCAACCTATTTAGAGATTGGAAGTTATATTTATATGGCGAAATTATCTAAAGGCGTTAATTTTTACGATTTTTCAAGAGGGATCCGTTTTCGGTCGACCGAAGTTCATGGATCGGTTTTTCACTGCCGGTCTTATTAACGGTAGTCTTTAGTCACGGACTCCCGTTATGAAAACGCCCCGCTCGGCAAGGGAGCGGGGCGAATGAAGCGGGTAAAGGCGGATTTCCTTTTTTAGAAGATTCCGATCTTCTTCAGTTCGTGAATCGACTTCCAGCCTTCGCTCAGCGGCTCCTTCAGGCAGCCTTCCAGTTCTTCCCTGGTCCGGAAGGTGAATTTGTCCACCGGCGGGACAGTTCCCGGAGGGAAGTCGGCGAGGATGTCGTCGATCATCATGGTGAGATATTTGCAAATAGCGGCGATGGGGCGCTTCGCCTTGTAGGCGTCGCCGCGGCTCGGGTAGCCGACCACGCCTTCCGGGGTGCCGAAGCGTTCGATAACGCCCTGGCCCTCGCCTTCCGACCAGGTGTGGGGACGGTGCATGGAGTCGACCGAGTTGTCGTAGTGGCCCCGGAGGGTGAGGGCCTGGGGCTGGGCGTCCACGCAGACCGACATGTCGACCATGTCGCCGAAAAGAAGGTTGGCGACGGCGGTCTCGGCTTCGTCGGCGTGGACGAACGGGGTCGTCATGGAATCCGGGCGGTCAATCGGGACGAAGAATTCGCGGATGGCCCGGTGCCATTCCAGTTCCGAGACGACGGCGGGGACGTTGAAGCGTTTGAAGAATTCCTGGACCCCGGCCTCGAGCATCCACTTGTGGCCGTGGTTGTTGACCAGGATGATTTTCCGGAAGCCGTCGTCCCACAGGCCGGCCAGGGTGTAGATGATCGTTTCCCGGACGACGTCCTCGCTCATGATGACCGTGCCGGCCATGCCGAGGTGGTGATACGGGTGCCCGCCGTAATTCAGGGGCGGCAGGGCCAGCGCGACTTCGTAGCCCTTTTTCGCGGTGTAGCGGCGGACGCCTTCGCAGATCGACGTGACCATGAAGGTGTCGAGGCCGCTCGGGTTGTGGATGCCGTGGTTTTCGGTGCAGCCAATCGGGACAAGGACGACGTCGTTCTTCTTCCGCTTGTCCACAACCATTTTCCGGGGCGAATTCTGGATATAGCAGCCGGCCTTCCCCAGTTCGGACGGGGCGGGAATGCCGTAGTCGGCGAGAATCGCGTCGATCTCGGCTTCGCTCGCATCGAAGATTTCCTTTTTCATCCGCCCGATGGCGTTGTCTTCGAAAACGATGTTCGGGTAGTCGGTGGTGATCCACTTGTCTGCCATTGCAGTGCTCCTCTATGAAGGTTTTTTGAAAATCAAACGGGAACTTTCAGAAAATATTTCGTCACACCAGGACGGCGTTGTTCCGCTTCCGGCCGATGGCGCGCTTCGCCGCCGTGGCGATGGCTTCGCCGTCCATGCCGTATTTCTTGATAAGCGGGTTCATCAGGCCGACCTCGCTGAAAGCGTCTTTCATGCCGATGAACTCAATGGGCGTCGGCCGGTTCGCGGCCAGCGCCTCGGCCACCGCCGACCCCATGCCGCCGTAAATGTTGTGGTTTTCGCAGGTGACGGCGCAGCCGGTCTTCGTCACCGACCGGACCACAGCGTCGACGTCGAGAGGCTTAATCGTGTGGATGTTGACGACCTCGGCGGCGATGCCGTCGGCCGCCAGGAGGTCCGCCGCCACCATCGCCTCCTTGACCTCGATGCCGCTGGCGAAGAGGGTGACGTCGGCGCCGGTCCGGAGGACGTCGGCCTGGCCGGGCCGGAAGCGGTAGTCGGCGCCGGCGAAGAAGGTGGCGGGGGCCGGCTTCCGGTGCAGCCGGATGTACATCGGGCCGTCGTAGGCGAGGATGTGCGGGAAGGCCTTGGCCAACTGGTCGCCGTCCGTCGGTTCGAACACGACCAGGCCGGGAAGCGACCGCATGATGGCGATGTCCTCCATCGTCATGTGGGTGCCGCCGTTCAGGCCGGCGGAAAGGCCGGCGTCGGTGCCGACAATCTTGACGTTCATGCCGGCGTAGACGATGGAAATCGTCACCTGATCGCATATCCGCCGGGCGGCGAAGGGGGCGAAAGTGTAGATGAACGGCTTAAAGCCGTAACTGGCCAGGCCCGCCGCCACCGAGGCCATGTTGCTTTCGGCGACGCCGACGTTCAGGCAGCGGTCCGGCCGCTTGGCGTGGAGGGCGAGGTTTCCGTTGGCGCGGGCGAGATCGGCGTCGACGATGATGACGGAGTCGTCCGCGTCCATCGCCTGTTCAACCATTGACGCCATGACGGCGCGCATTTCCGTTTTTTCATACATTGTCCGCACCTCCCAGTTCGGCGACGGCGACGGCAAGCTGGTCCGCCGTGATGGTGACGTTGTGGTTATTGAGGCGGGTGGCCTCGAGGAAGCTCACGCCCTTCCCCTTCATCGTGTTCATGATGATCATGCACGGTTTGCCGCTGGTGGCCTTGGCTTCCCCAATCGCCGCGTCGATGGCGACGACGTCGTGGCCGTCCACCACCCAGGTCCGCCAGCCGAACGCCTGCCATTTGTCCGGGAGCGGGTCGAGGTTCATGATGTCGTGGGTCTCGCCGTCAATCATCATGTGGTTGTAGTCGGTGAAGGCGATAAGGTTGTCGAGGCCCTGGTTGCCGGCGAGCATGGCGGCTTCCCAGATTTGGCCTTCATCGCTTTCGCCGTCGCCGATAATCGCGTAGACGCGGGCGCCGTCCCGCCGGAGCTTCGACCCGATGGCGATGCCGACGGCGCAGGACAGGCCCTGTCCGAGCGACCCGGTGGTCATGTCGACGCCCGGGGTCAGCCTGACGTCGGGGTGGCTCGGGAGCCTCGTCCCCGGACGGTTCAGGGTCTTCAGCCACGACGGGCCGAAGAATCCCTTGTCCGCCAGGACGGCGTAGAGGGCCGGGCCGGAATGGCCTTTCGACAGGACGAAACGGTCGCGCCCGGGTTTTTTCGGGTCGGCCGGATCGACCCGCATGTGCCGTTCGTAGAGAACGACGAGGACTTCAATTATCGACATGCTGCCGCCGGCGTGGCCGACGCCGAGGTCGGCAATCTCCCGGACGGTGGCCAGGCGGATTTCCCGGCACTTCGCCTCGAGGGCGGCGCGGTCTATTGTTTCCGTGCAGACAGTCATTGTTCTTGTTCCTTCTTCTTGCCCGTCAGCGACCAGTAGAGGGCGAACAGGGCGTAGACGACGCCGACTCCGAAGACGCCGAGCATCCAGACGATTGTTCCCGGTTCAAAGACCATGGTTTCTCCTTGTGGCTACCGTTATTCGTGAAGGCGGGTCATTTTTTCGGTTCGCGGATGAAAATCCAGCCAAGCACCTGCGAGGCGAAGGTCAGCGCCACCACGAGGAGTAGGTTGTCACCGAAAAGTTTTGCGAAAAAGTTCATGTCGTTCTCCTTGCCGGTAGCCGGCTTATTTCCCCTGGACAGTCAATTCGGGACCGACAACGTTTTGGTTTTCCCTGGCGTCCTTGCTGAAGAGGGCGGGTTCGCCCGGGAGGACCAGGTTCAGGACAATGCCGACCGCCAGGGTCACGGCGAGGCTGGCGTAGCTGGTCGGGAGGTGGCCGATGCCGAGGTCGACCGGGAGCGGGGTGAAGGACCAGAGGACGAGGACAATCCAGGTGGCGGCAAAGGTCCAGCCGGCGGCGGCGCGGCTCCGCTTCCAGAACAGGCCGAAAATAACGTTCCAGAAAATCGGGCAGAGCCAGGCCATGACCCAGGCGGCGCCTTCGCCAATGGGCGGAAGCGAGGCCGACGACGCCACCGCGACGACAATCGCCACCACCATGACGATGCGGGAGACCCGGGTCTGGGTGGCCGGGGAGGCGTTCGGGTTGTGGAGGTTGCAGTAGATGTCCTTCGTGAAGATGGCGGCGAGGGACAGGCAGGTAATGGCGAAGGTCGAGAGGACGGCGCCGAGGAAGCCGGCGACGAGAATCGCCATGAGCCACGGCGGGAGGAACTGGAGGAGTATGGTGGTGCCGGCGGTCTTGGCGGCGATCTCCGGAGCGACGGCGACGACGCCCTTGGCGACGAGGGTCTTGGCGGCGAGGCCGATGCCGACGGAGAAGATGCCGAACAGGCCGGCGACGAGGGAAGCCCACCAGAGTGACTTCCGGACCGCGCCCTCGCTTTCCGCCGACAGGCTCGAATGGAGCCCCATCTGGCTGATCCCCTGGGCGAAGACGCTCGCCACGACCATGCCGAGGGCGAAGGTCTAGAGCATGCCGGTGTCGCCGAACAGGCTCGTCATGTAGGACACGTCGTTTTCGACATAGTATTCCTGGACGCCGTTCCAGCCGCCCGGAATGGCGTAGCCGAGGAAGATGACGGAGAGAATAAGTCCGCCGTAGATGACGACGATGTTGACGACGTTGACCCAGGCGACCTCCTTCATGCCGGCGAGGGCGACGTAGCAGAGGCCGGCGATGCCGCCGATGATGGCGCCGGTCTGGATGGAGACGGTGTTCCCGGACAGGGTGTGCATGATGATGCCGAGGCCCTGCGTCTCCAGGGTCATGATGGCGAACGTCTGGACGGCGATGATGCAGGAAACGGCGATGCGGATTTTCGGACCGAACAGCTTGTTAATCAGTTCCGGGATGGTGAGGCAGCCGGTGCGGCGCACCCAGCGGCCGGTGGCGAGGCAGATGACGCAGAGGGTGAGGACGGTGGCGATGCCCCACCAGACGGCGACGGCGCCGACGTTCCAGGCCATCTCCATCATGCCGAAAATGTGGACGGTGCCGAGAAGGGCGAGGCCGGAGGCGATGCCGGCGAGCATCGGCGTCAGCTTTCGGCCGGAGGAAAGGAATTCGTTGCCCTCGGCCGCCTTCTCGTGCTTGTACAGGTACCAGGAAATACCGCCGATACTGAGAACTTCGTAGATGATGACCGCAATGATAATGCCCATGTGGACCCTCTCCTTGCCGGGAAGAATGAATCGCGGTGCCGGAGCCGCGAAAAAATACGCCGTAATACCCGTACGCCTATGGAATGACCACCACCTTCATGGCGCCGTCGAGGCGTTTGACGAAGATGCGCATCGCCGTGTCGAACTCGGCCAGCGGGAAGGAATGGGTCACCATGTCCCTGGCGTTGATGGCGCCGCTCGACATGAGTTCGAGAACGGCCTGGCCACAGTTCGGGTTCGCCCGCGATCCGTGGAGGTGGATCTGGTTCATGACGAGGGTCTTGGTGGGAATAGGGTGGTCGTCCACGGCCGGAAGCGAGACGAAGGCGACCTGCCCGTTCTTCCGCGCCGCCCGGATGCACTGGCCCATGGCGGCGCTCGACCCGGCGCATTCGAACGCCTCGTCGACGCCGATGCCGCCGGTGATTTCCCGGACGCGGGCGACGATGTCGTCCGTTTCCTCGTAATTGACCGCGACGTCGGCGCCAAGCTTTTCCGCCAGTTGCAACCGCTCCCGCCGGCCGACCATGATCGTCCGGGACCCCATTGCCTTCGCTATCTGCATGGCGAAAATGCCGATGGGCCCTGGGCCGACGACAAGGGCGTAGCCGCCCGGGGTGATGCCGGTGAGGCGGATGGCGTGGAGGGCGGTGCCGGCCGTATCGGCGAGGGACGCCTCCTCGAACGACACGTTGTCCGGCATCCGGGTGAGGGCGCGGACGTTGTAGGCGTTGTATTGGGCGTAGGCGCCCTGGTAGGTGAAGCCGTAGTGGCGGTGACCGGCGGCGCTGTTCCCGTAATTAAGGCAAAGATTGTACGACCCCGCCCGGCAATTGGCGCAGGAACCGCAGCCGCAGTGGGCTTCGCCGGCCACCCGGTCGCCTATCGAAAAACCGCTGACGCCTTCACCCAGTTCCACCACCTCGCCGGCGAACTCGTGGCCGGGAATGAACGGGAAGGACGGCGGCCAGTTGATGTTCCGGTAGCTGCCGTCGAAGACCTTCGGATCGGACCCGCAGATGGAGACGGCGCGAATCCGGACCAGCACCTCGCCGCGGGCCGGCGCGGGAATGGCGACCTCTTCCATCCCGTACTGGCCGGGACCGCGCATGACTATCGCTTGCATGACGCCCTGCATGGGAATCCCCTTCCTCGTACGGGTTCAGACGACCTTGCCCTTGTTGACCTTGACGATGATCATCTTGAGGGGCTGGTTACAGGTATTTTCGATGGAGTGGGGAACGCCGGCGGGGATGTAGACCATGTCGTTGTCGCGGACCTCGTAGACTTCGTCGCCGATAATCTGGATGCCGGTGCCGTTCATGAACAGGATCGCCTCGTCGTGATCCGGGTGGGTGTGGGCCTCATGGGCCTTCCCGGGCACGCAAAACGAATTGCCGACAAGGAACTGGTTGGTGTCGAGAATGCCGCCTGTCTGTTCGACATAGATGCCGTATTCGCTGGGAACGCCTTGCCGTCGCCGAACTTGGCGAGAAACTTGCCTTCACGCTTCGCCTGAGTGGTCATTTCGTTTCTCCTATTAATGCAATTAGTTACTTTCATAATGCCGCACATAGCAATGCAATTGATTGCTTACTATTTAAAGTAAGAAATATCTATGCCAAAGAGGCATATCCGTCATTTTTTATGGGCAGAGTGATGTACGCAGGGCCAAGTGTGAAAAGCAAAGGAATAGGGATGTTTTTTTATGTAAGTCATCAGTTACATGATATAATTACTTTAGCACACCCGGACGGCTAGTCAAATTAAATTTGAGAAAAAAAAGACGATTCTGTATCCCGGCCGGTTGCAATACAATACGCGTGGGGTCGACGCTTCCTGGCGATCGCCCGCGGCGGTGCGGCGGACGGTCCGCCGTCTTTTCAGGCGGTGCGGCCGGCGGATGCCGCTCCCGGAGCGGCACCGTTGCCGGGAGCGGGGGCGAAAAAATTTCACCTTTTCTCCATTGGGACAGATATTTCATGAGCACGGGAAAGAAGACCGGCGGCAGCCGGGAGGCAGTTCTTCGGGCGGCGTTGAGGGTGATATCCCGTCTCGGCTACGCCGACACCAGCGTCGGCGACATCGCGGCCGAGGCCGGGGTGAACAACGTCACGGCGTACCGGCTGTTTGAGAACAAGGAAAACCTGTTTCGGCAGGTCATCGAGGCGTTTTCCGACGTCGATTTCGACGAGGAGACGGTAAAAACGAAAGCGGGAGCGCCGCTCACGTCCCTTTTCGCCGATTTGGCGTCGGCGTATTTTGCGGTGATATTCCGGAACATCCACATTATCCGCATTTTTATCGTCGAGGCGCTGCATTTCGATTTTGTCCGGCGGCGGGCGTGGTACATGCCGCCGGCGATCCTGCGGCATTGCCGGAAGATGTTCGGGGCGCTGGAGGGGGCGGCGGAGATTGATGAGGCGGAAGTGGAGAGGGCGGCGGAGATGTTTGTCTCACAGGTGGTGCGGCGGGCGCTCGAGTACAACAAGCACGACGACCTGTGGGAGTACGGGCCGGAGTTGGCGGCGAGCTTCAAAAAGGGCATGCGGCCGCAGATTGAACTGCTGGCGCGGCTGTTGCCGTTGCCGTTGGGAGCGAGGGTCGAGCGATGACGAAGGCGCATGGCGAGGGCGGGTCGACAAAGGAGTGGATTCAGGAGGCGGCGGTTGAGCTGTTCAGCCGGAAGGGCTATACGCGGACGACGACGGCCGCCATCGCCCGGCGGGCGGGGGTGAACGAGTTGACGTTGTTCCGGATATTCGGGAGCAAGATGGCGTTGTTGCACGACGTGTATTTTCAGTTGACGCCGGTGGCGGATCATGTGGACGTGACCGGGTTGACGCAGGGAAAGAAGCTCGAGAAGGATTTGGCGATATTCTTTCGGAATTACATGGTGTTGCATATCAAGCATATGCCGGCGTACCGGTTGTCGTTGCAGTTGCAGGAGGAGATTTGCAACCGGGAGTTGTACTATGCGTCGTTTGCGAATATTCAGGGGATGATTGCCCAGTTTGTCGAGTATTTGACGCGATTGGGGGATGCGGGGAAGATTGCCAGGCTGGACTATCAGGCGTTGGCCGAATACATGTTTTCGTTGTTTCTCGTGAAGGCTTTCGAGTTTTCGCTTGGCGAGGCGCCCGGCTACGACGAAAAGCAGGTGAACCGCTTCGTCAAGGCTTACGCCAGGGACATGGCCCGCGCCTTATCGATATAAAACCTGGACCTCATGCGCCAGCAGCGCGTCCATACCTCATTGGACCAAGAGAAGTGAGTGCGACACGCACTCGCCGGGGGTCCGGGGGGGCGCGAAAGCACCCCCGGATCCTAAATAAAGAGGAGCGCGCACAAAGAAATCGGCATCATCATACGGTACACCCGTAATGAAATCTACCGCGCGCGACAACCGATCAGAGCAAAAGAGCGAGCGATTTTTGCGTCCTCGCCTGTCTAAAAAAGCGCCCCAAATCGGTATAGTACACCCATCCTTTTACCACACCACCCCCACACCATCCACACTATGCTCCCCACCCGACAGGAATTTTTTCCCATCCAACCCTTGCCTTCCGCGAGGATTTGAGAGAATATTTATATACCTGTTTTAAAAAGCGAAATTATCCACGTTATCCGCCGTGAATTCGAGGCGGTCGGGGAGCAGGACGACGCCCGAATCATCGGCGGTGTAGGCGTCGGGATCGAGGACGCTGTTCGGCAGCACCTTTACCGTCCCGATCTCCGGAACCTCGATCACGTCGCCGACCCGGATCGATTTTCCGGTAGCCAGAAGGTAGGCGAGGTAGCAACCGAGCGCACCCTGCACCTGATTGTCCCATAAGCCCCAGCGTTCAATAATACCGGCATGACAGTAGTCCCGTAACGCCGCCGGAGCGGAAAAACCGGTAACGGTGACGTCGTTTTTCGACAGCCCGAAGTTCTCCACCGCCTGACATTGACCCGGGAGGGCGGTGGAATCGTTGCAGAGTATCAGGTCGATGTCGGGATGGCACTCGAGAATATACTCGCCGACGGCGAGTGCCTTGCGGCTGTCCTGCTCGCTGTAATAATTTTCAGGCGCCAGGTTAATCCACTTGGGGTAATTGTCCCGGATGTACTTTTCCCCGGCCAGGCACCAGGAATTTTGATCCGCCGTTCCGGCCTGGGAATAGTGCCAGACATAGCGAACAGGATCGGCTTTCGGGTCTTTGCCCCGGGAACGGAGCGACTTTACGCCCATTTCGACAAGCATGGCGCCGAGAATGTCCGGAGTTCCCTGGGAGACCATGAGGCTCCGGGCATGGCCGGAGACGTCGGAGTCCCAGGTGGTGACCTTGATGCCGGCCTGCCGGGCGCTCGTGAGGACGTCGTCCAGGGCGGTGGCGTCGAGGAAAGAAACGCAGATGGCGTCGCCGTTCCGGTCCATCGCTTCGCGGCTAACGTCAATCTGATTTTACACGGCGGCGACGGGACTGCCGAGATAGTCGACGCGGAAGCCAATCCGTTCGGAAAAACGCTGGGCGCCTTCGTTGGCGGATTCGAAAAAGGAATTGCCCGTCACCTTCGGGATAAAGGCGACGGTTATTTCACCGGCCGGGGCGACAGTCGCGACGAACCACATGATGAAGCAGCAGATGATTGTGATTATTTTCATTATTTCACCCTCTCCTTTGTTTGCCTGTGCCTGCACGGTACCGGATTCCCCGGCCGGGAACAAGGAAAAATTCCAGTAGGTATATAAACATAGTTATAAGGAATACTCCATGTCTCTACGAGGGCAAGTGGCGCTACTCGTTTCCACCGCCGTCCTGGTGACCTGCGGGGTGTTGTTCGCCACCAACATGCTGATGGACCGGCGCCAGACGCTGGAGAAGTCGGACAACGGCCTCCGCCTCCTCTCCCTCTACATGGCGGCACAGATCGGCAACCGGTTTGAAAACGTGTCCAGCAAGGCCGATCAGCTCGCCCTCCGGGTCAGCGACAACGTTCCCAGTTACAGCAAGGAAGTGTACGACCTCATGGAGCAGTACTACGGCCTGAACCCGGACATTTACGGCGGCGCCATGGCGTTTGAGGCCGGCCAGTTCACCCGGCACCAGCGGCTCTACTGCCTGTTCGTCGCCCGAGACGGGGACACCGGCTCGTTCGACCGGGGACGGCTGCCGCCGGAATACGACTACCTCGACCCGAACGGGCCGAAAAGCGGCTGGTTCACCGTTCCGAAAACCACCGGCAAACCGGCCTGGACCCTGCCGTACCTCGACGACGGCGGCGGCGGCATCTGGATGCTGACCTATTCCACGCCGTTCACCCGGAACGGGGAGTTTATCGGGACGGTCAATGTCGACGTCGCCCTGACCTCGCCGATGGAATGGATGCGGAGCCTCCTCGCCGAGACGCCTGGCGAAGTCCTCAGTTACGGCTCCTGTCTCCTCACGGACAGCACCGGAACCCTCGTCAGCTTCGCCGACACCCGGGCGGTGGAGGAACGGAAAAACATCTCGGCCTATCTCGATTTTTCCGTAGACGACGACCGGGCCGCCGACGGCGACGGCGGAGCGGTACCGGTCAAGGCGGTGCGCCGGGCCCGGGGCCGTCTCGACGGCGAGGAGACGTGGGTGCGGGCGGTGGCGTCGCCGGTCGGGGACACCGGCTGGTACCTCTACGCCGTGGCGGACGAGGGCGCGGCGCTTCAGGATTTCGACGACCGGCTGTTCCGGTCGCTGGCGTGGATGGCGGCGATGCTCGGGGTGTTCCTCCTCCTTCTCCAACTCTTTACCCGCCGCCTGACGGCGCCATTGATCGAGTCCGCCGCCTTCGCCACCCGGTTACGGGACGGCGACCTCGGCGCCCGCATGGAAGCGCCGAAACAACTCGAATGCGCCCGCCTGGTCCATTCCCTGAACGACATGGCGGTCGCGCTGGAACGGCGGACCCGGGAAATCGAACAGGGCCTGGTGGAACGGGACGCCATCTTCCGCCGCGTCTCCGTCGTCGCCGAGGAACTGACCGGCATCGCCGTCGACATCCACGGCCAAAGCGGCGACGGCGTCCGGGACGCCATCGAACAGCAGACCACCTTTGTCGAGTTCGGGGAGGTTCTGGAGCGGTTCAACTCACACACCGCCCACACCGCCGACGTGGCGACGGACGCGGACCGGCTGCTCCGGGATGCGCGGGAACGGGCGGAAAACGGGACGGTCGAGATGAGCCGTCTGACGACGGCAATGTCGGACCTTGTCCAGTCGACGACGGATATTTCCGGCGTCCTCAAGTCAATCGATTCCATCGCCTTTCAGACCAACCTGCTGTCCCTGAACGCGGCCGTCGAGGCGGCCCACGCCGGAAAATACGGACGCGGCTTCGGCGTCGTCGCCGAAGAGGTGCGGCAACTGGCGAACCGGAGCGCCAGGGCGGCGACGGAAACCGGCGCCAAACTGCAGGAATCGGAAAAGCACGCGGAACAGGGCGTCCACGCCAGCCGCCTGACGGCGGAGGCGCTGGAGGCTATCCGCGCCGCCACCGAAAACGTGGCCGGGCTGATTTCCGACGTCGCCCGCCTGTCCATCGAACAGGCAACGATGGTGAAGCAGGTGTTGTTCGGGCTTCGCCAAGTGGAACAGATCGCGGAAGGGAACAAAAAACGGGCGGAAACGGAGGCGCGGGCGGCGGCGACGGCGCCGGCTTTCCCACACATGTCAAGCTGGGTGCGAAGGCGGATATTTTCCTGGTCAATTGCGCCGAATGCGAACCGTTACTGAAGGTCGATCAGCAACTGGCCGAAAAATACGCCGCCCTCCTGGTGCGTGGTCTCCAGCTCGGCATGGAAGCGACCGGCGCCGGAGAAGGCATCATCGCCCTCAAGAAAAAATACGACAATGCCATCGCGGCCCTGGCGCCGCGTCTCCTCCCCGGAATGCGCATCCATATACTGCCAGACGTTTATCCGGCCGGGGACGAAGTCATCGCCATCTGGATGGCAACCGGTCGGCGCGTGCCTCCGGCCGCGCTGCCGCTTGACGTCGGGGTGGTAGTCAACAACGCGCAGACTCTCATTAATGTGGCCAAGGCGGTGGACGAGGACACGCCGGTCACCCTCCGAACGCTGACCGTCACCGGAGCGGTACGAAACCCCGTCACCGTGACCGTACCCATCGGCGTGACCTTTGGAGAACTCGTCGACCTGGCGGGCGGTGTCACCGTCCCGGACCCGGCCTTCATAAACGGCGGCCCGATGATGGGGAAACTGCTTGGCAGCCTGTCCGAACCGGTGACAAAAGGGTCGGGCGGCATTATCGCGCTCCCGTCCAGCCATGTTCTTGTCCGCCGTCGCACCAGGCCCGAACAGGTCCGGCTCCGCGTGGCGCGGACCGTCTGCGAGCAGTGCTGCCTCTGCACCGAATTGTGCCCGCGCCATATGATCGGGCATGAACTGCCGCCGCATCTCATTGTGCGTTCGGTGAACTACAACAACATCGGCAATCCGTCGGTACTGCTGTCCGCCCTGACCTGTTCCGAATGCGGCGTGTGCGAAGCCTGGGCCTGCCCCGTCGACATCTCCCCGATGCGGCTCAACCAGAGGCTGAAATCCGAATTCCGCGCGCAGGGGGCGCGGTATGCCGGGGCGTTACGCGGCGCCGACCCCATGGCTCCGTACCGCATGGTGCCGGTGTCACGGTTGATTCCACGGTTGAATCTAGGCGAATACAACCGTAAGGCTCCCCTGGACGAAACGGCGTACCGGCCCCGGCGCGTGTCGTTGAATCTCCGGCAGCATATCGGCGCGGCGGCCGTGCCTGTCGTTTCGCCGGGCGATATGGTGGAGGCGGGACAACTTGTGGCGGAGATTCCCGAAAACGCCCTTGGGGCGCGGGTGCATGCGAGCATCGCGGGACGGGTTGAATCGGTCGACGACGACGCGGTCTGTCTTCTCGCATTGTAAGTGACGGTTACGATGGAATGCCAACCAGGTTGGGTAAACAGGAGCCGGACGTGCACGCTTTAGGGCTGATCGAATCAAACAGCATCGCCAGGGGCATCGAAATTTCCGACGCCATGGTCAAAACGGCGGACGTGACCATCCTGGTCGCCAAAACCATCTGTCCCGGCAAATATATTGTCCTGGTGGGCGGCGATGTGGCTGCCGTGAACCAGTCGGTACGGGCCGGGCTGGAAGTCATGCCGGATGTTGTCGTCGACGATTTCATCATCCCGAACATCCATCCGTCCATCCTGCCCGCCATCAGCGGCGGCACGGTGGTGGACAAGGTCGAGGCGGTGGGAATTATTGAAACGTACAGCGTGGCCGCCACGGTCGTCGCGGCGGATTATGCGGTCAAGGCCGCATCGGTCATTCCCCTCCGCCTGCATCTCGCCTTCGGCATTGGCGGCAAAAGCTACGTGGTTCTGACAGGCGATGTGGCGGACGTGAAAACCGCCGTCGACGCCGGATCCGCCGTCGCCGGGGAAAAAGGGCTTCTCGTCCAGAAGGTGGTTATCCCGCGTCCCCATACGGAAGTCGTCGCCAGCCTTTTATAATGGCACGGGATCGGCGTCGGATCACCGTTCCTGCCATCCGGATTTACCTCCCACCCGAATTAATGCGCCCATTTTCCAGTGCTGCACGCTGCTTCATTTCCGGCGCGTCCTGCGGTACCACGCGCGTAACGCCAGGCGCCGGTCGCTTTCACAGTTGCTGACAGCGTAAATAACTGTACCATTCTAATGTATGAGTACTATAAAGGGGGGACGCCGGTCGCGCGTTACCCCTTCTTACTTCCTTCTGGCGGCGTTTTACGGCGTGCCGTTCCATGGACGGTGACGTTCGGAGTTGGAATCACGACCCGCGGCACGACCCGGTACTCACGAATGTTCGGACGCCATTTTATTTACCCGACCCTCTGTCCCAAGGAGACGCAGATGAGCCGATTCCACTCCCTGGTTTGTGCGCTGGTGGTATGTCTGGCCGCCGGCACCACCGCCCGGCCTCTTTCGGCGGGGGAAACCGCCGGTGGCGATAGTCCGCTACGGAAAGTTTCCGTGGTGTTCCATTGGAAAGCGCAGGCGCAGTGGGCCGGTTTTTATATGGCGAAGGAAAAGGGCATTTACGCCCGGCATGGCCTGGACGTGGAATTGAACGCGCGAAGAGGCCGGAGCGACCCTCTCGACCAGCTCATGGACGAACGGGTCGAATTCGCCACGCATTTCCTTTCCGCCGGGGTCGGGCTGCGCGGCGCCAAACAACCGGTCGTCCTGATAGGCCAGATGTTCAACCGGTCGAACCTTATGGTGGTGTCCCGCCGTTCCGACGGCGTGGAAAAGATTACCGATCTCTCCGGCAAGGCGGTCTGTTATTGGGACGGGTACTACCGCTTCGTCTTCAAATCGTTTTTCCACGACCAGGGCGTCACCAATCTGCGGGAGCGCCCCATGGGCCTGACCGTGTCCCAGTTCACGTCGAAACAGGTCAGCGCCTGCTCGGCCATGGAGTATAACGAATACAACCTTATCCTCACTTCGCCCGAGGTGGACAGGGACGACCTCGTCCGCTTCATGCTCCGGGAAATGGGGATGGACTTCCCCGAAGACGCCATCTACACCAGCGAAACGATGGCGGCGAACGAACCGGAACTGTGCCGCGCGTTTGTCAGGGCCACGCTCGAAGGCTGGGAATACGCCAGGGCGAATCCCGAAGAAACCCTCGCCGTCGTCATGCGGGAAGTGGCCGACGACCCGGACGAACTGGTGACGGAAGATCATCAGAAATGGATGCTCGGCGTCTGCCTCGACAGCGTTTTCCCGCCCGAAGGGTCGGACCGGGAGACAGGCGTCCTGTCGCGGAAGGACTTTAAGGTCATGCACGATTTCCTTCGGGAAAACGGTCAGCTCAGGCACGAATTCGGCTACGAGGATTTTGTCAAACTGGATGCCGTCGAGAAATAAACGAAGCGCGGGGGCGGAGCCGAAACGGAGATCTTATGTTCAGGAAGTTGAGCATTCAACGCAGCCTGATGGGGATTGTCGCCTTCCTGATGATCTCGGGAATGGTCATTCTTACCGTGGTTCTTGTCATCATGCAGCAGCGCGCCCGCCAGGCGCGGGACGACCAGCTCGACGTGTTTTTTGAGGAAATTTCCGACAGCAACAGTAAAAACCTCCGCCAGATGGGCGCGACTGTCAGCGGAATAATCGCCGACGAACTCGATTCAATAAAGGCCCAGCAATCCAACGAACGGGTCCGCCACCAGAAGGAACGCGCCACGCAACTGGCCCAACTCATCGCCTCGTTTGTCGCGCCGTACCTGGCCAGGAACGACGACGCCCAAATCGACGAAGTCTGCCGAAGCGCGGCCTACGATTCCGACATCGGCGTCCTCCTGGTGGAGGACAACGACGGGTATTACTTCGGAGGCTACTATCAGGAAGACCATCCCGGGTTGCTGCGGCGGCTGTCTCCGGACGGCGAGCCCGTTCCTTTCGGGCCGGACAGGGTCGGCAGGGCGCTCGTGGAAAACCATGCCGCCTCCACCTACCAGGAAAGCGCGCCCATATACGATCCGCGGAACGTCACCCGCCAAATCGGCTGGATTAAATTGATTATGCTGAACGACAGGATCGTTCAGGAGGCCGACGACCTTGCCGCCCGCGCCAACAGTCTCCAGAATGAAACGGTTCGGTCCCTTTCCAGCCAGGCGGAACGTCTTTCCGACGAGCAGAACGCCCTCATGGTCAAAACCAGCGAAATGCTGCAGCGGGAGGGCGAACAGTCGGACTGGAAGCTGAACGTCTGGACCGTCGTCATCATCCTCGGCGTCCTTGTCTGTTCCCTGACGGCGATCGCCATCCTTTCCGACCGGTTGCTCCGGCCGCTCAACCGCGCCACCGCCTTCGCCGCCAGCCTCGGTCGGGGCGAATTGTCGCGCCGTCTCGAACCAAGCGCGCAATACGACGCCAACCTTCTCACCCAGGCCCTCAACTCCATGGCGGACGCCCTCGAGGAACGGGGCAACCAGACCCAGGCGGCGCTGGCCGATCTGAACGGTGTCCTGGCCCGGGTCGACACCATCGCCGGCAACCTGGACGGAAGCGCCCATTCCATCGCCGAATCGAGCCACGGTTTCGCCGCCGGCTTGTCCGAACTGCGCGGTTCTCTTCGGGAGATTGCCTCGACGCTGTCGGACATGGAGCGGCATTCGGCGATGAACGTCGAGAACGCCGCCAGGGTGACCCGGATGTCGGCCGAGGCCTTGTCGATGACGCAGCAGGGTCAGGACCAGATGCGGGCGATGACGGAATCCATGACGGCGGTGACGGAAGTGTACGCGCGGCTCACCGGCATGGTGAAAACAATCGATTCCATCGCCTTCCAGACCAATCTGCTCGCCATCAATGCGGCGGTGGAGGCGGCGCATGCGGGCAAGTACGGCAAGGGATTTTCCGTGGTGGCGGACGAGGTCCGCCGGCTGTCGTTTCATTCCGCCCAGGCGGCGGCGCAGGCCCGGGACGAAGTCGCCGAAGCCGACAAGCGGATTGAGGAGGCGCAGGAGCGGGCAAAAGTGACGTCGGAGGCGGTCTCTAGTACAATGGCCTCGAGGGAACCCTTGAAGTCGTATTCGTACCGGGTGACGTTCCCGAAGGCGTCGGTGGAGGATTCGATTCGGCCGTTGACGCCGTAAGTGCTGGATGACTCGTTGCCGAACGGGTCGGTGGTTTTTATCACGTTCCCGAACGCGTCGTAGGCGTAGGTTGTGGTATTGCCGTAGACGTCGGTGGAAGTGAGGCGGTGGCCTTTGGAATCGTAGGTTGACTGTTCTTCCCAGACAATGTCGTCGGGAATGTAGTCGAAGCGGTCTGCACCGAGTTGGGCCAATTGTTCGGCGGTCACGGTGAAGGCGCGGGCGACGCCGAGGCAGTTTCCTTTGTTGTCGTAGTCTTCAATGGTGATAAGGTACGAGACCCGTGATTCGTCGTTCGGGTAGTCCGGGTCGGGAATGTGCTGAATGGTGCGGATGACGTCGCCATTGGCGTTGGTGACAGCTTCGGTGACAAGTCCGGCGGCGTCCCTGACTTTTTCCACGCCGGTGCCGGTGCTGGACTGGAGGGTGAATTCAACGTCGGTCTTTTTCCCGTTCCCGTCGGTAATGCCGCGAATACGGCCGGTGGCGTAGTCGTAATCGACATCGAGGACGACCTTGCCATCGTTGTCGTAGATGGTCTTCAGGTAGTGGTCGGGCGCGCCAGCGGCGTCGACATACAAATAGGATGTTTTCTGACCGGACGCACTGGTGACCGAAGCCAGGTTGCCCTTGTCGTCGTATTCATAAAGGACCACGCCGCCGGACGGGTCGACAACATGGGTGATGCGGCCATGATCGTCGCGGGCGAATTTGACCTGCTCGATAATGCTGCCGTCCCGGTTCTTGGCGACGATGCCGTCGTCGTTCAGTTCAAGCGTTCGGCCGTCCGGAGCGCGCATGCCGATGCATTCTTCGGTATGGCAGTCGAACAGGTAGGTCAGGCCGTCTTCCATCGTTATGGCGTAGACCGCGTTCCAGGCGCGGTGGGAGGGATTGAGGTAGGACTGCTGGGACCTAATTATCATATTTCCCTGTGAGTCCAAATCCACGTTATGCATGCGCGTCAAGGCTTCGAAATTCTCTATTTTCAAGGTTATGTTTTGCCCGGATATGCAGACCATATCGAAGGTACAGCGCATCTCGCCATTAAGAATTTTTGCATCCAGCCATACCTGAAACGTCGCCGTGCTGCCGTCAGGCAAATTCATGGTGAGCGTCGTGTCCCGCCGCCACGCGCATTCCGGCAGCGACCAGGCAAGATTGTACGGGTACTTGTAGAGGTTGAGGGGATGATTGGTTGAGATGGATACCGGAATACTAGCCAAATTCCACCCGTAACCAAAATCACCCGATTCACCCGTGGCGAGGGTATCGTACGTGCGATTGACCTGGACCGGAAAACCGCCGACGGTCGTGCTGTAGTCCTGGAACGGAAGTTCGAAGTTGCCGAGTTTGTACGAGCCGGCGACAACGATGGTTTTCGTAATCGTGTCGTACACGCCGTTGGCATCTTCGGCGGTGAATGCCAGGGTGTAGGATCCGTTGGCGAGGGACGTGGTATCGAGACAAGCGACGGCGGCGTTGTCGATATTGCCGGTGCCGGTGGCCAGGATGGTCTTTGTTCCAGTAGCCGTGTTGGTGACGGCAAGTTCCCAGTTACCGATGGCTCCGAGCGGGTCGGACGCCGAGAGTACGATATCCGTCGGCTTGGTGAATGTGGTGTTTGTATTTAAAGATCCGCCAAAGGTCAGAGTGGATGAGGGGAAGTCCATGGTGACTGTCGGCCAGAAATATCCGATACCGCTGTTGCCGGCCGCGTCCCAGGCGTACGCCTGCATGAACTGGTCTCCGCGAAGGCTGGCTGGAACGATGAAGCTTCCCCGCCCCTCGTCGGCCAGCTCGATGACAATCCCCTTAACCAC
>JAJQFC010000021.1:0-853 GCA_021201355.1 Planctomycetaceae bacterium | reverse complement strand
ACCACCAGTTGCATCCGGACGACGCCGACGTTGTCTTCGCAGACGACATGGAAGTCAATCTTCTCCCCAACTTTCCATATGCCGGAATTGCTGGCGGTAATTTTTACGGTCGGACGCTGGGTATCGGCCGGCGCCGCCACCGTGATGAGGGACGTGGTGACAGCCTCGTTGCCGGCGGCATCGAACGCCTTCGCGACGACGACATAGGTGCCGACCGCCGCGAAGACATATGTGGCGGTTCCATTCGCGTCGAGCGGTATATCAACGCCGTTGACGGTGAGAGTCGTCTTTTCCACGCGGTTGTTGTCCGTCGCTGTGACAGTGAAGACGGCGGAGTCGCCTTCCCGCATGGTTTTGGTCGCGGTGTGGGAAAGGGAGACTGTTGGCTTTTCCATGTCGGACCGGTCCACCTCGCGCACGACCGAGAGAACGATACGGTGGGTGCCGATGTTGCCGTCCGCATCGACGGCGGTGGCGACGATTTCGTAGTCACCGACGGCGTCGAGGAGAATCGTGGCGCGACCGGAAGAATCCAGTTCGACCGCCCGGCCGTTGACGGTCAGGGACTGCGACACGACGGGGATGTCGTGGTATGACGTTACCGTGAAGTCGACGGAGCGTCCCGGATGCACTTCGCCGACAGCGTTGTGACTGATGGAGACGTGGGGCGGTTCGGCCTCGGCGACGACCGGTTCGGCGACGGTCAGGACGAGCGTCCGGCTGGCCGTGTTTCCGGCCGGGTCGGTGGCGGTGACCATGATTTCGTATGTGCCAGTTTCGTCAAACGTGGTTGAAACCAGCCCGTCCGCGCCGACGGCGAGCGGCGTGCCGTTAATGGAGAAGACGAGGGAGT
>JAJQFC010000372.1 GCA_021201355.1 Planctomycetaceae bacterium | reverse complement strand
CACGCCCTCCGGCTGGCTCGAGGACATGCGGCTGGCGCTTTAGGCAGCGTCGCTGGCGGCGGCGACATACTCCCATCCCTTACTCCACGATTCCTTGGGGCGGTCGGGGTAACGGACGACGAGGTGTTCGTGATCGGCATGGCTCCAGGTCAGGCTGGCCTTGTCGCCGTAGACGCGGATGGAAATGTCGTTCTCCTCCCCAATTGCCACTTCGCTGGCGCAGATGGTTCCCCGGGCGCCGCCCTCCCAGCGGACCAGCATGGCGAAGTCGTCGTCGTTGCCGCGCCCGTCCACAAAGGTGGTGACTTCCGCCGCCACTTCCTCCATCCGGAGCCCGGTCACCATCTCGGCCAGAATCGCCGCGTGGGTGCCGATGTCGCCGAGGCAGCCGGCGCCGGCCAGGGCGGGGTCGGTGCGCCAGGAGGCCTGCTTGTTGTTCTGGCGCTCCACCGGGCTGGACAGCCAGCCGCTGAAGTACTCCGCATGGATTTTCCGGATTTTTCCGAGGCGGCCCTGCCTGATGAGATCCCGGGCCAGCCGTACCATCGGGTAGCCGACATACGTATGGGTGAGAACGAGCACCCGGCCCTTCTCCCGGGCCAAGCGTTCAAGATCCCGGGCCTCTTCCGCTGTCATGGTCATGGGCTTGTCCATGACGACGTGGAAGCCGGCCAGAAGCGCTTCCCGGGTCGGCTCGTAATGGAGGTGGTTCGGCGTGACGATGGAGAAGAAATCGGCGCGCTCGTTCGGCGGACGCCGCATCTCGTCCCGGATCAGTTCCCGCCAGTCCCCGTGCACGCGGTCGGGCGGAAGGTACAGGGCCTCGCCCTGTTGGCGGGACTTTTCGGGAGTACTCGAGAAGGCGCCGGACACCAGGGTAATCTGACCGTCCAGCCGGGCTCCCCTGCGGTGCGCTTCGCCTATCCCGGAACCAGGGCCGCCGCCGATCATGGCCATGCGGAGCGGCCGGGAACGCAGATTGTCGGACATGGAATCCTCCTTGTGGAACAGGGTGAAATAGAATGAATTGCCGGTTTAGACCGTCTGTGCTTTTTCCGTAATGGGAAAGAGAAGATCAAGCTGCATATCTTCCATCCGGCCGCCGTTGGCAATGAACTCCGGGTAGTTCGCCGTTTCTTCCAAACCTTGCCCGACGGGCGTCTCCTCCGACGCCCAGCGCGGAGCACCCCAATCGCTGGCGTATGTATCGCTTTTCCTGACCCACTCTCCGAGGAGCCGCCAGTCCCTAAAATCCCAATTCGTTAAGGCATGGGCGGCATACAGGCCGCCGTGGAATTCCCGCCGCACCAACGGAGAAGGGATCTCCATGGCATCGGGGATTGAGACCCACATTTCGTACATGCGGGACGGCGTGCCGATGGGAGCCGCGTCCCGGGAACAATCGAAGCCGAAGCTTCGGGCGTCGGGCTTTATTGACAATAGCCTGCTCTCGACCACGTACCGCGTGATCATGTTTCCTGCCTTTACTTCGCAGCCATCCCCCGAAGCGCAGGCGGCGGCCACCGTCATCGGCGGCAGGTACACGATGCGGACATCCTTGTCTTCGTACAGGGCCGGCGGCCGGCCGACCGGGTCGCCTTCGTTCATCGCGGACGTTTTCTCCATTCGTATGGGTGCAGGCGGTGCCAGTTCCACAACTGTTTGTGGGATTACCTCGCCGGGCGCAGGCTCACCGTTTCTTCATCCCAGGCAAAAAGCGCTTTCAGATTGGTGTCGCCGTAAATTTTGTCGATGGTACAGACATAGAGATAGTGGTCGCCGACGTCCACGGTATTGACCAGATCGCACAGAAAGGCCAGGCAGGTGGCGTTCGGGATGTGGATGGCGCTCCCGGGCACCTCCGTCATCGGGATGGAAAATTTCGCGACCTTGTCGGTGTCCCGTCCGGAAACCGTTCCGCAGGCAAACGCGGCCTCGGCGACTTCTTCGGTGGGCATGGCGAGAATCACTTTCCCTGTCTCCCTCACCATGTCGCCGCTGTACGACGTTTTCGCCATGGCGAAGCCGATCATTTCAGGCTTGAAGGACAGCTTGGTCCACCATGAGATGGGGGCGATGTTTGTTTTACCGTCAGGTGCGGCGGTACAGACGAGGGTGAGCGGATTTGGCGACGTTATTTTATTCGACTCGGCCAACGTGATTTTCTTCATGGCAATTCCCCTTTGTCACGGTCAATGACACACTCTTTTGCCTTCCCGGGTAGTGGTTCACGGTTCGGTGCCAACTGCATTTTACTTCGGTCGTTTGGCAAGAATGCTGCCGAGATCGTCGATGTTCCGCCGGAGATTGTCGACCAGGGTCGCCAGGTCGCCACTGATGGCGGTCATGGCGGCCGATTGTTTGGCGGTGTCGTTCGAGATGGAATCCACTTTGGCCATGGCCGAGGTAATACTGGAGATGGATCCAGACTGTTCGCCGGTGCTGCGGCTGATCTTGTCCAGCATGGCGCGGACGTCGTCCAGGGAGGTGATAATCGCTTTGAACTGTTCCTCCAGGCTCTGGGCAATGGCGTTTCCTTCGCCGATGCGGTCGATGGTGTCGCTGATGAGTTGCGTCGTGTCCTTGGTGGCCTGGGCGGAACGGCCGGCGAGATTGCGGACTTCGTCCGCCACCACGGCGAAGCCCTTGCCGGCCTCGCCGGCGCGGGAGGCCTCCACCGCCGCGTTCAGGGCGAGGAGGTTGGTTTGGAAGGAAATGCCTTCAATGGTGTTTATGATGTTCCGGATTTGCTCCGACGAATCGCTGATCGTCGTCATGGCGCCGGTCATCCTTTTGATGGCGTCGAACCCGTCCCGGACGGTGTCGTCGCAGACGCGCATGGCCGATTCGGCGCCCTGGACGCTTTCGGCGTTGCCGGCGATGGCGGCGCTCAGTTCCCGCACCGCCGCCGAGGTGTCGTCCACCGCCGATTCCTGGGACTGGACACCGGTATCCAGGGCGGCACTCGCCGTGGCGATGTCGTCCGCCCGGGCCGCCATCCGGTCGGCATTCCCTTCCAGATCCGCCGTCACCCGCTCGACCGGTTTCGTAATGCTCCTGGCGAACAGGACGCCGGCGACGCTCCCGACCAGGAGGAGGACGAGGGAGAGGACGATAGTCAGGGCGAGGGAGCCGCGCATCTGGCTTTCGAATTCGGCGCTGCTGACTTCGCAGATCAGGTACCAGTTGAGGACGGGAATACGCCGGGTGACGACGATGCGGTCGTCGCCGTCCCGGGTATAGGTGAAGGAAAACGCGTCGTTCCCGGTAATGGCGGTCCAGTTGTCCCGGTAGGCCTGGGCCAATGCCTCCACCTGTTGGCCGATGAGGTCTTTATTCCGGATAAACCGGATCATCCCGGCCTCGTTCACCACGAAGGCGGCGCCGTGGTCGCCGACCTTCATGCTGTTTAATTGCTTCGCCATGTCTTCCAGATCGATGGAGGCGGACATAATGCCCCGGTAGGCGCCGTCCAGTTCCACCCGCTCATTGATGAACGCCTTGGTGCCCCAGTCGGGGTCGTTGACGTAAATGACGATGCCGACCTTCTGGCCGCTGTCCCGGAAGCCGAAGAACCAGTCGTCCTCCTCCCGGACATGGCGGAGGTAGCGCTTCCCGTCCAGGACGTCCAGGTATTTACGGGTATGGTCGGAAATGAAGTTCGCGCCGAGGGTGTCGTAGGTTTCGATAAGGGATTCGGCCAGGCGGTAGATGTCGTCGTCGCCGCTTTCGGGTTCCCCGGCTCGCATCCAGTTCTGGAGGTGAGGATTGATGGCGAGGAGATGGAGGGCATCCGAGACGGTGAGAATTTTGCCGGTGACGGAAGCGAGGGCGGTTTCGGAGACGAGCGGGAGCTGGTATTCGCTTAACTGCCGCCGCATGGTGCGCTGAAAAAAGACCCGGTTCACTAGAATGACCGCGCCAGCCGTGATGACCAGCATGGCGACCAGGAGAATGACAATCTTCCGTCCAATACCCGCCCGTCCAAACATGCCTGTTTCCCCTCGAATAAAGTGTGTGTTTATGGCGCTGTAAGGATCCGGCCGCACAGAATTTTTTGCAAGTATATTCGATGCAGTAATTTGAATTAATGAAATAAGAATTTCACTTTCACCCAGCGCGCCGTGCGGCGAGACATGGCCGTCGTCTATTATTTTCGGAAAAAGTTGAAAACCTGCCAGTTTGACTGAATCCGATCCCGGCTATTGGTCGTTATACACAAGAGGCGAGTCATTATCGGACGCGGGAGCGGGTGAATAGCGGATTATCGGTCGTTCGGAGAGGTGTTATGGCGGATATTTTCGGAATCGGCGTGGACATGGTCGATATCGGCCGCATTGCCCACCTCCGGGAACGGCATGGCGAGCGGTTGGGCGGGGTCGTGTTTCGGGCGGAAGAGTTGGACTACTGCCTGGCGAAACCGAATCCGGACGAAAGCCTTGCCGCCCGGTTCGCCGCGAAGGAAGCGGTCATGAAGGCGCTTGGCACCGGATGGACCGGCGGGGTGACGTTCCTTGGTATCGAGGTGGTCCGAACGGGCGAGGGCAGGCCGGAAATCCGCCTGCACGGCACCACGGCGGAAACGGCGCGGCGGCTTGGCGCCGGCGTCATCCACCTGAGCCTGAGCCATGCGCGGGACACGGCCGTCGCGCAGGTCGTTATTGAAAAAACAGTCGACGCCGCATCGGCGTCGTGAGTACATGGGGGAGAAAGAGGAAATGGCGATGAAACGGATGTCCGGAAAGCAGTGCGTGGTGATCCTGGTGGTGACGCTTCTCGGTTGGCTGATCCTGACCGGGGCGGCGCAGTCGGTTGAACTGACCGCGAACGCATGGCATGTCCGGAACGCGCTCCTCGACTCCGGGCGGACTCCCACCTCGGACCCGGTCGCCAACCGCTATTTCAATTCGTTTGCCGGCGAACTATACCCGGACGTGATGGCGGCGTCCATCAGCGCCCAACGCGAATTCCGCCGGGCCTTGCCGTCCGCCTACAGCTACAACCAGACCGCCCACTACCAGAACCGCGCCGACGTCATGACGTCCACCGCCTATGCGTCCGATGATTCTGTCGCCGCCGCTGCGCCGCTTCCTCCGAACAGCGTAGCCGCCCCCGGCAGCCGCTGGGTCATGTGGGATGTGCCGTTCCTGATGCGGGAGACGCGGAAGGCCCGGGACCGGCACCTCGGCTATAACCAGACCGTGTCCGGCTTCGCCACCGGCGCCACCCGGCTGGTCGGCGAATCCGGCGCTGTCGGGTTCGCCGTCGGCTACGACAGCCGCAAGCTGACCGGCCGGGACGGCTACCACACGAAGAACAAGGCAGACACCCTCCACCTGGCGCTGTACGGCGGCGAGGCGTTGGGCTGTTTTCTCTTTGACGGCTATGCCGGGCTGTCCCGGTCGTGGAACCGGACGGAACGGGCGGTATATAGTCCGGACGGGTCCGGGGCGTACGAACAGAACAAGGGGAATTTCAACGATACCGTGTTGTCGGCCGGGATGAAGATGAATTATGTCTGGATAGTTCCGGGAGACGTCCGGATAGTGCCGTCGGTCGGCGCCGACTTCAGCCATGTTCGGATAAGCTCGTTCGGCGAGAGCGACTGGAACAAGCAAAACAATCAGTCCCGGCTCCATGTCGGGAAAAGCACGTACGCGAATGTCCAGGTGCCGGTGATGGTGGCGGTGAACCGGACGTATGCGTCGTCGTTCCTGAGGTCGGGCGGTCACTGTTCCCTATGGACGCCGGAAATCCGGGCCGGATACGTCCCGCAGTTCGGGTCGAAACGGGCCAAAGCAGCCATGCGGCTGGTGGACAGTGCCGGCGGTCCGAACATTGCCTACAAGGCCGAATCGGCGGCGATTGCCGAGTCGTACGGGACGGCCGGGGCCGGACTCAAGATAAAGCTCCGGGACCGGTTCGTCCTCGGGCTGGAATACGATGTTGTCTTCGGGAAAAAGTACGTCAATCATTCGCTGACGGCGATGTATGGAGCGAGTTTTTAAAGTTTGCCCGAAATGCCGTGGCACGCCGATTCGTCGTTAAGGCTTTTGGTGGTTCAAAAAATGGAGAACGGCAGGTGCTTCTTGCGCCTGCCGCATTTATATCAGGGTGAAACGACCGCTGTGCCCTTGGCTCATAACCGGTTTGAGAGGACAGGATAACCCAACCACGATCGGATGGTTTCGTCCTTGGTTTTTATGGCATGGAGTTTGTTTGTTCTTCCTGCGGAGGCGGTACGAAAAGAAAACCGGCATTTTTTGCACATGGAGGAGCAGTCAATGACCATGACCATCGGAAGTGGAACCTACGGGCAAAGAGCGTATGGATATGCGTCTCGCCAAACGACCGCGCCGGCACAGCAATCACCATCGGAAAGTAACCAGGTCAATCAGGGCGATTCCGTGGAGCTGTCCACGGAGTATACGCAAAACCTCAAACATCCAAAAATTGGCGACATGATCGACCGTGAGACAAACCCGGCGCCCACGCTGGACGAACTCGACAGCATGGTGCGGCAGGAACTGGATGCCTTCGATGACATGATGAACGGGGCTCGTGAGAACGTTGGCATACCGGAAGGTGGAACCACGAGCATCCTCACCTTTGGCGATGAAGGAAGCTTTTCCTATATAATAATCACCTCCAGATTCGAAAGGCTGCCGGAAGGAAAGTTCGAACAGTCCGATGGGTCATTTTCCGTATTTGATGATAGACCGGGTTCCACTTCTTCAACAACGGGAAGTTTTACAGCCGGCGGAGCGGCCATTTCCGTACCGGCAGGTTCCGGTGAGGATGAGGAGGAAGAGTTACACAGGGTTTCGAACGAACTTTACGCGCGCATAAGCGAGCAGAATGTTACGCAAAAAATCCAACGCCTTTCCGCTCTTTCGTCCATTTCGCACCTGGCGGAAACGAACGAAGCTTTCAGGGAAATGTACAACGCCGATCCAAAATCGGCGCTCTCACATTTTAACGACGACCTGACGGCACTCATTGGCAAATTCGCCTATTTGAACCAACCCACGAGCAAGGGCATCTATTTCTCCGGAACCGAGTGGAAGGCAAGCCGACAAGCGAATGAAACGGTATAAACGGAGAACGGACAAAATTCTCAGGTGATACTCTCACAGATTGAAACAAAAAAAACCGGCAGACGCTCTGCGCGCCTTCCGGTTTATTTTAATGGATGCCTGAAGAGGCGGGTTACATCACCATCCCGCCGCAGACGTTGATGGTCTGGCCGGTAATGTAGCGGGCGGCCGACGAGGCAAGGAAGGCGACGGCGTCGGCGACGTCTTCCGGCGTGCCGAGCTGGCCAAGGGGAATAAGGGTGGCCATGCGCTGCTGCTGCTCTTCCGTCAGTTTGTCCGTCATGGCGGTCTGGATATAGCCGGGCGCGACGGCGTTGACCCGGACGCCGCGGGAGGCGAATTCCTTGGCGGACGTCTTCGTCAGGCCGATGACGCCGGCCTTGGAGGCGGAATAGTTGGCCTGGCCGGCATTCCCCATGACGCCGACGACGGAGGCGATGTTGACAATGGAACCCTTCCGCGCCTTCAGCATGACCTTGCCGACGGACTTGGTGCACTGCCAGACGCCCTTCAGGTTGATGGCGATGACCTTGTCCCAGTCCTCTTCTTTCATGCGGATGATGAGGCCGTCCCGGGTGATGCCGGCGTTGTTGATAAGGATGTCGATGCCGCCGAAGTCCTTGACGGCGCTGTCGACGGCGGCGTCAACCGAGGCGCCGTTCGTGACGTCGACGCTGTAGCCGGCGGCCTTGACGCCGTGTTCCTTGGCGAGCTTTTCCGCCGTTTCCCTGGCCTGGTCTTCAAGAACGTCCCAGATAAGGATGTTCGCGCCCATTTTGGCGAGCACTGTGGCGATGGCTTCGCCAATACCCCGGGCACCGCCGGTAATCACCGCGTTTTTGCCGCGCATGAAGTGTTCTCCTTTGTCCTGGGGCGGGTGGCCGGAGCGTCCGTTGTGCACGGTGGCATTCGCTCGGGACAGCCGTTCCCCTCGTGTGAAAGATGTGCGTATGTCTTTTCGTTGCCGCTGGTGACTCGTTATGTTCGAAAAAAAGCTGTTGTAAAAGCGCGCGTCTTGAAAACCGCGCCCGGGGAGAGCCGGGCGCGGAAAGGGTTGAACTTTGTGGAAGCGTCAGTTGGGGAGCGCTTCGATGTCGGCGAGAGAGTTTATCGTTACAACCGTCGCCTCCGGCGCGATGCGTTTCATCAGGCCGGCGCAGACCCGGCCCGGCCCGACCTCGTAGAATATCGTGTCGCCCTGGCCGACGATAAGGCGGCAGCTCTGCTCCCAGCGGACCGGCTCGACAACCTGACGGGCGAGGGAGTCGCGGATGGCTTCCGGGTCGGTGAGGACCTGGGCGTCGGCGTTGTTGACGAATTTCGCCATCGGGTTCCGGATTGACACTTCGGTAAGGGCGGCGGCAAGGCCTTTTCTGGCGCGGTCCATAAAGGGCGAATGGAAGGCGGCCGAGACATTGAGGGGCATCACCCGGCGGGCGCCGGCGTCTTTTAACAATTCCGCCGCTTTTTCAAGCGCCACCTTGGCGCCGGAGATGGCCACCTGGCCGGGACAGTTGTAGTTGGCCGGGACGACGAGGCCGATACCGGAGGCGGTGACCTTGGCGCAGATTTCTTCAATCACCGCCGCTTCCAGGCCGATGACCGAGGTCATGCCGGTGTCCTGGCCGCGGCCGGATTCTTCCATCAGTTCGCCGCGACGGCGCACGAGGCGGACGGCGTCGGCGAAGTCGATGGCTTCGAGGGCGGTGAGGGCGGTGTATTCGCCGAGAGAAAGACCGGCGGCGCCGAGCACCTTGAACGGCCGTCGCTCCCGCAGGGTGTCGAGAATGGCGAGGCTGGCGACCAGGAGGGCTGGCTGGCAGTTTTCGGTTCTCGCCAGAGTTTCCGGTGAGGAATTGAAAGTCAGGTCGGCAAGGTCAAAACCGAGAATTTCGTTGGCTTCTTCGTAGAGGGCGACGGCATGCCCCCCGGCGTCGTAGGCGTCTTTCGCCATTCCGACGACTTGCGCGCCTTGACCGGGAAAGAGCAGGAATCCCTTTAGCATGGTTTTCTTTCCAGGACGAGAGTCAAAAGGCCTGCCGGCAACAGTCTGGCAAGCAGGCGCTTACGGGCGGTAGGTCATGAGGTACAGCCCGTTCGCAGGAACCCGAAAATTTCCTCCGTACAGACAATTGGCGTCAATTTTACTCGTATGGACCACTTTTGGGAAGATAAAAATACCGGCGTCTCCGTAATTTTCTCGATTTTTTCGTTGGAAGCATTTTTTCGTACGGCAATGAAAAACGCCACGCCCGTCCGGCGCCGTCGGCTGTCCCGCCGGCCCGGAACGGGTATGGCGGAACACTCCCGGGCGCTGAACGGGGGTGGCGTGTCGTACTGTCGTTGATCAGGTTTTTTCCGGAGCGGCGCTGCCGTCCCGGCGGGTATCCGGCCGTCCGCGTCCTATTCCCCGTCGAGGGGGAAGGCGTTCGCGGCGGCGTTATCCTCGTCCGGCATGACGTCGGAGAGGGTTTTTCGATATCGAGAAGGATTTTCACCGTTTTGCCGATTTTCGCCAAGCCGATGACCTCTTCCTGATCGCCGTAGCTGCCGGCGGTTTTTGGCGCGTCTTCGATCTGGTTTTCCCAGATGTCGATGACGTCCCTGACCGTATCGACGATAAGGCCGGCCCAGGAGGTGCGGAGGCTGACGAGGATGATGCAGGTCTCGGACGTGTACTCAATTTCGGACATGCCGAGTTTGAGCCGGGCTGAAATAATCGGCGCCACCTTGCCGCGTACCGTGGTGACCCCCTTGACATAATGCGGCGCCTGCGGCATGGGCGTAATCTGTTGCATGCCGAGGATACCCTGGACCTTGAGGGCGTCGATGCCGTATTCCTCGTTCCCCAGGGCAAAGGTCAGGTACTTTCCTTCCCGCTTCCTGCTCGGTGTGGCGCTCATGGCTGCTCTCCAGGTGAATCGAGTGGTATAAAGTTCGGGGAACGGTCCTGTTGGCGGACCGTTCCCCTATTTAATCAATGTACCATGTTTTCCGCAAGTACATACCACAAAGGAAGGCTCCTTCCGGCCGCCGGGCCAGCTCCCGTTTTTACCGGCGGCCGAACGGCCGGACGGGTTCATTCCTTCCAGTATTGGTACGCGACCCAGCGCCGCCAGGCGCTGTCGATAACTTCCAGGGGCCGGCCGAAGGCGCGGATAAGCGTGTTCGCACCGGTCGGGTCCTGCGAGTATCGGTCGCGGAATTCCTTGTAGACGCGGGGCAACAGGCCCATTTCTTCAAGGAATTTGCAAAAGTACCGGGCCTGCGCGTAGTGGAGGCTTTCCCGGTTCGACCGGAAGTCGGACGGTGACATCGCGAGCAGGCTGCCGAGCGGCGTCAGCGTGTCCGCCGCCATCGCCGCCTGCAGTTCCGGAAGCCGCCAGTTGTCGTCGCCCCGGAGCCCGTCGCCCTCGGCCCGGCAGTGTTCGTAGAGGCTGGCCATGCCTTCCCCGAGCCAGATCGGCGCTTCCGGGAAGTCCTCGGACATGAGGGCATGGGTCAATTCGTGGACGAGGGTGCCGGGTCCGGTCTCGTAATTCATGACGATGTATTTCTGGGTATGGCCGTAGTGCCCGTAGGGGCTTATCGGGTCCATGCCGAGAAAATGCCTGAGACCGGATTCGTAACTGTCGTAGTTCCGGAAAACGAAGACATTGACGGTTTTGTCCCGGACCGGGCCCTTGTCGAAATAGGTGCGGATAAGGGCGTCGGCGCAGTAATCAAGGACGCCGTCAATAAGGTATTCGTAGTCCAGAAGGTCGAGGTCTCCGGCGACGAGGAACTGTCCCCGTTCGACGCAGAGGTACTTTTGCCCGGCGACGTTCCGGAGTTCCGCGATGCTTTTCGGCACCACCGGCCCGGCCCGGGCCGCCGCCGGCGTCTGGAGGCGCATCCGGGTCGTTGTCCGGCCGCCGCCGCTGGAGGCGGAATATTCCTCGCCGCGCCGGCGGGACGTTTCGCCGGCGTCGGCCTTGCCCGGCGGCGGCATCCAGAAGATGCAGGCCAGGAGCAGGAGATAGAGGAACTGGTTGTTCTTAGTCATAAAATTTTCCGGGGAATTCAATAAAAACACTCAAGTAACTTGCCGAAACGGACGAAGGCCTTTCACTCGGGATGAGGAAAAATGTGGTCAAAGTTGGCGCGGGACAACAGGTTCCGATAAGGAAGGGCGACCGCGGCAGGAAAACCGGCCTCGGTCGAATGAGCATTTAGCGAGGCGGGAACTCCGGGACCGCAACCACGGCGTCGCCCGGATGTCGGGGACGGAACGGCAGGGCGGACCGCCGACGTTGACGGTACCGAAGACGCGACGCGGCGTCGGGCACGGCTGGACAGGCGGTGCGGTTCGTATACAATGTGACGTCGCCGAACAACTGTACGACGGTCCCACGGTGCGGGCGCGTCTTGTGGGTCCATCCGCCGCCCGCACGTTGATTGAGAATCGAGCGCCGATGCCGCTGACACTCCACCTTCTCTACGCCGCAACGCTGTTTGTCCTCGGAACGGTGGTCGGCTCGTTCCTGAATGTCGTCATCTACCGCCTGCCCCTGGGCCTGAGCCTTCTCCGGCCGCCGAGCCATTGTCCCGGCTGCGGCAAGCCGGTCCGCACGCGCGACAACGTGCCGATCCTCGGCTGGCTCATACTCCGCGGCCGGTGCCGGGACTGCCGGACGCGGATAGCGGCGCGCTATCCGGCGGTGGAACTGGGGAACGGCCTTCTATGGGCTGCTGTCGGCTGGAACCTGGCCGACATGACCGCCGGGACGGGCGCGAACATCGGGATGGGCTTGCTTGGCGTGGCATTTGTGTCGGCCATGCTGGTGGTGTTTTTTATCGACCTCGACCATTTCATTATCCCGGACGTCATCAGTCTTGGCGGGCTGGTCCTGGCGCTGGCGGCGGCGCCGCTTCTTCCGGTGCTGCACCACGCCGCCACCGCCATCGATTTTGCCGAATGGCACATGGTCCTGGACGCCGTTCTCGGTCCGGCGCCGGCGTGGCTCCGAAGCCTGTCCGTGAGCGCGGTCGGGGCGGCGATTGGGCTCGGGTTCAGCCTCGTCGTCTATTACCTCGGAACGGCGGCGTTCCGGCGGCAAATCGAGGCTGCCCGGCGGGACGACCCGGAAGTGGACAGCGCCCTCGGCCTCGGCGATGTCAAATTGATGACCCTGTTGGGGGCGTTCCTGGGCGGATTCGCCGTCGTGTTTATCTTCCTGGCCGGGTCGGTTCTCGGCGTGGTCGTCGGATCGTGGATGAAGGTCCGAAGCGGGCAGGGAAACGGAAAAACCGGGATGGCGGGACTGCGGGAACGCTGGCGGAACGGGTCGTCCGTTATCCCGTTCGGACCGTTTTTGACCGTGGCGGCGGTGATTTTTTACTTTTTCCAGGAGCCGCTTCTCCGGTTTTTCGGGATGGCTATCCCATTGTCCACGGCCGGTTAAGCGCGACGCCGGGCCGGGTCGGGACCGGTTGTCGGGTCGGCCGGTGGCATCCTTTTTAAAAAATAAGGAATTTTTCGCTTGATCAAAACGCCGTGGTGATATATAGTTTTAGAGACCAAACATTAGTGCTTCTAAAAAATACTGGTCACGACACTCCCGACGAATGGGGCAACCATGTGGCTCCCGTCGATGGATGGTCTTCCCTGGGACGCGGTGATGGTTCGCCGGGCCGGGGCGTGTCGATTGTGGACGTGTTCCGCACGAAGGATGAGTAAAAAATGATCTTGTCTCAGGGAAATGCCATCGCTTGTGAACCGCTGGCCACCGCCACCGATCGCTCCCAGTACCGGGTCCACCGGGTAACCGGTCCCGAACGGCGCCGTCTTTGCGAACTCGGGCTGGTGGAAGGCGCCACGGTGGACGTCGTCAACCGCGCCCGTCCCGGCATGATGATCGTGAAGGTCGGCGGCTGCCGCCTGGCCCTGGCCCGGGGTATGGCCGACTACGTCATGGTTCGGTAGAACCGGAAGCACCAGTACGCCGGACATATGCCGTGTCGTGTTATACGGTTGATCGTAACGTGTTCGGTACTATCGTTAAACCTGTTCTTGTGTGACTATGGTATACATGACGAAGAAGAGCTTTGCCTTTATGGCGAAAGCTTTTTTTCGGGACTGATAGTTTTAGATATAAAACTCCTGGGCTTTTAGGCGCTGTTTTGGCGATGACTACTTGCGGGGTCGGAACCAAAACGGCGCGTGTCTTCCGGAAAAAGCGCTTTCGAGGTAACGGTGATTGCCCGTATCGGGCGGGGCGTTTTGGTGAAATGAATGGCGGGACATCCATAATGGAAACGGTCATTACGGTAGTGATAGTCGCGGCGGCCGGGTTTTTCTTTCTCCGCTGGTTCAGGGGGACGGCCCGGGGCGAGGGTGGTTGCGGCTGCGGCTGTACCAAAGGCTGCGGCGGGAAATGCGACACCCTGGAGCGTCAGGCCGAAGAGGCGTGAATGTCGCGACGATGGCAGTGGCGATCCCGGCGAATTCCGACTTCGCCGTGTAGGGGCCGGTTCAGCACGCCGTCTGTTTTTCCTCTAATATGATTGTTAACCGGTGGCCGCCCATGTTATATGGGCGGAGGGGGAAGTACGGTCTTTTTTCTCGAAGTGACGACGCTGTCCGATACGACAGCTCTTCAACAGATGTGATTTGTCGGCATTGGGGCCGGCGAATTTCCTTGTGAGCGTGGTACAGTGTTTTGCCTTGAGTGTGTGTATGGGGCGTCGTTATGCGTGTGACGGCGCCCCGACGTGGACAGCAGTAAAACGCGGAAGGGGCGCCCATGTGGGCGCCCCTGGTTTTTTGTTTCGTGATGTTCCTGTGACAACGTTTTTTCGGAATTTTTCGGAAAAGTCGTGGCGAATGACCTTGTTTGGCCCGGCATTATTCCGCACCTGTCGTCAGGCGCCGGTTATGCCGCCCGCCCAGTCAGGCTTTCGGCCTTCTCCGCTTCCGGCGGCGCTTGGTGCCGTCGGACTTGACCGCCGCCTGCTCGGGCGGCGGTTTCTTTTTGCCGGGAGGCGCGGTCCGGTGGCCGGCCTTGTCCGGATGGAATTCGTCGTAATCCGGCTCCAGGTACTTGGCGGCGAAAGACGTCTCCGACGACGGCGTGGTCCGCCGCGATTCGAACAGGGTGGTGTCCCACAAACCCAGTTCGACGCCTCGGGCATGGACGCCGATAGCCGGGGCGACCGCCGTCAGGGTCAGGCACTTTTCCCAGGGAATGGTGGTGAGGCATTCCTGCATGCTGTCCGCCGCGTCCCGCACCAGGTCGGCGTCGGCGGCGAAGAGGGCGGCGTAGGATGCCGACAGCGCATCCTCCAGGAAGCGGTCGTTGTCGATGCGGCGCCAGGACTCGGGCGGCGTAAAGCCGTAGGGCGTTTCTTCCAGGGGCGCCTTCGGGAACGTCCGCCAATTCAGGTCCACCGGCTCGTCCGCCAGGGACGCATCCCATTTCCGCCACACGTCCACAAACGGGATGGCGGCTTTGGCATTGTCGACGAGTAGGGCGCGGTAGCGGACAACCCGGGCTTCGTCGTAGTCGTTGGCGGCGAGAAGGGCGAGGCTGGCCTGGCGCCAGAGGAGTTCCGGCAGGCGGTTTTGCCAGCCGCCGTCCGGCGTGTACGGGGCGAGGCGGGCGCCGTCGTTTTCGAGGACGGCCTGGACATATTGTTCAAAGTCCCGATCCTCCTGCGACGCCTTGGCGGCGACCAGGTGCATGGCGAGGTACAGCGGTCCGTCCGCCGCTTCCGGCAGGGAAAAGTCGCCGCCGGAGACCGCTTTGCCGTCGACGCCGTGGAGGCGGAAACGTTCACGGCGCACCCGGTTTATCCATTTGCCGACGATGGATCGGAATTTTTCCTGGCTCTCCGGCGCTATGGCGGCGGTGACAAGACCCCGGGCCACGGCGAAGGACCAGGCAGCGTGGTTCTCCCGCCGGGGGGCGCCGTAAAAACCGCGACCGTCCGGCGCCAGGCCGCTGACAAGGAACGACTTCGGGGCGATGGTGGCGAGGCGGATAAGGCCGCCTATAAGGCGGTCGAGAATGGCTTCGTCGCCGGCGGTCTCGATGCCGAGTTCGATGCGGAGCAGGTAGGCGTCGAAGAGGAGGGCGTGGTTCCGGCAGGAAAAATGGTAACCGCCGCCGAGGCCGGACGGGTTCGGCAGGTTCGACCGCGCTTCCCGGGCGGTGGCGAAGGCCTTGGACGGGAAGTCGTCCGGGTCGGAGGCGTAATCGAACGGCAGCCCGATCTTCCGGAACAGGTACCGCTGCTCCACCGCCGCCTGGGCGGCGCGGACGGCATCGTCGACAAACAGGGCGGCGCTTTTTTCTTCAGGTTCCGGATCACTCGACAATCTTCATCTCCTCGGCCATGAACGAATCCACCACCCCGTCCGCGTCGACCGTCAACATGACGCGCCGACCGCGGGTCTCGGCCAGTTCTACATAAAACGCATACACCGCATACGGCGGATGCGAGGTGGTGGCGTAGTCGCCAAACCACTCCGCATGATCAGCCACGACCACACCCTTCCGGAACGTCCGGCCGCCGACGTCCCGCATGGCGTCGTAGTCCTCCGCCTTTACCGCTTCGAGAAACCGGGCGACGTCCTCGTCCCGCACCGGTACCGGCGTTGTGACGACGGTACCGGCGGCGTTTTCGTCCGGCCCGGCGCGGTGGCGGCCGGAGAGCGCGCCGATCAGGTACATGGCGCCAAGCCCGAGGATGAAACAGCCCGCCATCAGCGCCGCCAGCCGCCGGCGTCCGGTCTCGGTCCCGGACCGGTTCTGTTCGTCCGCCATCTAGACCGCCTCTCCGAGCCGTTTGGCATGGCCGCGTTCCTCGTCGGCGAGACCAAGGAGGGCGGTTCGGATAGACGGGATGAGCGTGCGTCCGGCCAGGTTCTGGTAAAAGTCGGCGGTGGCGTTTTCGTGGGCGATAAGGTCGTCCAGCACCTGGCGGCTTTTCGGATCGGCCCGGACGGACCGGACGGTGGGGTGATCGATGCGGCAGGCGGTTCCGTCCCAGTGGCAGGCGTCGTAAAGTTCTTCGGGGATGCGCCGGAGGCGGGCGAGGTGGCCCTCCTCTTCGTGCGCAAGATCGAGAAGAAGCGCCGCCAGATCCGCCGGGGCGGTGGCGGCCAGCCGCCGGTATCGGTCGACGGACAGGGATTCAAAATCCATCGCCGCCCGGAGGGCGAGGCCGCCGACCAGTCCCGGCCCGGCGTTTGCGGCGGTATCGGTCGCGGTCGCCGTCGTCGCCGGCGCTGTGGCGGCCGGAGTTTCACGGTCGCGGCGGAAGGACGAATACACCTCGTACAGGATGGACGCGCCGAAAATCAGGAAGAGAATCGCCGCCGCCAGCCTGATGTACCGCTCGTCCGGGATGAGCGACTTGAGAAAGTGGCCGAGAAAAACAGCGATAAACGTGGATGCGACCAGGGCCAGGGAGGCGCCGAAAAAGACTATCCACTTCGCCATCGAGCTTCCCGGGCTGTCCGCCGTTTTCGCCAGGGCGGCGAGTTGGGTCTTGTCGCCGAGTTCGGCGAGAAAAATGAGGACAAAGGTGCCGCTGAACAATTTCCACCACTCCATAACGACTCCAGAATATGGCAAATCCCTCAAACGTCCCGATTACATGGTTATCGTTACTGCCTGCGCCGGGCGCCTCTCTCTCGTGAAAGGCCGTGTCGGACCGTTTACCGCACCCGCCGGCGGAAAGCGCTACAGAACCCGGAGGCCGACCAGGTCTTTTCGCAGTTTTTCCGGCGTCGTGAACAGGAGGGCCGGCATGCCGCTGTAGCGGGCGCCGTCGACGTTTTCGATGCGGTCGTCGATGAACAGGCATTCCTCCTTCAACCGGTTGCAGTTCGCCGCCGCCGCCGCGAACATCTTCGGGTGCGGCTTCAGGTAGCCGACGTCGAAGGACAGGGTCGGTTTGGTGACAACGTCAATGAACGGGAGGACTTCCCCGACCCGGCGCCAGTGCAGGGGATCGGTGTCGGAAAGAAGGCCGACATGGTAGCGGGCGGCGACCTCCCGGAACAGCGTCTCCATCTCCGGAATGGGGTAAAACAGGTCGTTCCACGCTTCCGCGAACTCTTCGTACGTGTGGGGAAGCTGGAACTTCCGGCGGGCGATGGCGAAGAACTGCCGGGAATCGATTTCGCCCGTCATGTGCTTCCGCACCTCTTCCGAATAGGACAGCCGTTCAAACCCTTCCTCAGGCGGATAACCGGCGTCGGTCATGAGTTTGCCGAACTTGCGGCCGCGCGGATCGATGCCGATCAAAACCCGTCCGACGTCGAAGATAACCGTGTTGATGTTGTGCACGTTGTTCCCCTTGTGGGATCGCCGCCGCCGGAAAGGTTCGCCGCGCCCGGTGCAATCGGGACGGCAGTACCGGTTTGATGCCGGCGTGGCGGCGTCAGCGTGGACGCCGATACGTTTTTCAAATGGCAAAGCGTCGTTGTGGCGAAAGTTTTTCACGGACGGCGACGAGCGTTCCGAACACCGGCGCGTCAATGAATATAGGTATCGTTCTGCGATCCCGATTCACGAATATAGATGCTGCCGAGTTCCGATCCGACTCCCGGCGGCAGATACGGCCCGTCGCAACTGCGGACGCTGCCGTCGAAAAACAGCACGTTGGTCAGGCGGTGGCCGTGGTGGGCGCAGTTCCGGCGCGCTCCGTCCGGGAGCGACCGGTCCGACTTGTCCGCCACCACCACCTTGTTCGGCACGTCGGTCGGATAGAGATCCCCGGTCATGCCGTAGGACAGTTGCCCGGCCGAAGTGAAATCCTCGCCGATTGCCGGCGGCGGCTCGAGGTTCCGGTCGCCGGGGCAGCGAAAGACGTTGACGTCCGTGATGACGCCCCGGCCTTTGTCCCACAGCGCGTTCAGGCCCGGTTCGATGGCGTAGAGGTTGCCGCGGAGCGGTTCCCCGGTGTCTGAATTGCAGAAGCCGGACATGCCGCGACCGGGCGGCAGGGCGTAGTCGTGGGCCAGGGACCACTGCCGGATGCCGATGCCGATTTGCCTGAGGTTCTCGAGGCAGGCGAGGCGGTCGGAGTTGTCCCGGATGCGGGTGGCCATCGGGACGGCGATGCCGACCACCGCCAGGACCGCCATGACGGCGACGGAAATTTCCAGTACTTTCGGCTTCCACATGGCACGCAATCCTCGTTCGCCGTTTCGTACCGCCGAACGGCGCTTTTCGCGTCCATTATACAAATCCGGTTCGGCAAGGCCATAAGATTCTGTTTCTCTTTCCCCGGCCAATCCGTATAATCGGACCTTTACAATCGCCGCGCCGTCCCACGCGGGACCGCGGCGGCCACTTGATTCGTCATGCATTGGTTGAATGCGTATAGGAAATGAAAATGTCTGAATTCAGCAAATACCTCGCCCAGGACCGCGTCAGGGTTCTGGACGTCAAAAACAAGCGCCAGGCCATCGACGGCACCCTCGATCTTCTGAAGGATTCACCGAACATCTCGGACCTGTCCCGGGTCGCCGCCGGCATCTGGCAGCGGGAAGAAGCCCTCGCCACCGGCCTCGGCCTCGGCATCGGCGCGCCGCACGTCCGCTCTTCAGCCGTCCGCTACCCGACGGCCGCCCTGTCCGTCCTGAAACGGGGCGTCGAATACGGCTCCCTCGACGCGAACCCGGTCCGTCTTATCCTCCTCGTCGCCATGCCGGAGGACAGCCAGGCCGAATGGCTCCGCTACCTCGCCCGGGCCTCCGCCATCTTCCGGGACGACGCGATGCGGACGAAACTCTTCAACTGCACCACCTCCGAGGGGCTGTGGAATCTCGTCAAGGAGCACTGATGGCAGATTGGTATTTCCGTGGCGGCCCGTCCAAAAACCGGCTCCAGACCTGCCCCGGATGCCGCAACCTGGTGAACCGGGGCGAGGAGTTCTGCCCGTTCTGCGCCAGGCGGCTCAAGGAAAACTCCGGCATCCGGAGCGTGGTAAAGAAGTTTTTCAACCGGCCCGATTCAATGACCCGGTTCCTTATCGGGATGATCGCGGCGGTGTTTCTCCTGCAAATCATCGCCGACTTCTTTCTGCCGGGGAACTATCGTCTCGGCGGCGGAAGCGGTCTCTGGTCCATGCTCGCCGCCGACGGCATGACCTATATCAGGATGGGCTCGAACTTCCATGCCCTCGTCGCCAGCCGCCATGAGTATTGGCGCTGGGTGACGTACTGTTTCCTCCATATCGGCCTTATTCACATCCTGTTCAACTGCTGGGCGTTCCGGGATCTCGGGCGATTGGTCGAACACCTCTGGGGCCGGCGGCAACTGTTCGCCGTGTTTATCCTCACCGGCATCGGCGGCGGCTTCCTGTCCTTCGCCTGGAACATGTTCCTGAACTCGCCGAAGAATTCGGCCGGCGCTTCCGGCGCGATTTGCGGCGTTCTCGGCCTCCTTCTCGGCGCCTATTACCGGAACAAGTACCACGTCGGCGAACGGCTCGGCGCCCACCTTGTCCAGTGGACGGTCTACATCCTCGTCTTCGGCCTGGTGGCGTGGGCGGACAACGGCGCCCACATCGGCGGCCTGGTCGCCGGCGCGGCGCTCGGGTATTTCCTGCCGCCGACCAGCCACTCCAAGACCCTGAACCGGGACATGAAGATATGGAACGTGTTGTTCCGCATTTCCGTTGTCCTCTTGGTGGTGAGCGTCGCGTTCGCGGTGGCGTTCTACCTCCGGGGGCCTGACTTCGCCGCCGGAGTGTACCTTCAGTCGGTCGGCCGGGCGCTTCGGTTAGGGTTATAAAACGGTTTTTTGGAGCGTCGCACCACACCGTGACGCACCAGTTTTTTCGAGGGGATCAGCGCATGTTTTCCACCGCCGACCGGACGAAGGGGATAACCCCCTTCATCGTCATGGAAATTCTCGAACGGGCCAAGCAGCTCGAAGCCGACGGCAAACGCGTCATCCAATTGCAAATCGGCGAACCCGATTTCGACACGCCGGCGGTTATCAAGGACGCCCACGACAAGGCGCTCCGGGACGGCGAGACCCATTACACCCCGTCCCTCGGCGATCCGGAACTGAAGGAGGCGCTGTCCGGCTATTATAAAAATCGCTACGGCGTCGACGTTGCGCCGGAACGGTTTTTCGTCTGTCCCGGATCGTCCATCGGCATGACGATGCTGTTCTCCGCCATCCTCAATCCGGGCGACCGGGTCATCATGTCCGACCCGCATTATCCGTGCTACGACAACATGGTGAAGTTCTACGGCGGCGTTCCGAAAACGGTGACGGTGCGGGAGGAGGAAGGCTTTCTCTACCGGCCGGAGGACATCCGCGCCAACCTGGACGATTCGGTGCGGGCGGTGGTCATCAACTCACCGGCCAATCCGACCGGCACCATCCTCGATGCGGATCGGCTCCGGGACATCGCCGGCCTCGGCCGCCTCGTCATCTCGGACGAAATCTACCACGGCCTCACCTACGGGGACGAGCCCGAACACAGCATTCTTGAATACACCGACAACGCCGTCGTCGTTTCCGGCTTTTCCAAACTGTTCGCCATGACCGGCTGGCGCCTCGGCTACCTTATCCTGCCGCCGGACCGGGATCTCATCCGGACCATGGTCGTCCTGACGCAGAACTTCATGATTTCGACCACCGCCGCCGTGCAGAAGGCCGGCGTCGCCGCCCTCAGGCACGCCTGGCCGGAAGTCGAAACAATGCGCCAGACCTACGACCAGCGCCGGAAAGTGCTCCTCGCCGGCCTCCGCCGCCTCGGCCTCGACGTCAAAGTCGAGCCGACAGGCGCATTTTACATTCTGGCGAACGCCCGGCACCTGTCCCATAACTCCTACGACCTCGCCATGGACATTCTGGAAAAGGCCGGCGTCGGCACCGACCCGGGCATCGACTTCGGCGACGGAGCAGAGGGGTTTCTCCGCTTTTCCTACGCGAACAGCCTCGAGAATATCGAGGAGGCATTGGACAGATTGGAGAAATATCTGGCCGCGCGGTAGGCGGCGCGTCGAATCATGCCGGTGCGGATGGTCGATAATCCGGTCGGCATGGGCGGAAGCATCCGGTCGGCTCTCAGATTCGTGTGTACCGCAGTAAATGAAAACCCGCCGGGAATGGCGGGTTTTTTCTTTTACATGGTCGTGTCTGGCCGCGCCTGCCATCTTCTTTTTCTTCCGCATAATGAGGTACTGGAAGCTGTCCACCAGTGCCTGGCAGGAGGCGTGGAGGATGTTGTCGGACACGCCCACCGTGCCCCAGGTGTCCCGGCCGACCCGGGACTGGATGACGACGCGGACGCGGGCCTCGGCCGCCGCCTGGGCGTTCACGATGTGGACGCGGTAGTCAATAAGGCGGAGGGCGGTGACAAACGGAAAGACCGGGGACAGCGCTTTCCGGAGCGCCAGATCCATCGCCGCCACCGGGCCGTGGCGGGCTTCCGAGACGGTGTGCATCTCGAGGTCGCCGATGCGTATCTTGACGGACGACTCTGAGATCGGGATGCCGGCGATGCGTTC